>CACYHZ010000048.1:0-8777 GCA_902774345.1 uncultured Bacteroidia bacterium | reverse complement strand
GGTACGCCTTTCCGCACCTTCTCCAACGGCGCTTTCGTCGGCGGATTCTCGGACCACTATCCCACCTACATCGTCATTAAGAAGTAACTACCTATTATGATAAGACGCATTATACTCACTTGTGCCGCCCTGCTGGCGTCGGCGGCCCTGTTTGCCCAGGATCCGCCCACCGGCGGCGTCAAGGGTACGGTGATTGACCGCAACGGCCGCCAGCCCGTGGAGAATGCCCGGCTGAAGCTGATGCAGGGAGCACTGGACCAGGACGGTACCTTCCTGATTCCCTCCCTGCCTGACGGACAGTACATCCTCATCGTGGAAGCCCCTGAATTCCTGACCAACCAGGTGCAGGTGACGGTGAACGACGGCTATGTGAAGAACATGTTCAACATTTCCATGTCCTCCACCAACCGGCAGCTCCCGCTGGACGAAGACAACTTCGCGGCCTTCGATATGGACGATACCGGTTTCACCGACAATCCTTCGGTTCTGTTCGGCAGCAACGACGTGTTCGACAACATCGCCGGCTACAACTTCTCGGCGGTGCGTTTCCGCGTTCGCGGCTATGCCTCAGAGACCCAGGACGTGTATCTGGCCGGCGTCCGTCTGAACGATGCCATCACCGGCTACACCCCCTTCTCGCTGTGGAGCGGCCTGAACGAGGCGATGCGTGACAAGGAGTCCTTCACCGGGGCCGATATATCCAACTATGGTCTGGGCGGTTTTAACGGCATTACCAACATTTACGGTACGGCCTCCCATGTGCGGAAGGGCCTGCGGGGAAGTGTCCTGACCAACAATACCCTGTACCGCCTGCGCGTGATGGGTTCCTATGCCACCGGCATGCAGGACAACGGTTGGGCCTTTGCGACCAATATCAGTACCCGTCTGGGCGGCAACGACTGGATTAAGGGTGTGTACTACCGTTCCTTCTCCTATTACTTTGCCGCCGACAAGCGCATCAACGACAGACATATGGTATCGCTGGTGGCCTTCGGATCAGCCGGTGAGCGCGGTACCCAGACCGCTTCCACCCAGGAGGTCTATGACCTGATGGGGGACAATCTGTACAACGCCAACTGGGGTTACCAGAACGGCAGGGTCCGCAACTCCCGTGTCCGCAAGACGCACGAACCGGTTGTCTTCGCCCAGTACGATTACACCTATTCCGACCGTTTCTCTTCCGAACTCACCATTATGGCCCGCTTCGGACGGAACGGTTATACGGCACTGGACTGGTACGACGCCCAGGATCCCCGTCCCAACTATTACCGCAACCTGCCCAGCTATTTCCTGAGTGCTACCAACGAGGACCTGAACCGTGACGATGACTACAAATGGGGATGGGCCCGGGAAGTCTGGACCCATGCTTCCGAGTATCCTCAGTACACCCACGTGGACTGGGATAAACTGTATCACATCAACGCGATGCAGGAAAACGGTCGCTCCAAGTATATCCAGGAAGAACGTCGTTCCAACCAGCGTGACCTGAACATTGCCTGGAATGTCCACACTCGTCCCGGCAAGTACCTGGCGCTGAATCTGGGCGTGTTCGCCCGCCTGAACTACACGCACTACTACAAGGTGGTGGGTGATCTGCTGGGCGGTCAGTATTACATGGATATGGACAACTTCGCCGAGCGGGATTTCTCCACCGAATACATGCTGCAGAACGACCTGGATTACTACCTGGCCCACGGCACGGCACCGACACTGGCCCAGGGCGACATTTATGGTTACAACTACGCTTCCCAGGTCCGTAATGTCGGTCACTGGTGGGATTTGAACTTTACTCGTGGCAACCTGAGCATCACGGCCGGTGCCCGTTTCAGCTATGATGCCTACTGGCGTATCGGTTATGCGCGCAAGGGGCTGTTCCCCGGCCTGGGGGACGACGGAAACCCCCTGGTGGATCCCAAGACCGGCGCGGAAATCGCCCCTACCTATGACCCTGACGGCTCCGTCACCACGTCCAAAGGCAAGTCCAAGATCCTGAACTTCGTTACTGGTGCGGCCAAACTGGGCGCCAGTTACGTGATCGGCGGCAATATGCGGGTGTATGGCCATGTCGGTATCTACACCGATGCTCCCAAGTTTGCGAATATGTTCATTTCGCCCCGTACCCGCAACACCCTGGTACCGGACGCCAAGACCTCCCATACCTTCTCTTCCGACCTGAACTGGCAGTACAGCGGCCACGGCATCAATCTGCGTGCCACCGTCTTCTACAGCTACATGGGCGGACAATCAAAGGTGATGACGGCCTACGACGATGTGTACCACAGCTACTCCAGCTTTGCCATCACGGGTATTGACGAGCGGCACACGGGTCTGGAGCTGGGCTTCAAGGTCCCCACCTATATTGTTCCCAACCTGACGGTGCAGGGCGCCCTGTCTCTGGGTGAGTATGTCTATACCTCCACGCCCAAGATGACCCAGACCATCGACAACAGCGCCGAGATCGTGATGGAGAACGTGCCCCTGTCCTATTGGAAGAGCACCGTCCTCCTGGACGGCACCCAGATCAAGCACTATGTGCCCTCCACGCCTCAGACTGCAGCCAGCCTGGGCCTGTCCTACAATTACAACTACTGGTTCATCGAAGGGGACGTGCAGTACTTCGACCGCGCCTATCTGGATATGAGCCCGCTGTACCGCACCACCGCTGCCGTTTGCGGCCCCGCCGAGCATGATGTCACCGACGAGGAAATCCTGTACATGACCAGCCAGGAGAAGTTCAAACCCGCTTTCCTGGTGAACCTGTCCGTGGGTAAGTCCTGGTACATCCAGCGCAAGTATCAGCTGGGCTTCTCCTGTAATGTGAAGAACCTGCTGAACAATACCAACGTGAAGACCGGCGGCTTCGAGCAGACCCGTCTGGTGTCCAAGACCGACCAAGGCACCCGCTACTACCGCTTCGACCCCAAGTATTTCTACATGTCGGGTATCAACTACATGCTTAACATTTACTTCAGATTCTAAGAGCCATGAAAAAGAGTATCTTTACCATTTGCGCCCTTGCAGCGCTCGTTTCCTGCCAGAGTCTGAAGGAGGAGTGGCAGCCGGTGTTCACCGGGAAATATGCTGAACCCGCCTCGGAAAAGTTTTATACCGCGGCGGACTTTGCCCCGGCCACCATCACGTCCATCAAGGACCTGAAGGCCATGCATAAAGGCTCCAAGGTGGAAATCAAGGAGGAAATCGTGATTTCCGGCTATGTGGTGTCTTCTGACCACGCCGGCAACGTGTACCGTTCCATTTATGTACAGGACGAAACCGGCGCCATCGAGGTGAAGACCGGTCGTACCAGCATGTACAACGAGCTTCCCTTCGGCCAGCAGGTCTTCATCAAGTGCAACGGCCTGGTCCTGGGACAGTATGGCGGTGCCTTTCAGCTGGGCCTGGCTTCGGTGGATCCGAAGTACGACACGGCTTACCTGGACCTGGCGTCCAAGGTCGATGCCCATGTCTTCAAGGGCTATGACAAGCGGAGGGCAGAGGACCTGGTGATGACCATCAGCGACAGCCAGATCAAGGATCTGAACTACGTGGGACGCTATGTGACCGTCAAAGACCTCACGTACGCCAACAAGATCTTCGTCATCCTGTACGACAAGCACGACAGCCCCACTTATCTGCGCAACAAGGACAACTACGGCATTACTACCTGGGCCATCACCGAGCAGGGCTTCAAGCGCTATATGGAGACTGGTTTTGACGGTGCCATCCCCGCGGGCTCCCGCGATACCTTCCCGGCTGAGGCTTACACCCTGAGCCAGTATTTTACCACCCCGGGCGGTACCGAGCTGCAGGTGCGCACCAGCGGCTATGCCAAGTTCGCCGACACCCCCATCGCCGACGCTATTCTGAAAGGTGCCAAGGTGGATCTTACGGGTCTTCTGACCTATTATAACGGTAATTATCAATTTACCCTGCTGGACCTTGACGGTGTCCAGGTGAAGTAGGGAAACGAAACGAACGATGAAAAGAATCCTTCCGATTATTGCAGCCATGGCCATGCTCACTGCCTGTGACAATTGTCAGCCCCGCAACATTTTTCTCCAGGAATGGGATACGCCGTATGGAACGGCTCCGTTCCATGCGATGAACCTGGACCAGTACATGCCTGCCTTCCGGGACGGAATTGAGGAGCAGCGCCGAAACATCCGGGATATCGTGAAGAACCCCGATGCCCCTACGTTCGAGAACACCATCCTGGCGATGGAGCAGTCCTCGCCCCTGCTGGACAAGGTGCAGGGCGTGTTCTTCAACCTGAGCGAGAGCGATTCCACCCCCGAGATGCAGGCCATCGAGGAGGAGGTGCTCCCGATGCTCACCGAAGCCTCCAACCGGATCATGATGAACGAGGACCTGTTCGCCCGTGTGAAGGCCGTTTACGAGCAGTCGGAGAGCCTGACCCGCGAGCAGCAGATGGTGGTGAAAAAGATTTATGAAGGATTCGTACGCGGAGGTGTGGGCCTGGACGAGGCCGGCAAGAAGCGTTTTGCCGAAATCAACACCCGTCTGGCCACGCTTTCCCAGAAGTTCGGACAGAACCTCCTGGCGGAGAACAATGCCTTCAAGGAGGCCACCGGCATCACGGTGAGCGACTACTACGATTTCATGGCCTCCTGCCCGGACCGCGCCAAGCGGGAAGAGGTGTTCAAGGCCTACAGCAGCCGCGGCAACCACGGAAACGAGCACGACAACAATGCCATCGTCCTGGAAACCCTGCAACTGCGGGCCGAAATGGCCCAGCTGCTGGGCTATCCCTCATTCGCGGCCTTCCAGCTGTCCGACAAGATGGCCGGCAAGCCCGAGACGGTGGATGCCTTCCTGCAGCCCATCATGGACGCCGCGATGCGCAGCGCCAAGGCGCAGATGAAGGAGATGGAACAGATGGCCGGTCACAAGATCGAGGCCTGGGACTGGGGCTATTACGCCGAGCAGCTGCGCGCGCAGAAATACGCCCTGGACGAGACCCAGACCAAGCCTTATTTCCAAGCTGACAGCGTCCTGAAGGGCGTTTTCACCGCCGCCGAGCGCATCTATGGCATCAAGATCGAGGAAGCCCCCGACGTGGAAGTGTATCACCCCGAGGTGAGCGCCTACAAGCTCACCGACGCCGACGGCTCCCTCATCGGCATTTTCTACAAGGACTACTATGTGCGTCCCACCAAGCGGGGCGGTGCCTGGATGAACAACTTCCGGGAGCAGTCCGCGGGGGTGCGTCCCATCATCGTGAACGTGTGCAATTTCCCGGAACCGCTTGCCGATCCTACAGCCGCCGTTCCGTCCATGCTCACCATCGACAATGTGCAGACCGCCTTCCACGAGTTCGGCCATGCCCTGCACGGCTTCCTTTCCCAGTGCACCTATCAGACGGTGTCCGGAACCAACGTGGCCCGCGACTTCGTGGAGATGTTCTCCCAGTTCAACGAGAACTTCGCCTTCGTGCCTGAGATCCTGTCCAACTACGCCAATCATTGCTATACCGGCGAGCCCATCCCGGCCCAGCTGGTGGACAAGATTCAGCAGGCGCTCAAGTTCAACCAGGGCTTTACCACCGGCGAACTCTGCGCGGCCTCCATTCTGGATATGAAGTGGCACGAGCTCTCTGCCGAAGAACTCTCCGCCTTCAGCGGTCCCGAGGATATCCGTGCCTTCGAAGCCAAGGTGTGCAAGGAAATGGGCCTGATCGATGAAATCATCCCCCGTTACCGCACTACCTACTTCAACCACATCATGGGCAGCGGCTACAGCGCGGGCTATTACAGCTATCTGTGGAGCGAAGTGCTGGCCGTGGATGCCTGGGAGCAGTTCAAGGCCGACGGCATCTTCAACAAGGCCACAGCCGAACGCTTCCGCAAGACCTTCCTGGAGAAGGGCGGCAGCGAGGAGCCGATGGTGCTGTACAAGCAGTTCCGCGGCGCAGAGCCCGATCCTTCGGCCCTGATGAGAGCTAGAGGATTGGAATAAACGAAGTCAGGACTTTCATGCAAGCGTTGGGGACCAGGCAAAGGTCGTCGGCGCTTGCCGGTATCAGGACGGTCTCTCCCTGGCGGATGGAGACCTCCTCTCCGTCCACTTCCAGCATGCCGCTGCCGCTCAGGCACATTACCGTGAAGAAGGAGTCGATCTCCGACAGGTCCTTGGCATAGGGGAGGGTGAGATCCAGCACGCTGGTAGAGAAATAGGGGCAGGAAATCAGTTCCACCTCTTCGTCCTGTGCCGGGGTGTATTCCGTCCGGTATTGATCATAGACTTTGTAGTCCACGGCTTCTTTGGCCTGAGGCAGATGCAGCTGGCGAGGTTTCCCGTCCAGGCCCAGGCGGCCATAATCGTAGATCCGGTAGGTAAAGTCCGAGGTCTGCTGGATTTCGGCGATGAAGCAGCCGCTGCAGATGGCGTGGATGCGGCCGGCCGGCAGGAAAAATACGTCGCCCGGCTGCACTTCGAAGCAGGCCAGTACCTCGGTGATGCTGCCGTCGGCGGCACGCCTTTCCAGTTCCTCGGGGGTGATGGCGGTCTTGAGGCCCGAATACAGCTTGGCGCCGGGTTCTGCGGCAATCACGTACCACATTTCAGTCTTTCCGCAGGCGCCGTCGTGCTGGCGGGCCGCCAGTTCATCGTTCGGATGCACCTGGATGGAAAGGTCCTTATGGGCGTCGATGAATTTGAACAGCAGGGGGAAGGTGTCCCCGGTCTTGGCGTACACGTGTTTTCCCACCAGCTCTTCCCTGTACTCCTTCACTACCTCGTTGATGGTCTTTCCCGCCAGGGGACCATCGGCCACCACGCTGATACGGCCCTCGACCCCCGAGAGTTCCCAGCTTTCGCCGATGTGTTTTTCGGTGGATGCCAGGCCCTTGTAAGGGGCGATTCTCTCCCCGCCCCATACGAAGGGGGTCAGCAGGGGCTCAAACTTCAATACTTCCATCATCTATCTGATATAACCGTAATATTCGTCATCCGTTGCGCAATCCCACCAGACCGGATAGCACCAGACAAACGGACTGCAGTTTCTTTATCATATCGTATTCTGTTTTGAATCTTGTGAAAAGCAGCACAAATGTACAACATCCTGACAGGATTCGCAAACCACAATTTTTTTTACTACCTTTGGATGCAAGATTCCGGAATCTTTGGTATTATCCTTTTTGAAGAGGTTTATTCCGGAAAATAAGTTAAGAATATGAAAGTCAAGTTTTTTCTGGTCTATGTATTGGCGGGGGCGGCCTTTCTGGCCGTGTCCCTGTGGGTATGGCTTAGCCGTGGCACGAATCCCAAAGCCATCAAAGCCAAGTATAAACTGGGCGGAATCATGCTCGTGGCCTGGTCCATCATTGCTACGGCGTCTTGTGAAAGGGGGCCGCTGAGCAATATCTTTGGAGGTAATGACGGGGAGATTATGTGCTATGACCCTGTGCCGTCGAATTACGCTTCTTTTTACACGGAAAAGTGGGAGCAGGAGACGGGCTATGCGCTGAAGACCGGAGAAACGCTGACAGTCGTTCTGGTTGGCGTTGATTACAAGGATTTTCGGATTGCCATCAACTGCAGAGTTGCCGGAGAGACCGGCGAAGAGTCCATCGGCGCGCTCCTGCAGACCGAGGATTTTGCCATCGAAGGGAATTCCTCTGAACATCAGGTGAAATATGCTCCTTCAGATCCAACCTTCACCGGCCAGGCCGTCGTGCGGATCTGGGGCCTCCGGGAAGGGGACGGAGAAGCGGAACTGCTCTTCTCCCAGCCGGGCTTATACATCACGGGCGGTGAGGATTGACAATCTGGTATTTGAACTGACGGAAGCCTGCAACCAGTGTTGCAGGTTCTGTTATAATTACTGGAGGGATGGGCAAACACCGCTGCGAAACCCCGATCCGTCCCTGGCCAGAAAGACGCTCAAAAAGCTGCTTTCGCAGGCATCGGTGGGCACCCTGGCCTTTTCCGGCGGGGAGCCCATGCTGCTGCCCTCTGTCCATGACCTGGCCCTCCGTGCCCGTTTCAAGGGCTGCCGGGTGAATGTGCTCACCAACGGGACGCTGCTGACCCCGGATGCCGTGGAAAATTTCAAAAGCATCGGCATCAGCGCCATCCAGATTCCCATTCTGAGTGCGGATCCGGCCGTGCACGATGCCCTTACCGGCCTTCCCGGTTCCTGGGAAAAGGCGACTGCTGCGGCGTCCAACGTGGTCCGGGCCCTGCCCGAAGCTGCCTGCAGCGTGTTGGTGATTACGCGGGAAAACGCTCCGGGTATTCCCGAGACGCTGGCTTTGTTGAGGGATTTGGGAATCAAGCGCGTAATGGTGAATCGTTTCAACCTGGGAGGAATGGGCCTTCGGAACCAGTCGGACCTCTCCCTGGACCGCACAGCGCTGCAGAAGGCTTTTGCCGATGTGGAGTCCTTTGCCGCCGCCAACCCAGCCATGCGCTTTGTCAGCGGGGTGTGCACACCGCTCTGTGTCCTGGATCCGGCGCCTTACCCCCATATCCGCTTCACCTGGTGCTCCACGGATTTTTCGCGCCGGCCCGTTGCCGTGAGTTTTACCGGCGACGTGCGTTTCTGCAACCACTCGCCCCATGTGATCGGCAACATCTACCAGCGTTCCCTGGAGGAAATCCTCACCGACCCGGCCACCGTCGCCCGCTATTCGGCCGTTCCCGATCACTGCCGCAACTGCGCCCTCTTCCCGCGCTGCAACGGCGGCTGCCGCGCCGCCTCCGAACAGGCCTACGGCAGCTTCGCCCTCCCGGACCCGGTGGTGGGGGTAAGGTAG
>CACYHZ010000047.1 GCA_902774345.1 uncultured Bacteroidia bacterium | reverse complement strand
ACCCGCGATGCCCCTCGACTTGCATGTGTTAAGCCTGCCGCTAGCGTTCATCCTGAGCCAGGATCAAACTCTTCATTGTATATTTTTTCAATTACTAGCTTGCCCTGACGCTTCTTTGCGGCCCTTTTTTTCGATAACTGCGCCAGCCTCCGTCTCCGGTCCTCACGGCCAACAGGCCGCTCCGGTCCTCAACGTTCACCTGACTTGTTCTCAAAAAAAATGACTCGCAAATTGTTTCTATAAATAAAGAAACTGACGCTCGTTTATTGTTTGAATTGTGTTGACAATTCCGGTACTTGCTTGTACTTTTAGTCTTTCAATATTGTCAATGATCTTCGTTAAAAATCCCGCTCGTTTCCGAACGGGACTGCAAAGGTAGTAATTATTTTTTACCTGGCAAATTTTTTCGCAACTTTTTTTGAAAAAACGCAGATATCCAGCGCTACAGGTTTGCCACCGGGGAAAGCACAAAGACGAACTCGCGAGGGGCGGGATGCACCTTGTACGCATCCAGCGGTTCGGCGCCCCAGCTGTTGGTGCCGCCGACGCCCATCTGCACCGCGTCAATATGCACATGCGTACGGCCGGAAGGCTGCAGTTCCAGGGAATGACGGGGCACACCGAACTGGCCGTTCCGGTTCCGGGTAGCGCTGTTTCCTTCGGGGGCCGCCACATCCAGCTGCTCCAGCGAATACGGCAGGGCCGATGCCGAGAAATCCCGTACCGAAGCCACCTCCAGGCCATTTCCGGCCGCATCCAGGACCCGGAAGAAACGGAGGCCGGTATGCGTGCCGCTCTCCTGCGTACGCACATAGCCCATATGGTACTGATCGGCCACCTTCTGCCGGTAACGACCCAGTAGCGCGGCGCTGTTGCGGTCACTGTAGTTCTCCCAGGGCCCCAGGCCAAAGAAATCGACCCGGTCATACTCCCCGGGCATTGCGAAGGCCATCCCGAAGCGGAACAGATCCGGCAGGGAGGAAATGTCGCCGGCATCGTCCATCAGCTGGGCAACGCGCAGGGTGCCATCGGAAAAGACCTGATACCGAAGCTGCAGGGAGGCTTTTCCGCCGAGGGGTTTGAAATCCACACTCACGATATAAGTATCGTCCAGCGGTTCCACCTTGAAGGACTCCACCTCCAGTTGGTTCTTCCGCCAGAAGGCCAGGCGGTAGGCATAGCCGGTCCCGAGGTCGTTCTCCACGGGCGCCCGGTTGAAGCAGGGCAGCAGGGCCTCGGCCAGCAGTTCCTTGCGCTCCAGCGTATAGGAGGACAGGGCCCCCGTGCGCTTGTTGAAGGTCACGGTCCAGACCGCCTCGCGCTCGCCGGTGGTACCGGCCACGGGGCGCGTACCGCTGAGTACCAGCGCACTACTGCTGTCGAAAAAGCCCATGTGCCCGCCCTGGCAATCCAGCATCACCGGCCGGACATCCCGCAGCAGCAGCTGGTCATAGGCCAGTTCGAAGCCCGCGGGCAGCAGCGGCCGGGCCGTCTTGAGCACATAGTGCAGATTCAGGGTCAGAGTACCTTCCAGGGCCGATAATTGCGCCGGGTCGATGCCCAAGTCCACCACCGTCGTCTGCTGCGGGGCCGCCTTCAGCTGCTCCACCACGCCCGAAAGGGCCGGAACGCCGTCGGCCTCCACGCTCCAGCACAGGCGGACGTCGGAAAGGTCCCGGAAGAAGTATTCGTTGTGGATACGGACGGAGCCATCGGCCCAGGAAGACAGGATGTCCCGGTACTGGTAGCGAACCTCATAGGCATGCGGATGCAGGCTGCGGTCGGCGGCCACCACTCCGTTGCAGTTGAAGGAACCGTCCGAAGGGTCGGAGGTATTGTAATCACCGCCGAAGGCGAAGAATTTGCCGTTCCAGAGGGCCTGGTCCTGGAAATCCCAGATGAAGCCGCCCTGATAGGCGGGATATTGGCGCACCAGGTCCCAGTAATCCTTGAAATTGCCCATCGAATTGCCCATGGCGTGGGCGTATTCGCACTGGATGAGGGGACGCTTGGGCTGGGCCGATGCATAGGCCTGGCTCTTCGGCACGCCCAGGTACATGGGACAATAGATTTCGGAAACGTCGAAGCGGGTATTCAGGCAGCCCTCGTACTGCACGGGACGGGAGCCGTCGTAGGACTTGATCCAGTTGTAGCAGTCCACGAAGTTGGGGCCCGGTCCCGCCTCGTTGCCCAGGCTCCAGATGATGATGCTGGGGTGGTTGAAATCCCGCTGCACCATCCGCTGGTCGCGAATCAGATGGGCCGCGCGGTACTGCGGGTCCTGCGCCAGGGTCTGGCCGTCGCGGAAGCCCATCCCGTGGCTCTCGATATTGCCTTCGTCCACCACATACAGGCCGAAACGGTCGCACAGGGCCAGCCAGCGGGGGTCGTCGGGATAATGGCAGGTGCGCACGGCGTTGATATTCAGTTCCTTCATCAGGCGGATGTCGGCAATCATATCGGCTTCGGACACTTCGTAGCCCTTGTAGGGGTCCATCTCGTGGCGGTTCACGCCTTTGATGAGGATGGGCTCCCCGTTCACCAGCAGCTGGGCGTCCTTGATTTCCACGGTCCGGAAGCCAACGGGGAAGCTGGCGCTTTCCACCACATCGCCGGCGGCGTTGCAGGCGCTCACGCAAAGGTCATACAGATAAGGCGTTTCCGCGCTCCAGCGCCGGACCTGGTCCACGACGGCGCGGGCATCGGCCTTTCCCTTGCGCACGGAGGCGCTGAAGGAGGCCACCGGACGGCCTTCGGCATCGGACAGCTGCATCTTGACGCTGGAAATGCCGGAGCTGACATCGGCCCTCACCTGCAGATTGCCGTCCATATCGGAAAGGATATGCACGTCCTCCAGGCGCTGCTTTTCGCGGGTATAGAGATAGACGCCGCGGGCGATGCCGCTGAAGGCCCAGAAATCCTGGTCCTCCAGGTAGGTACCGTCGCACCAGCGGAAGATTTCCAGGGCGATGACATTGAGGCCCGGACGCACGAAGGACGTGACGTCGAAATGGGCTTCCAGCTTGCTGTCTTCGCTATAGCCCACCGGCTTCCCGTTCACCCAGACGCGGACGTTGGAGGTGGCGCTGCCGATGCAAAGATAGACCGGCTTGCCCTCCCAGTCGTTCGCCAGGTCGAAGACGCGGCGGTACTGCCCCACATGATTCCCTTTTTCCGGGACGAAGGGCGGGTTGTTCCGGTACTGACCCTTCCACGGGTAGCCGATGTTCACGTACACGGGGTCGCCGTAGCCGTTCAGTTCCCAGAGGCCCGGAACGGGCATTTCGCCCCAGGTGGCATCATTATAGGTGATGGATTCGAAGCCTTTGAGCCGTTCGGCCACGGTCTCGCTCCAATGGAAACGCCAGCGGCCGTTCAGCGACAAGGTCTGTTGCTGATGGGTCTGGAAAGTGGCGTGCATGGGCAGGCGGTTTTCCTGAAAGACGTTGGGGTCCTGCCAGGGCTCCAGCTTGCGGGCCTGCAGGGACAGTGCGCTCAGGCACAGGAGAAGGGTTATCAGTTTTCGCATAATGCTCAAAGGTACTGCTTTTTTTCCGTATCTTTGTGTCGATGGAAAAGAAAGTATCACTTTGGGAGCTTTTCGCGGTCTTTGCCAAGATCGGCGCCTTCACCATTGGGGGCGGCTATGCGATGATTCCGCTGATTCAGGCCGAAATGTCGCGCCGGGGATGGATCGGGGACGATGACCTGCCGGACATCGTGGCCCTGTCGCAAAGTGCGCCGGGGGTGATGGCGGTGAACATTTCTATCTTCGCCGGGCACCGGCTGCGCGGCTTCAAGGGGAGCCTTGTGGCCACGCTGGGGAGCATCCTCCCCTCTTTCGTGATGATTCTGGCCATCGCGATGTTCTTCACGGCCTTCAAGGACAATCCCTGGGTGGTACGGGCCTTCCAGGGCATCCGGCCGGTGGTGATCGCCCTCATCGCCATCCCGATGGTCAACATGGCCCGGAAATCCTGCACCAGCTGGTGGAAATGGCTGTTGGCCGTCGCGTCGCTGGTGCTGGTGGCTTTTCTGAACGTATCGCCCATCTACATCATCCTGTGCGTGCTGGTGCTGGGATTTGCGGTGACCTACTTCAGACAGAACAAGGAGGAGGGCCGATGATGGAGACGCTGTTTTTACTGGGCCAGCTGGCCTGGACCTTCTTTGTGATCGGGGCCTTTACCATCGGCGGCGGATACGCGATGCTGTCCCTGATCCAGAACCAGGTGGTGGTGGAACACCCCTGGATTTCCGAAAGCACCTTCACGGACATCGTGGCCGTGTCTCAGATGACCCCGGGGCCCGTGGGCATCAACAGCGCCACCTATGTGGGCTACGACGTGCTGTACAACGCCACCGGCAGCCAGTTCCTGGGCTTCTGCGGCTCCCTCACCGCCACCCTGGCGCTGATGATCCCTTCCTTCGTGATCATGCTGCTGATTGTCCGCTTCTACCTCAAGTTCAAAAGCAGCCAGCTGTACGCCGGAACGATGGGCTGGCTGAAGCCCTGCGTGGTGGGCCTGATTGGCGCCGCGGCCGT
Source organism: uncultured Bacteroidia bacterium (assembly GCA_902774345.1). Lineage (GTDB taxonomy): Bacteria > Bacteroidota > Bacteroidia > Bacteroidales > UBA932 > Cryptobacteroides. The sequence goes on along the minus strand of CACYHZ010000047.1, from coordinate 11,164 downwards.
GATCCTGATCCTGAAAACCACCTGGAGCGGCCATGTGCCGTCGGTCCAGGTGGTTACGGATAATTTTCCGGACTGGAAAAGCTGGTGCCTGCTGGGCGGAGCCTTCGTCACCGGCTATTGGGGCAAGGTGAACCCCATCTATCTGATTCTTGCCGGCGCAGCCCTGGGGCTGTTGCTGTATTGATTCCAGACACAAAAAAAGCCTCTCCAAATCCAGGAGAGGCTTTTTTGTATCGTATAGCTTTTTACCAGCCGATATTCCGGGTAGCCAGATATTCTTCCAGCTCTTCGGGGGTACGGGCGGGCTGACGGTCCAGACCGATCAGGCCCCGGCAATCCAGGGAATAATTCAGGCCCATCGCATCCAGGATGGCGAAGGTGTGGTCCAGGGAAGCATCGAAGCGCTCCCAGTCCTTGGCATCGGCCGCGCACCACTGGATTTCAGAAAGGGCGCACATACGGGGCAGCAGCATATATTCCAGATAATCGGTGGTGGCAATGTATTCCGTCCACAGGTTGGCCTGCACGCCGATGATGTGGTCCTCGGCGCCGGGGGCGATTCCGTCCAGCGGCTCGTAGGAATACACGTGCTGCAGCGGCAGATAACCGCCGATAGCAAGGGGCTCCTTGTCCACTTCGGCGCTCTGGTAATAATCCAGGTACAGGTAGGTGTAAGGGGTCATAATGGCGTCGAAGCCCTTGGCGGCAGCTTCGATACCGCCAGCGACACCGCGCCAGCTCATGACGGTGGCGCCTTCGGCCAGATCACCTTCCAGGATTTCGTCCCAGCCGATAATCTTGCGGCCGTGGGCGTTCAGGAAGTCCTGTACGCGGGCGGTGACATAGTTCTGCAGATAGTGCTTGGCGGCAGGGCCGGGCTTGATGCCCAGTTCCTTCATCTTGGCGGCGCACTTGGGGCAGTGGTCCCACGGAATGCCTGTCTGTTCATTGAAGCATTCATCGCCGCCGATATGGATGTATTCGCTGGGGAAGATGTCCATCAGTTCGGTAAGCACGTCCTCCAGGAAAGTATAGACCTGCTCATTGCCGGCGCAGAGGATATCGGAGGCTACACCCCAGCGCGTCCAGACCTCATAGGGACCGCCGGTGCAGCCCAGTTCGGGATAGGAGGCCAGGGCGGCGATCATATGGCCGGGAAGGTCGATTTCCGGAATCACGGTGATGCCCCTTTCAGCAGCATAGGCCACGATTTCGCGCATCTCATCCTGCGTATAGAAACCGCCGTGACGGATACCGTCGTTGGAGCTCCAGTCCTTGCCGATGCAGGTTCCGTTGCGCCAGGCACCGATTTCGGTGAGCTTCGGGTACTTCTTCACCTCCATGCGCCAGCCCTGGTCTTCGGTCAGGTGCCAGTGGAAACGGTTCAGCTTATAGGCCGTCATCACATCCAGGTACTTCTTGGTTTCCTCGATGGACCAGAAGTGACGGCAGGGATCCAGGTGCATACCGCGATAGCCGAAGCGGGGCTGGTCCAGGATGCTTGCGCAGGGCAGCACCCAGTCGGCCTTGGCTTTCTGACTGCCGTAAATGGCCGGCGGCAGCATCTGCTTCAGGGTTTCGCAGGCATAGACGAAGCCGTTCAGGGCCGATGCTTCCACGTTCACGCCGTCCGGGCGGATGTCGATGGAATACTGCTCGGCCGCGAGGTTGGGATTGAGGATGATGCGGAAGCCGCCATCGCCCTGCTTGCAGGAAGCGCCGGTGGCCGTTTCAAGGGCGGTCACGAAACGCTGGACAGCAGCCTTGGAAGCCTCGTCGATATTCTCGTCGATGGCCACCGCGGCGCCCTTCACGGGGAAGAAGCCTTCGTTAATGGAAAGCTCGGCGGGCATGGGAATCACATGGAACGCTTGCGGCTGGGGCTTGGCGCAGGCCAGCACAGCCAGTGCGGAAAGGAGAATGGTTATTTTTTTCATAGTGTTTAAATACATTACGCAAATATAATCATTTAATAGGCTGATTGCAAGCGTCTCCACCTGTGGGGATAGGACGGGCGCGCAGGAGCATCCAGGAGGCGCCGCCGTAGGCCAGGATGATGACGGTGTTCACGCTTAGGCGCATCCAGACAGCCGGAAGGCCGGTAACGAAAAGGATGCCCAGATAGGCCACGCCCATAAAGCCGAAGAAGGCCAGGATGCGGCCCCATTTATACGGGATGGGATAGTGTTTTGCTCCCAGCCAGGCGCTCAGGATGAACATCACCAGGTAGCTGGCCAGGTGGCCGAAGGCCGATGCCCAGTAGGAGAAGCGGGGCATGAACAGCACGTTCACCACGGTGGTCACCACCAGGCCGGCCAGGGTGATCCAAATGGCCATATTGGTTTTCCCGGACAACTTGTACCACATGGACACGTTAAAGAGCATTCCCAGGAGCATATAGCTCAGGAGCATCACGGGCACTACGCCAATGCCGATGCGGAAATCACGTCCCAGGAAGAGGGAGATGATGTCGATATAGCCCACGACCCCCAGGAACACCAGGCCGCAGAAGGCGGTAAAGTACTCCATCACCACGGCATAGAGCCCCTTGGAGCCTTTGTCTCTCGCGCGTTGGAAGAAGAAGGGCTCGGCCGCATAGCGGAACATCTGGATGAAGAGGTTCATGATCACCGCGAGTTTCACGGCCGCCTGGTACACGCCCAGGGAGGCGCGCCAGGCCTCGGAGGAGGTGTCGAAATAACGGAACAGCACCCGGTCCAGGAAGTCGTTGGCCACCCCCGGCAGGGCCGCTACCATGAGGGGCAGCGAGTACACGAGCATCCGCTTGACCACACCGGAATCCCATACCAGCCTCAGGCGCAGGATGTCCGGAATGAACAGCAGCAGGCACAGCACGCAGCTGAGGAATATGGCAAAGATCGGATAGGTGAAATCCGGCATGGGGGAAATGAGTTTCCCCAGGAAGGGATGGGCCGGATACACGAAGAAGAGCAGCAGGTTGGCGCCGGTTTCGGTCAGGATCTTCACGGTCTTGAGGACGGCGAACTTCACGGCCTTGTGCTCCTGCCGGAGTTTCGCGAAGAGGATGGCGGTGATGCTGTCGCAGAACAGGATGGCCGCCACATAGATGATCAGGTTGCGGTACCCGGCATAGCCCAGGGCGGCCGAAATGGGATCGGAAAAGGCCACCATGGCCGCCAGGAAGGCCAGATTGAGGCCGAAGACCGTCAGCAGCGCCCCGCTATAGACCCGGCGGGGGTCCTCCCCTTCCTTGTTGGCAAAACGGAAGCAACCGGTTTCCAGGCCCAGTACCAGCACCACCTGCAGGATGGCGATGTAGGCCATGAATTCGGTGACCACCCCGTACTGCACCTGCGTGAGCATACGGGTGTAGATGGGAACGAAGAGGAAGTTCAGTACCCGGGCCAGGATGGAGCTGAAACCGTAGATCGCGGTCTCCCCTGCCAATTGTTTCAACGGATTTGCCATAGTAAACACAAAAATAACTATTTTTGCCGAAAACTTAAGAACGCTTATGAAGAAGTTTGCCTACCTGATGCTCGCACTGGCCCTACTGGCCGGCTGCAAGGGGCGCAGCAAGACCGCCCAGGAGGGAGAGGTCCTGGAAGAAACCGTGATCGAGACCATCGAACCCAAGGATACCGCAGCCGTGGCGAAGGCCGCCAGGGACCTTCCCGAAGAGCCCATCTTTGATATTGTCACGTCCAAGGGAACCATCCGCGTCAAATTGTACAAGGACACGCCCCGCCATCGGGACAATTTCAAGAAACTGGCCCTTTCCGGCTATTATGACGGCCTGCTGTTTCACCGGGTCATCAACGGCTTCATGATCCAGGGCGGCGATCCGTTCACCCGCGACACCGCCAAGGTGGACCTGTACGGACAGGGCGGTCCCAGCTATACCATTCCTGCCGAAATGCGCGACGAGAGTGGCGTTCCGCTGCACCGGCACAAGAAGGGCGCCCTGGCAGCCGCCCGCCGCGGCGACGTCGCCAATCCCTTCAAGGAATCGTCCGGTTCCCAGTTCTATATTGTCCAGAATCCCGATGCCTGCCTGCACCTGGACGGACCGGATTGCCGGCGTGAAAACCGATCCCCTGGACCGCCCCTTGCAGGATGTCCGCATCATTTCCATCCGTCCCAACAAGGAGCTGAACGAAAAGGCGGCAGAATAAACTTCCTATGTCCCCGAAACTGTAGCCACCCTCGGCTCCATAAGAGGGAGGGGCCCACCGCCTGCGGTGGGAGGGGTCGCGAAGCGACGTTTCGGGGACATAGGAAGTTTATTCTGTCACATCAGTCGTTTTGGCATGGAATTGGCAGTATAGAAAGACGAATAGTTTTTTTAATAGGTTAAGTTTTTTAGGTTAGAATGATGGGCGGTCCTTGCTGAGAAGCACGGACCGTCTTTTCTATTTATTTTGTATCTTTGTACCGCCGAAAAACATCGGCCAACATACGTATGGAAATTCAACTGAACAGACAGCAAGTGCCGGTCCTTCTGCTGACCGGATATCTGGGAAGCGGTAAGACCACCCTGCTGAACCGCATCCTGCAAAACCGTAAGGGAATCAAGTTCGCCGTGATTGTGAACGATATCGGCGAAGTGAATATCGACGCCAGCCTGATCGAGAAAGGCGGCGTGGTGGGCGGCACCGACGACAGCCTGGTGGCCCTGCAGAACGGGTGCATCTGCTGCACTCTGAAGATGGACCTGGTGGCCCAGCTGGGAGAGCTGATTTCGGCCCGGCGCTTCGACTATATCGTGATCGAAGCCAGCGGCATCTGCGAGCCCGCGCCCATTGCCCAGACCATCAGCACCATGCCGGCCCTGGGACCGCAGTTCGTCCAGGCGGGCATTCCCTATGTGGACTGCATCGTCACGGTGGTGGATTCCCTGCGGATGAAGGATGAATTCGGCAGCGGAGACGCCCTGCAACGCGAAGGCATTGGCGAAGACGACCTGGAACAGCTGGTCATTGAACAGCTGGAGTTCTGCAACATCGTGCTGCTGAACAAGGCCTCCGAAATCACGCCCGACGAGCTGGGCAAGCTGAAAGGCATCGTCAAGAGCATCAACCCCGGCGCCAAGGTGCTGGAATGCAATTACGGGGACGTGGACCTGGACGAACTCATCTACACGGGCATGTTCCGCTTTGACGAAGTGGCCACATCAGCCGCCTGGATTGCCGCCATCGAGGGTGAAGACGAGGAGGAAGAGGCCGAAGGCGAAGCCCTGGAATACGGAATCGACACCTTCGTCTATACGCGCCGTCCGGCCCTGGACCTGAACAAGTTCGACCACATGGTGGCCACCAAATGGCCCTCCAACATTATCCGGGCAAAGGGAATGTGCTATTTCTCCAACGATCCCGACAAGTGCTACCTCTTTGAACAGGCCGGACGCCAGAAGAACCTGCGCGACGCCGGACTGTGGTTCGCCACCATGCCGGAAGATGAGTTGCAGGATATGATGGAGCGGGACCGCAACCTGCGCCGGGACTGGGATCCCGTGTACGGAGACCGGATGCAGAAGATCGTGTTTATCGGCCAGCATCTGGACAAAGATGCCCTGGCGGCCCTGATGGACAGTTGCCTCGCTACATCGAATAACTAAGGCCCAACCCCCAGGTATTGGCCAGATAGGCCGATGCCGTCAGGTAGTGGACATCCAACGCAAAGCCCTTGATCCGAAGGCCCAAGCCCAGCGAAAGATGGGTGGGCAGGGTAGCGCTTGCATTGCTGTAGCGATAGCCCACGCGGGCAAAGGCCAGCTGGCGGAAGGCATACTCGAGGCCGGCCCCAACGCTGAGGCCCTTGCTGGCGAAAAAGTAGCGCTGATCGGCTACCAGTTCCAGCGTATGGTCCTGTGCCAGGGAGAAGGAATAAGCCAGGGCGAAAAGCTCATGGGTGGGCTGCGGATAGCTGTCTGAGCCAGAGCCCTTTACCTTCGGGCCCAACTGGGCCACGGAAACCAACAGCGACAGTCCCTTCACGGGTTTTCCCAGAATGGAAATATCGGCACTGAAGCCCCTTAGCTTCGCTTCGGGGGCCAGGCTCTGCATGGCGTAGCGCAGATTGGCGCCGAAACTCACGGCATCCAGCACGCCATACGAAAGGCCCAGGCTCCCCACCACATCGACCGGCGTAAAATCCCCATCCGGGACGGCGCTTTGGATGGCCCCGCCCAGGGCTACGCCGAAGCCGCCCTTGTGGAAAGTGGCGCCCAGGGCCACGTTGGTTTGTTTATCGGCCGGGTTGGAGGGGGCCCAGGACTGGAAATTCACGCCTGCAGACCACATGCCCGGCTGGAACGGCAGGGTTGCCGCAGCGGAGAAGGCGGAATAGCAGCTCTGCGAAAGGGACGCAGCGCCGGCACCGGCCAGGGCCGTGGTCCGGGGATTCCGGTCCAGCAGCGTAAATCCAAGCGCCTCACTGCCCCCCTGGCCAAAGAGGGCAGTGGAGAGTAGCGCAAAGAAGAATAGGCCTAGGAGTTTTTTCATAGTTTAGGTCCGTCAAAGATCGATGCCGATGCCCACGAGGAGGGTGTTGGCAAGGGAAGGAGAAGCCGTGAGCCAGGTTACATCGGCGTGGATGCCCCGATAACGGACGCCGGCGCCCAGGGAAAGATACGAAGGCAAGGCTGCCGCCGGAGCGGCATAGCGATAACCGGCCCGCAGGAAGGCGATGCGCTTGAAATCATAGCTCACGCCGCCCGCAACGGACAGTTTTCCGATAAAGTAATAGTCCCCGTCCAGGGCCAGTTCCAAACTGCCGGGACCCAGCGGCAAGGCATAATCCACCGCCAGACGGGCCGAAGCGGGGAGGGGCGATACCGTGCCGTTTTCGGACTTGGCTCCGGCGCCCAGGTTGGCAACGCCCGCCGCCACGTTCAGGGCATTCCACTGATACTGCAGCATCCCGGTGAAGGCCACGGTCGACAGCTTATAATCAGCCATGAGGCGCTCCTGGGCATAGCGGACGGCCAGCCCCAGGGAGAAGTGCTGGGACAGCAGGATTCCCGCTCCTGCGGCCACTAAAAGGTCTTTTCGGGCATAAGTACCGTCGTCCCCCAGATCCAGGGCCGGGTGGGCCTGGTAGAAAGCTCCGGCACTGATGCCAACGCGGCCGAAACGGGCAGCGACGGCCCCGCCCATGTTATGGGACAGGCTCAGCTCCCGGGCAGGTGCCCAGCGGGCATAGGAAAGGCCGGCGCTCAGTTTGTACGGGGCCAGCGGCAGGGTGGCGGGATTGGAGAAGGCGGCATAGGCCTGGCTCCCGGACGTGGAAGCGTCACCGGCACCTGCCATGCCGGCAAGGGCTGCATCACGCGGGGTCACCAGCAGGGGGAAACTCTCGTTGGCCGGAACCACTTCCTGCGCCCCTGCCACGGCGGCGACCAGCAGGGCCGCCAGCGTTATGAAGGATTTCCTGATCATCGTTTCAGAAGGGTGAAGGTATAGGTTTGGCCACCGTAGTCCACCTCGATGGCATAGACGCCCGGCGAAAGGGCACTCAGATCCAGCGTCAGCGGGGTCAGGGCACTATAGACACCGGCCGTTTCATAGACCAGGCTGCCGGAAGACGAGAAGATGCGGACGCGGGTATCCTGCGGCTCTTCGCCGGTAATGACGGTAATCAGGCCTTCTTCGCGGAACTGATCCGTCTGCAGGAATACCTCACCGTCGGAGGAAAGACGCACCAGCACCTGGATGGTAGCCAGCACGGAGGCGGCGTCCGAATCAGACGCCATGACGTTCACCTTGCAGGTGCCGCGTCCCACGGCCTTGATTTCCAGAATATGGTTGTCCAGGATGGAAACGTCGGCCACATCCGTGTCGAAGGATACGGCGCGGTAGCTCAGCGGCTCCCCGTCCTCGTCCTGGAAGTAGGGATCCAGCTCCCATCGGAGAGTGGCGCCCACTTCCCGAAGGACGGCCAGCGGAAAGTCCTGAATCTGTACCGGCGGCACATTGGCCAGGACCGAATACTGGAAGGACTGTTCCGTCCGGGCACCCAGTTCATCGGTGACCGTAATCTTGGCCTGGAACGATGCCGGGGCCTGTACGGCGGGGCAAAGCAGGCGGAAATGCAGGATGCTCTGCGAGCCGTCGGTCGAGGTCAGCTGAGCCCGGCCGTCGGTCTTGAATTCCACCGTAAATTCATCGCCGTCGGGGTCCGAAAAGACGAACGGATGGTCCACCTGCTGATAGTGGCGGAACTGGAACACGCCGCCGGCCGCAGACATATCCACCTGGGGCGGCAGGTTCCCGCCCGTGACCTCGCTCTTCACCGGAGCCGGATCGGAGAACTGGCGGTTGAAGTTGTAGGCCAGCATGGTCACGTAATAGCGCGTATCGGCCTCCAGACCGTTCATCAGGATGGATAGCGGCGTTCCGGGCTCGGCCTGCAGGGGCGCCTCCCGGTTCACGTAAATCACGCCCGGGGAAGGATGCAGATAATCCAAATTCTGCAGGGCATCCGGTGTCTTGGCCGCCACGGCCGTGTAGCCAAAGGCGCCGTTCACGGCAAAGTCGAAGCGGAGGTTGTGTCCCGCGCGAGTGACAGTATAATCGTCCACAGGCTGGGGAATTTCCACATCGGCATTCATCTGGATGGCATTCAAGGCATCCACCAGCGGGCCGATGGGCTTGTTGCCGGTGGTGGCGCCGATGGCCTTGGCCCCGCCCAGCAGACGGACGCGGAGTTCTTCGGCCGTAAAGTCGGTGCCGCCGTAATAGGAGGCCACCAGGGCTGCCACGCCGCTCACGTGCGGGCAGGCCATGGACGTGCCGGAATAACGCTGGTACGAGTTGTTGGTGCAGGTGCTGTTTATCTCATAGCCAGGGGCGCAGATGTCCACCCAGTCGCCATAGCAGGAGAACGAGGTCCGGTTGCCGTTCGGCGCAATGGCGCCTACGGCGATACAACCTTCGTAGTTACCCGGCGCACCGTAGGGAATGTTGTCGTTGCCGGCGGCAAAAACCACCACACCGCCCTTCATGGGCGAATTGGGCTTCTGGTTGCCGTTGTTGTCGCAACCGGCATAGCGGTTGAAATAGTCCACCGCCTGAATGAAGGAGCGTTCGGGATTCTCGTGGGCCTGGCGGGCGTAATCCAGCTCATAGCCGGAGATGTAGCCGTCTTCGTTAAAGTCGAAGTTGTAGCCCCAGCTGTTCTGGGAAATGACGGCACCGCGGTCGGCCGCCTCTTTCAGGGCCGTCACGAAACTGTGGGCCGAATACTCCCCGTCCATGCGGGTCTCGAACACCTGCAGGGACAGCAGTTTCACGCCTTTCTTGCCTGCGGCATAATCTCCGCCGGCAATGCCCGTGACACCGGTGCCGTTGTTGTTCACCGCGGCGATGGTGCCGGCCACGTGCGTGCCGTGCTTGTGCTGGGTAATGCTCGTATTGCCCTGGACGTAATTATAGTGCCCGGAGGCGGCCACGTTGGCCTTCAGGTCCGGATGGTCCAGCTGGATGCCGCCATCCACCACGGCCACCACCACGTTGGGATTGCCGGTGGTGTACTGCTTCCACACGGGGACGCAGTTCACGTCGTAGCCCGGATGGTCCACGTTGTTCATCCCCCACATGTCGTCGTTCTTCCAGTAGGGGTCGTTGAAGGGGTAGGCGGTGCTTTTGACCTTGCGGCTCTTTTCCACATATTCCACGCCCTCCACGGACAGCAGGGCCTTTCCGGCTTCCGTCAGGGAGTAGTTTTTGTCGAATTCCACTACCCACCAGCGGTGCAGACCCTCGCGGCGGGTACGGGGTTCGTACTCACCGGCGTCGGGGAACAGACGCGTCATACGGGTGATGCCCAGTTTCTCCACCTGGGCAAACGCCCCGGCGGAGGCTTTGGTCAGGAACGCATCCGGAGACGCGTCCGCTTCCAAGGAGGCCGTCACGTCCTCGCTCAGGTACAGAAGCGCCATACCCGGCTGATAGCACAAGGCTTCCAGCTGGGCAGGGGGCATTTCCGCCACCGTGTCCGGCCCCGCCGGAGCGGCGGGAACGGACACGATTTCGGGCAATTCACGTGTGCAGGAGAGCACACAGGCGAACAGGGCGCCTATCCAAAAGAATCTTTTCAACTATTTTCTCTTTGCATCCGGAGCCGTGGTGGCGCATGCGGGGGCAGCGAACACAGCGGAAGCTGAAGGCTTGCCCTTGGTCACCATCACATCGTCCAGATTCAGATAGAACATATCGGTGCAGTCAAAGTGACGGAAAGCGATGTAACCGGTCTTGTTGGCGAAGTCCGTAGGAATCTTGATGACGAACTGCTGATACTCATGTTCTTCAATCGTTTCCTGGGCTGCAGGGTCGCCGTCAGGGAAGGTCGTTTCCATCAGGGTGGTCATGGATGACGGATTGGGCTCGTCGGTGGGAAGAGCGCTGGTAATATATACGGCATAGTGCTCTTCGACATAGGTCTTGTCCTGAGCCGTCACCCAGAAGCTGAGGTAGTTGTCGCTGGTGAACTTGATGGCCGGGGTGAACACCCAGTTATCCGGAGTCAGCGCACCTTCATCGTTGATGTAGGACTGGCTGAACAGCAGACCCGAACCGGAGTGGGCGGTCAGCTGATTGGAATAGGACCAGCAATACTCGTCCCCGTCCACATCGTAGAGGGTCCAGTCGCTCAGGGTGGAAACATCCTCGAAGTCTTCGCTGAAACGCAGCGGATCGTCACCGGAACCGCCGCTGCTCTTGGCCTGGAGGATGGTGATGTTCCGGACATCGGTGCCGAATGCGCATTCGATCAGGCCTTCGCGGGCTGTCGTTTCAGGGTTCTCGTCCACCGTAATGGTGAAAACACCGTTCTCGGCAGCGCAGGAAATCCAATCCACGGACACTTTCACGCGGGCAGGAGTGCCGGTATCCAGGTACGGAAGCTCCAGGCTACCGCCATCAGCGGAGAAGCTGTAAGAATCGTCCCAGATGTATTTGCTGTTGAAACCGAACTGGATCACCTGCACGTTGCGGGATTTTCCATCGGCATCCAGCTTCAGGGTGGCATAGCGGCTTTCGATGCTGGGGTTGGCCACGGCGGTAACGCTCACGCTCTGGCCTTCGACCACAACGCTAAGCCATTCGCCGGCGACCGAAGCGGTCACGGCCGACTGGGCCACGACGCTCAGCTGGGCGCTGCCGCCGAGGGCGTCGAACTGGAC
>CACYHZ010000046.1 GCA_902774345.1 uncultured Bacteroidia bacterium | reverse complement strand
CAGGAGAATAGAACCGTTGCCGGCCTTCACACCAGTCACCACTCCGGCGTCAGACACGGTATAGGTGCCGGAATCATCCACGATGAAGCTGATCGGGGCGGTGGAGTTGGTGGTAGCGTTGACCTGGACGGTCTTGCCCACTTCAACGGTCACGTCAGATGCAGTGATAGTTGCAGTGGTGGGAGTAGGAGCGGGAGTGGGCTGCTTGTTGCAAGCAACGAGACCCATCGTGGCAATTGCCAACAGTGCTAAAACTTTTTTCATAAACTTTGATTATTAGGGTTAATAAAATGGATTTTCACTATCTGGGGTTCTGCGGGATACCGGAAGCGTTGATTTCATCCTGGGAGATAAGCAGGGCGATGCGGAGGTCGCCGGGCTGGATGATTTCCCAGGTGTGATAACCGACATAACGGCGGTCCAGAGGCTTGCGGTTGCGGAACACGTCGAAGAAGCGGTGGCCTTCGAAGCAGAGCTCCATCCGGCGCTCGTCCAGCACGCAGTCCAGCATATTGGCATAACCGAGCGATGCAACGTCGCCGCTGCTGAGTTCAGCGATACCGGCACGGCGGCGGATGGTGTTCACATCGGCCAGGGCATTGGCATCCTGATTCAGCTTGGCATAAGCTTCGGCGCGGTTCAGCACCACCTCACCCCAGCGCAGGAACACGGGAGAAGTCATCATCGGCTTGCCGTCCTGGTAGCTGAACTTGGTGTTGTAGTAGCGCATATAGAAACCACCGTTGTCCGTACGGCCGATAGCAGCCTTATAGCGGGCGTCAGCATCGGACTGGGGCTCTTCGTACTTTTCACCGGTCTCGGGGTTGGTCTTCTTGCCAGGGGTGGCGTGGTCCGGTCCGGGACGCACCCAGACACGCTTGACACCGTCAATCTCCCTGCCCGGGAATTTGTCGTCGGAATTCTCCACGTAATAGATAAGCTGACCGTTCTCAAGTTTGGGCTTGGCAACGTGGTCATAGTATTTGAAGATGGGGACTTCCTTACCGGCAGGATCGGTATAGGAACCAATCTTTTCGCCCTGGGACTGGAAGTTCACGGAACCATCTTCGTTAGCCTTGGCGGCGATGCACACGGCACCCGTGCAGAAATCACCGGAGGGACCGGGAACGGGATAAACTACGGACAGCGTTGTAGGCAGGGCAGCCATCATCTCGTCGTAATTCTTCATGGGTTTGTATTCCTCACCAGCCTTCTCCACTTCCTTCTGAGGACGGGGATCCATCATGCGGAAATAGGCCTTGAAGCGCTTGTCCTCCGGATAACGGCGGAACAGGTCGATCAGGTACTCGCTCCAGTAGTGCTCACCCCAGCCGATACCGTCCTTGATGTACATGGAGGCGATGGAAGCCTCGCCGTGGTCCACGGCCCACTCGAAGGTGGGATCCAGGCGGATGCACCAGATGGTCTCCGGATGGTCATAGGTGTGGGTGGGATAGTCGGCGTAGTCGTAGCCGCTGGTAACGGCGGTGGAAGCATGGTCCATGAGCTCGTTGCACTCCTCGATGCACTTCTCGTTCTCGCCCATGTACAGATAGACGCGAGAAAGCAGGGCGCGGGCGGCATCCAGGGACACATAGGCCTTGGTGTTGCCGGTAATACGCTGGGCTTCGCCCTTGGCCAGATACTCCTTGGCCTTGATCAGGTCTTTCACCACGGAGTCGTACACCTCGCCCACGGTGGCACGGGTAGTGGCGCCGAAGGTATCCGTGCTCAGGCGCAGCGGAACACCCAAATTGTCACGGCCGTCGGCATAAGGCATGGCGAAGAGCGTAACCATATGGAAGTGGCACAGGGCGCGGAAGAAGTAGTTCTCACCGATGAGGTGGCAGAACACATCCGAGGTTTCCGGAATATACTCCAGGTTGGAGTTGGCGGCGTTGATGATCTTGTAGGCCATCCACCATGTATAGTAGATATTCTTGGCCGTATTGTCATCGGTATAACGGTAGGGATTGATGAACGGGTCTTCGGTAATACCGGAAACGGTTACATTGTCTCCGCGGAGTTCCGCCATCTGGAAATAGTGACGAATATAATAGTTGCCGCTTTCTCCACCGGACTGGCCTTTATAGGCAATCTTGTCCTGGAAGTAGGTGTAGATACCGTCGGTGGTATAGAAAGGAGCGTCCGGGTTTTGGGCCAGCTGCTCTCCCGTCATTGCATTTGACGAGTACAGGTCCATTTTGCAGGAGGCCAGTGCCAGAGCGGCAAGTACGATGATAAATAACTTTTTCATAATGGCCATCTTGTTTAGAATTTGACGTCAATACCCAGAGTAATCGTCATAGGGATAGGATAATTCTGGGAATACATACCTGCGTGATGATAGGTATCAGCGTCCAGGCGGACCTCGGGATCCATACCGGAGAAGCGGGTAAGGGTGAGGACATTGTCAGCGGATACATAGACGCGGAAGTCGGACATCTTCATTTTCTTGAGGGCGGTCTGCGGCAAATTATATGCCAGAGTCACGTTCCTGAGACGGAAGAAACTGCCATCCTCCAGGAAGCGGGACGAAGTCTTTTCGGCGCCGTCCTTACGGCCACTGGCGGGTGCCGGATGGGTGGCGATGTCGCCGGGCTGCTGCCAACGGCTCCAGCCCAGTCCGTTGTTGATGGACATCAGGTTCATGCCGATATAGGCGCCGTCATGGTCCATGGACTCGCGGATCTTGTTGTAAATCTTGTTACCGACGACGAAGCTGCCGTTGGCGCTCAGGGTGAAGCCTTTCCAGCGCAGAGCCGTATTGACACCGCCGCTGAACCAAGGGGATGCGGAACCGACAACCTGATTGGTGGCATCTTCCCACTTGTTCACGATGTCCACAGAGCCGTCCGCATTGATCTTCTCCCACTGGGGAAGACCGGTCTCGGAATTCACGCCAGCCCACTTGGGCATATACCAGGAATAGATATCCTTGCCTTCGCTGATAAGTTGGTTCACTTCGCCGCGGGTCATCACGATATCCTCATGATCAGGCAGTTCCATCACGCGGTTGTGGTTGAAGCCCATATTGAAGCCGATGTCCCAGCCGAAGTCCTTCTTGTTGAAGATGGCGCCATCGAAAGCCAGTTCGGCACCCATATTGCGAACCTTACCCACGTTATCCATCACGGCGAAGAAGCCGGAGGACGGAGGCATCGGGGATTCCAGCAGAATCTTGCTGTTGATGGTATGGTACAGATCCAGGGTGATGTTCCAGTTGTTCACGAAGGTGGCATCGACACCCAGGCTGGCCATGTAGGCCTCTTCCCATCCCAGGTAAGGGTTGGCCATACGCTCCAGGGTACCGGCCTTGGAGCCGTTGTACTGGCCGCTCATGCTGTAGGTCTCCTGATAGGCGAAGTTGGGGATGTTGTCGTTACCAGTCTTACCGTAACCGGCGCGGATCTTCATGAAGGTGAGGGTCTTGTTCCCTTCCAGGAAACCTTCACGGGACATAATCCAGGCTGCGGAAGCACCGGGGAATACACCGCCGCGGTTCTTGGGACCGAACTTGGAGCTTTCGTCGTAGCGGACGGAAGCAGTGACCACATACTTGCCCAGGTAGGAATACTGAGCCTGTGCCAGGAGTGCCCATGCGCGGGTCCTGTAATCGTAGCCGCCGGCAATCCAGTTGGCGGTGTTGTCAAGGGCGCGCTGACCCTGCGGGATGTTGTCACCGGAACCGGACAGGCTGCGGGAGTAGCCCTCGCCGAATTCCCAGCCGATGATGCCGTTCACGTCGTGAGCGCCAGCAAAGGTGTGGTGGAACTTGGCCAGGTTCGTGGTGCCCCAGCCGTTCCACTCGGAATTGCTGTTGCTCAGGTAACCGCCGGTGGTGGCACCGTCGTAGGTGCGGGGATCCGTATATCCCTCCCAGAAAGAGTTGGAGGTGTCGTAGCGGTTCATGGAAGTGAGGGTGAGCCAATCGGTTACGTTCCAGACCAGCTGGAGGTCACCGGTGAGGCTGTCGCCCCAGCCGCGTCCGTAGTTGTACTGCTCGGAGTGCAGGATGTTGGACGGGTTCTGGGTCCACCACTTCTGGCCATTGTCGGGACGGATATTGTCCTTCATGAACACGTACTCGCTGGTGTAGTTTCCGTTTTCATCCATCACATAGGGGATATCCCAAGGCATGGCATAGTAGGAATATTCTACCAGACGATAGGAAGACTCGGTGCGGTCGTGGGACTTGGCATAGTTCAGGCGCAGGGTGATGCTGAAGCGGTCCGTGATAGGAGCCGACAGGTTCAGGCGGCCGGAAGTCTTGCGGAAGCTGGTGTTCACGGCGGTACCCTTTTCATTATAATGGTCGGCGCTGACGAAGTAGCTCACGCGGCCTGCCTTACCGGAAACGGATGCATAGTAATTCTGCACAACACCGGTCTTGAAGCAATTGGCCAGCCAGTCGAAGTCCTGGTCCAGCAGGGATGTAGGGTAGTTGGCCTGGAAGGCGTCGGGATTGGTCATGGACTCGGTGAAGGCATAGAGTTCGGCCGACCTCATCGGGTGGAAACGTCCCATCAGGGCGCGCTTGATACCGCCGCTGGCCTTCAATTCCACGCTGGTCTTGTCCTGCTGACCGCTCTTGGTGGTGACGACGATAACACCGCCGGAAGCGGCAGCACCGTACAGGGCGGTGGCAGAAGCATCCTTCAGGACGGTGATGGTTTCGATATCGTTAGGGTTGAAACTGCCGCCGGCCACGCCGTCAACGACGTACAGGGGGCCTGCGCCAGCGGTGATGGAACCGGTACCGCGGATGCGGATGTCGGCGCTTTCACCGGGACGGCCGGAACCGTTCATAACCACCACACCGGCGACCTTACCCTGCAGCATGTTACCTACGTCGTTGGTGGCGACGTCGCGGAGTTTTTCACCGCTCATGGTAACGACGGAGCTGGAGAGTTCGGCTTTCTTCTGGGCGGTATAACCCAGGACCACAACCTCTTCCAGGGATTCGGTGTCCGGAGAAAGGCTTACATTGATGACCGTACGGCCGTTGATGGGTTCGGATACTTCCATATAACCCAGGGAGCTGAACGTAATCACGGCATCCTTGGGAGCCTGAATCACGTACTTACCTTCGTAATCGGTGACAGTACCGCCACCAGTGGAAAGCATGACGCCAGCGCCGATGAGCGGCTGACCGTCAGAGGCATCCAGGACCTGGCCAGAAATGGAAATCTTCTGGGCCGCTGCAGGAAGGGCGAGCGCGAGGGCCGCGACAACTGCAAGCAGGTAGGAATAGATTTTTCTCATGGTTAGACCAATTGGTTATTTATACTAAGATGCAAAAATAATAAATTTTGTTTCTTATAACAAGTCGTTTACGCCTATAAGATTGAACGCGCGGAAATACTTGTCCATGTCGCGTTCAATGCGGCCCAGGACAATTTCTTCAGCATCAATGCCCAGGCGCTGCAGATTAGCGTAAAGGAAACCGCGTGCGGCCAGGGTGCGGGGCTGCTGCCAGATATAGCGGCAGCAAGTAGCCACAATCCAATCCTGACGCTCCGGCGTCAGCTGAGCCAGTTCCTTACCCTTCTCGTCCTCGTGCAGCCATTTTTCCCAGCGGTGGCTGTCGTGGACTTCCTCCAGCAGGACCTCCCGCATGTGGGAAAGCACGGCCACGCGGCCTTCGGCGTGGTGTTTCTTCTCCAGCTGCTCCAGCTCGCACAGGGCGCGGTATTCGCTCATCGTGAACTCGGGACCTACGTTGGCGGCACCCATACCGCAAAGCGGATACTCCTCGGGGTTAGCTACATCGTCGGTGTAATGCCCCTTGATGTAGCTACCCAGAGGACGTACCTTGGACGTGAGCCGGCGGGCCACTTCCCCGTCGAAGATGGTGGTATCCAGGTCGGTACCCACCTTTCCGACGATGAAGCACGGCCAGACATCGGCCAGTCCTACAACCATTAACCCTTTTTTAAGTTCACTGATGAAAGTGTCGAAAGTAGATTCGTCGGCCAGTCCGCCGTGCACTTCCTCGGTGCCCACCTCGTAGGAGATGGGGGCCAGGCCGTGCGCCTTGCGGAAACGCTCCACGTGGTCGATGAGTTCCACGGTGCGGGCGGCGACGACGTGAATGTCGATGATTTCCCCCTTGGGGACGTTGATATCTACGGTAGGATCCACGTGAATGAGGTCATAACCGGCCAGGACGGCAGCCTCGAAGGACTTCTTCACGCCGTCCATGGCGTCTTTCACGCTCCATTTCTCCGTACGCTGCTTGTCCTTGAGCCAGGGGCCGCCGTGGTCGATGGCGATGATGACATCACCGGTGAAATTCACCCGTTCGGTCTCGAAGCGGACAGTGCGTACGAAATCTTCCTGCGTCATGCCGGTGTAACCGCCGTCGCAGTCGATCTGATTCAGCGTGGCCGCAAAATAGATGGGCGCATTGTTGCGCTTGGCCGCGCGCAGGGACGCTCGGATAACGGTAGGCGAATTGGGACAGGCGGCGAAGATGGTGCGCGGAACGCCGGTGGTCTCGCGGAGCTTGTCCAGTTTGTGCAACAGTTGTTCTGTCTTAGGCATAACTCAGTCGTATAAGATTACACCCTCCACTACGCGGGAAATGTTGCCGGAGATGGAAGGGCTGTCGGGGCAGAGCCCACAGTCGATGGATTTGAAGAAGCCCAGGAGCTGGCCTACGATCACGTAACTGACGCAGCCATAGCAGGCGGGCATAGAGGGCGTGATGCCCAGTTCGATGCAGGTGTCGTATTCGTCCGCTTCCAGTTCGGGTCTGGCGAAACCGGCCACCAGGGTACCTGCCAGACGGTTGTTGGCCTTAACCTGGCGGATCAGGTCCAGTTCATAGCGGCGCACGGACGGATTGGGTGAAACCAGATACACCAGCAGGGAGTCTTCCTTGACCACGGCCTTGGGACCGTGACGGAAACCCAGGAAGGAGTCGAAGGCACACATGACGGCACCGTCGGTGAGTTCCTGCAGTTTCAGGCGGCATTCTTCGGCCACGCCCTTCAGCGGACCGGAGCCCAGGAAGATGGCGCGGTTGAATTTCCGGGCGGCCATCTCCTTGATGGCGTCCTCGTAGCGGTCCATCGCCTTCTCCACGCAGGCGGCCACTTCCTCAACGAGAGCGGCATCCTGGTCGATGCGGCCTATGTTGGCCACCATCGAGCAGGTGAGAAGCATAGTGGAGTAGCTGCTGGTCATGGCCAGGGACAGGTCGTTGGTCTCCGGAGGAAGGAGGAGGCAAAGGATGTTCTCCCCTTTCCGCTGGGCCAGCTGGCCGTCCTTGTTGCAGGTGATGAAGATATGGGCCACCTTGCCGGCCGTCTTTTCCACGGCCCTGATGGCACCGACGCTCTCGGGGCTGTTGCCGGAACGGGCGAACGATACCAGCAGCACCTTGCTGGAAGCATCGAAAAACATCTGGGGGTTGGTGAGGATGTCGGTGGTGGCGATGGCATGCGCACCACGGAACTCGGTAGCAAACAGCGCCGGCTCCAGGGCGTCACCGATATAGGCCGAGGTACCGGCACCGGTAAGCACGATCTGGTACCCTTCCGAAAGGTACTTGTGCGTGAAAGCATGGATCTCGCCCTTACGTGCGCGCATCATGTCTAAGGTTTGGCGCCAGACTCTGGGCTGCTGCTTGATCTCTGTGTAAGTGTTATAATTCTGTGTCATTTGCCTTTAATCTATTTGCAAATGTATAAAACAAAAAGCAAAATGTTTCGATTTGGGTTTTGAAAATTCGGTCTATCGAAACATAAACCCCGAAAAATATAAAGTATTTACTTGACTATTAGGTAATTAAAAATTACACAAAAAGGTTTCAACGTGTTTCGAATTACGAAACTACCGTTTCTACATTGATTTTCTTGTCCATCAGCTGGCGTTTCACATTGGCCGGCAGATTGCTGTCCGTAATCACGGTATTCAGCTTCTCTACGCTGGTGATGAAGGCCAGTGCACGCTTGTTCACCTTGGTGGAGTCGAAGACCGCGATCACTTCCCTGGCCCGGGAAATCATCACCTGGTTGGTGCTGGCTTCCTCCACGCTGGGGGTGGAAAGGCCGTCCTCCACGGAGAAGCTGTCCACGCCCAGGAACAGCTTGTCGCAGTAGAACAGCTTCAGGTTGCTTTCGGCCAGGGGACCTACGATGGACTGGCTGGACTCCCGCACTGTTCCGCCCAACAGAATCACACGGAAACGCTTGTATCTCAGCGCTTCCTGCATGGCGTTGATGGAATTGGTGATAATGGTGATGTCATTGAAGCGGTGCAGGTTCTTCACCACCTCCAGAGCCGTAGTGCCGGAATCCACCAGGATGGTGTCGCCGTCCTTGATATGCTGGGCGGCAGCCCGGCCGATGGCTTCCTTTTCGCGCGCGTTCACCAGTTTCTTGAAATTCACGTGGCGCTCTTCCACTTCCTCGGCCACCGACGAGGCGCCCAGGATGGCACCTCCGTGCACCCGCACCAGCAGTTTCCTTTCTTTCAGGATACGAAGGTCCTTCCGGATGGTTACTTCCGAAACACCGAAACGCTTGCTTAATTCGCTCACATTTACCGAAGAATCGTCCTTCAAAAGCTGTAGAATGGCAGAACGACGCCCTTGGGCGGAGTCATAGATATCCATTTTAATTGGTCTTAGTTTCAATGCAAAGATAAAGAAAAAATTATACGAAACAAAGTGAAATGCTTTTTTTCGAGCTATTTCGAAACAAAATGAAAGTTTTTGAAAGGAATTGGAATAATTTTTTGCATATTTGCAAAGCAAACTGCATTGATAACAAAAACTACTTTACCATCCATGAAAAAATACGAAATTGCGGCCATCGGCGAACTGAATGTGGACATCATCCTTAACGGGATCGAGTCGGAACCCGAAATCGGCAAAGAAAAATTCTGCAAGGATATGATCGTGACCCTGGGCAGTTCCACGGCCATTTTTGCCGCCAATGCGGCGGCCCTGGGCAGCCGCGTCTGCTTCGTGGGCCTGGTGGGCCGGGATTCCTTCGGCGAACTGGTCAAGACTTCCCTGGAAGCCAAGGGCGTAGCCACGCACTTCATCGGCAGCGGGGACATCCCCACCGGTGCCACCATCTGTATGAATTACGGCGAAGACCGCGCCAACCTTACCTATCAGGGCTCCATGGACGTGATGGGCTTCGACCAGATTGACAAGAGCGTCTTCGACCTGGCCCAGCACATCCACCTTTCGTCCCTGTTCATGCAGAGCGCCCTGCTCCGGGATATCCACAAGGTGCTGGACGCAGCAGCGGAAAAAGGCTGCACGGTGTCGCTGGACACCCAGTGGGACCCCATGGAGAAATGGGCCTTGGACTATCCTTCCGTCCTGCCCAAGATTACGGTCTTCATGCCCAATGAGAAAGAGCTGTGCGCCCTCACGGGCAAGACTGGCCTGGAAGAGGCCATCGCCGAAGTACTCCCCTACCTGGGCTGCATGATGCTCGTGAAATGCGGCTCCAAGGGCTCCCTGCTGGTGAAAAAGGACGGTTCCCGGAAATTGCTGCCGGCCTTCCTGAACAAGAACGTGGTGGACGCCATCGGCGCCGGCGACAGCTTCAATTCCGGTTTCGTGAGCGCCTTCGTGAAGGGCCTGAGCCCGGAAATCTGCCAGATCACCGGCAACCTGACCGGCGCCGTGAATACCACCGCCGCCGGCGGAACGGGCGCTTTCACCTCGCTGGAAGCCGTCCGCGCCATCTGCAAAGAACGTTTTGGTCAAACCTTCTCATTGTAAAAGTATATGAAACGATTCCTCATCCCCCTGCTGCTAATAGCCGTTTCCTGCGGAAATCCGGCTGCCATCGACTGTGCCTGG
>CACYHZ010000045.1 GCA_902774345.1 uncultured Bacteroidia bacterium | reverse complement strand
AAGCTCACCATCGCCGATGGTACTGACCCACCAGTTGGGAGAGTAGGTAGCCGCCGTTCTTCGAGAACCCCGAAGGTCTGAGGACCTCCGGGGTTCTTTTGTATTTCGTAGGGTTTCGATTCGGTGGACCCCCGAAAATATTTTTCCAGAAAGTTATCAACAGGTTAATTCTTTGATAATCAAAGAAAATTTCGCGCGCGTATATTAAAATTCTACTGCGCTAGCTCTGCCTTGTTGTGAACTTTTTTTGAATTGTGCAAGCGGTTTTGTAAATTTGGGTACAAATACTACACGCCGTGCACACAGTATTGTATAAACTAACCACGCGGTTGTATCGGGCACGGGTAGTGCTGATAACCGCATTCTGCGGCCTCCTGTTCTTGGCAGCGCCGCATCCTGAGGCCTCTGCTCAGGTACGGACAGACTCTGTTCGGGTCTTCTTCCGTGTAAACAAGTCAAATTTCGACCCTGCCTTCAAGCAAAACGGTAAAGCTATCTCGGACTTTATTCAACGGTTCCGTGAATCTCAGTCTAATCCCGATGCCCAGGTAGTGGTAGAAAGTGTTCTCATTACATCCAGTGCGTCTCCCGAAGGCCCGTTCTCCCTCAATGAAGAACTGGCCCGTAACCGTCAGCAGGCCATTCTGGACTACCTGGAGGGCAAAATCACCATTGCCCAAGAGGGCGCAGTTCGTTCCACCGAAGCCATCGACTGGGACATGCTGCGCACCCTGGTCCTGGCGGACAGCAAGATGCCCCAGGCTTATCGGGACCAGATCCTGTCCAAACTGGACTCCGGGGACCGGACCAGCGTGAACACCCTGCGGGGCACCCCCGCTGGAAAGTATCTGTGGGATCAGATCTATCCCAAGATGCGTACCACCTCGCTGGTGATCGTATGGGAGGCCTGGAAGGGTCTGGAGTTCCCGGAACTCTGCTACGATGAGGCCGAAGTTGAGCCCGTGGTGGTGGACGAGAATCTCTTTGCCCCGCTGGATGCTTCCTACAGCGCTCCTGCCTTGATGGAGCACCTGTCCCGTCGCGGTGTCCTCCTGAAAATCAATGCCTTGGCCCTCCCGGCTCTGATTGCCAACCTGGGTGTCGAAGTACAGCCGCTGCCTCACTTCTCCATCAGCGTGCCCATCTACTATTCGGGCTGGAACTGGTTCAGCGAAACCATCAAGTTCCGCACCCTGGCCACGCAGCCGGAACTCCGCTACTGGTTCGACAAAGACTGCCAGGGCCTGTTCCTGAACGCGCACGCCACCTTCGGCTGGTACAACGTGGCCTGGAACGGCGACTATCGTTATCAGGACTACGCGCAGAAGACCCCTGCCCTTGGCGGCGGCATTGGTATCGGTTACAAGCTCCCCCTGGGTGGAAAGAGCTCGCGCTGGGGGTTGGAATGCGGCCTGGGCGCCGGTGTGCTCCCGCTGCACTACGACATCTACTACAATGTGCAAAACGGCCGTCTGGCCGGCGAAGACCAAAAGACCTATTGGGGAATCGACCAGGCCTTCGTCTCCGTCACTTATCGTATCGCATCTTTTAAATCCAAGCAGAAATGACACGACGAGTGCTCCTATTCCTTGCGGCTTGCATCTTCCTGGCGGGAGGATGCCGAGTCCACGAAGTGCCCACGGACGGAGGTCCGGACGGAGGCTCCGTAGTGGAACTGACGCTGAAACTGAACCTGGACAAGGCCCTGTCCCTGTACCAGGAAATTCCGTTTGAAACCAAGGCTGAAGAATACGAGGCCCGCTATGTGGTGGCCCTGTTCCGCTATGCTTCCGAAACGCCCAACACCAAGCCGGATTACGTTTTCCTGTTCACGGAACCCGAGATGCAGGACCGTTCCTATATGGTGGAAGTGGCGCCTATGAATTATAAGGTAGTGGCCTGGGTGGACTACGTCAAAGGAGGCGAAGCCTTCTACACCTCGCCCCTGCTGGCCGGTGCCATGGAATCGGAATCTTCCTTCCAGGAAGTGACTCTGGTTCCGGGCAGTTACACCGGCAACAGCCCCTGGCGGGATGCCTTCTACGGTGCCCAGGACGTGAAACTGGCCTCATATCTGACCAACCGTTCCCAGCACGAGATGGAGGTGACGCTGGCCCGTCCCAACGCCCACTTCAACTTCGTGGCCACGGACCGCGATCAATTCGTCGAGAACATCGCCAGCAAGGGTTCGAATCATTTCGACGTGAGCGACTTCTCCGTAAAGGTCACTTACCCGCAGTTCCTGCCGTGCACCTATAACCTGTTCACGGACAAGCCTGTGG
Organism: uncultured Bacteroidia bacterium; assembly: GCA_902774345.1. Lineage (GTDB taxonomy): Bacteria > Bacteroidota > Bacteroidia > Bacteroidales > UBA932 > Cryptobacteroides. The sequence goes on along the minus strand of CACYHZ010000045.1, from coordinate 11,059 downwards.
ATTCCCGCACCGGCGTTTCCTTCGACGTGGAACCCACCCTTCTGGAAGACGGCAACGTGGAAGTAGGCTCCGACTGGGTCTTCGCCAACGCCGACAAGACCACGGTCATCGTGTCCCTGTCCTTCTACGACGCCAAGGGCCAGTACATCAGCAGCCTTAATAATATAGAGGTACCGCTGTGCCAGGGCAAGAACACCACCATCAAGGGGGCGCTCCTGACCAACGGCGTCAGTTCTGGCATTTCCATCGACCCGTCCTTCGACGGCGAAATTATCATTAACTTCTAATCCGGATCCGATATGAAACTGTTCATACTCCTTATCGGATTGATGATCCTTGTTTCCGTCGCCTGTCAGCGCGAAGCAGCTGCACCCGAGGCTGGCTCCACCGAAACTGTTACCTTCAACGTGTCCATCCCCGCCGATGTCCCCACCAAGGCCATCGGTGATGGCTCGCAGATTGACCAGTTGTGGTTCTGGGCTTTCAACCTGGAGAACCAGGATGTCTTCTTCAAATCGTTTGACGTGGTGGATGGAAGCGCTACCGTAAAGGCAGACCTGGTCAACGGGGTAAAATATACCCTTTGCTTCTGGGCTCAGAACGGAGATCAGAATGATAATCCGATTTCCGTAAACGAGAATGCCGAGATTCTGGTGGATTACCCGAAAATGATCAACCAGGACCGCGGCGACTGTTTCTGCGCTACGCTGCAGGACTTCACCATTGGCGGCAGTTCCCAGGTCGTTGAACTCCGACGTCCCTTTGCCCAGCTGAACATCGGCCTTTCCTATGCCGATACCACCGCCGCCGGAGTCAAAGGCTTCCACGCTGACAAAGCCAATACTAAGCTTCTTTTCTATGCGCCCACGAAACTGGACCTCAAGACAGGTGAGCTTTCCGAGCCAAAGTTCGTCCAGAACACTCCTGCCAACCTGCCCCCTTGGGATGCCCTGGTGGAAGTCAAGGATGGTGACCAGATTGACCCCGAGAAATCCTTCGCACGCGCTGGCTTCTGCTACATCCTGGCAGATGGCACGAACGAGATTCTCTCAACCGTCTCTTTCTACATTGCCGGCAAACAGTATGGTGTTCCCTGTGGCATTCAGGAGGAATTTACGAATATTCCGGTGTACGCGAACCAGCAGACCAACGTCCTGGGCGCGTTCCTGGATGATACCTTACAATAAATAATACGCTATACAAATAATCAATAATCAAATCCCTATATCATGAAAAAACTATTGTATCTGATTATGGCTGCAGCCACCTTGCTCTTCGCGGCAGGGTGCCAGCAGGAGACAGGCCTGAGTGGTGACGACGGCTCTCTCGCAGATGTAACCTTCCGGGTGGCCCTGGACGGTATGCAGACTAAAGCTTTCAGTGACGGCACCAAGGCCGACTCACTGGTGGTGATGGTGTACAAGGACAACAATGGCTTCGAATACCTCCCGAATGTGGAGCCGCAGGAGAAGCCTGAGTTCGACGCCAACCTGACGGCCGAAGTGAACCTGAAGCTGGTCCGCGGGGAAACCTACCGGATTGTCTTCTGGGCGATGCACAACGACCCCTCCCTGTACATTTTCGACAAGGAGAATGCGGCCGTTACCGTGAACATTGATGGATTGTATTCCAACGACGACAACCGCGACGCTTTCTATGGCGTCTGGGAAGGCGCCATTGGGAGGGACGGTGTAGAGGACGGCGACGTGAACCTCTATCGTCCTTTCGCCCAGCTGAATGTGCTCACCAGCGAGGCCGACTGGGAGGCCGCCATTAACAACGGTGTCATTTTCGCCGGTTCTGCCATGACCGTAAAGGCTCCTACCAAGCTGAACTTCTTCGACGGTTCCGTGGATGAACCCGCCGTTTACGAGTTCGCCCAGGCCGATATTGACCAGGATGTGAACATCCCCGGCTACGAGGACTACAAGTATATCGCCATGAACTACATCCTCACCGACGAAGGAAGCAATGTAGGTGAGACCAACGATCCCCTGAAGATCGAGGTGTACCGCGAGTCCGGTCTTCTGGCCGACTTCGACCTGGTCAACGTTCCCGTGCGCCGTAACTACCGCACCATCCTGGTGGGCGATATCTTCTGCGCCGACGCCATCTTCCAGGTAACCATCCAGAATGAATTCGGCGGCAACGAGACCGTCCCGATGGACAACGCCGAGGACCAGACCATTACCTTCAATCCCGATTCCGCTCCCGGCCAGGATCCTGGTTTTGAATATGACGAGGATGCCCTTACGGGTGCCTATACTATGACGGTGGGTGAAACCCTCGATTTCGCAGGTGCCTTCAGCTCCAATTCAACCTTCGATCCCATCTATACTTCCTCCGACGAAGAAGTGGGTAAATTTGCCGCCGAGGTCGGTGACGCTCCCACCCTGTTCACTGCCCTTGCTGCCGGCCAGACCGTGGTCAACCTCCACTTCAATGCCGTGATCAATGGCGAGGAAGTGAAGTCCGAAATCAAGAACTTCAAGTCCGCCGACGTGAACATCACCATTACCGTTGTGGATGAGGCCGAAGGCTATACCGTTACCATCGATCAGGATATCATTGACCAGGAGGAAGAAGTTGGCGGCGTATGGATCGTTGACGGTGACGACGAGTACGAGTCCCAGTTCCAGGCAGGTGCCACCGTCAACCTGATCTATTACCCCATTGGTGATTACGACCTGACTGCACTCTGGTACCTGGACGAAAATGAAGAACCGGTTGACATCGATTTCGCAGATGGTGAAGCTTCCTTCATCATGCCGGAATACGACGTCATCATCTTTGCTACCTTCGAGGAAGCAGGTGATGAACCTCTCGATGCCGTCTTCGAGCTATATGAAGGAGACATCGTTGAAGGCTACTATGTGATTGTATATAATACGACTGAGTTCGCCATGAACAATACGGTCGATAAAAACCGTCTGCAATATGAAGCAGTGGTAATCGAGAACGACGCCATTGTCAACCCTGATGCATCGATCGTATGGTACATCGCGCCCAACGGAGACTACTGGACCATTTACAGTGACGATGCCCAGAAGTATGCCGCTTCCACCGGTACTAAGAACCAGGCTGCCGTGATTGCTGACGGTACAGATGCTAAAGCACAGTGGACCATCACCGCACAGAATTCCGATCCCGTCACTTACGAAATCGAGAATGTGAGCAATAAGACTGCCGGCGTCAATTTCACTCTTCGTAACAATGACACCTATGGCTTTGCCTGCTATGCCACAGGCACTGGCGGTCCGCTCTCGCTGTACAAGTTTGTCGGTGGCGACGAGCCTCAGGAGTACTACATTTCCCTGAACCAGACCAATTACGGCTCCCTGGAATGCGACCAGGATAACAACTACGCCCCTGCAGGCGAAACGGTTACCGTGACTCTCACCCCGAGCGAAAACTGCCACTACGTGGAGAATACCGCGTCCGTTACCACTGAGACGTCTCCCAACGGTATCGAGTTCGATATTGTAGAGAGCCCGACTGCCGAAGGCGTGTTTATCGTCACCTTCACCATGCCCGCCGAGGACGTAACCGTCTCCGCTGACTTTGAAGAGGATGGCGAACCTTCCGGTCCCTTTGCCATCAGCATTGATGACGTCCAGAACGGTTCCATCGTATCCGATCCCGCCAGTGAGGCAGAGGAAGGCGCTACCGTGACCCTGACCATTACGCCGGATGACGGCTATGCTTATGTGGAACAGTCCCTGCAGGTGATTGACGCCAACCAGTCAGTCGTTGACGTGGAAGTCAACGCTTCCCTCGCCGCCCAGGGCGTTTACGAGGCCAGCTTCACGATGCCTGCATGCGACGTGTTAGTCACTGCTGCATTTGAAGAGCAAGATGAGCCGAACGCCATTGTAGTCTATCTCGATTCCAGCCTGGGACTTGCCAATGGTAGTGCTTTCTCTTCAACTTATGATGAGAGTCAGATGGTCTCGGTTGTCGGTGATCAGGGCACCAACACTCAGAATGGCCCTAAGTATTATACTACAGGTAATGCCGTTCGCTTCTATGCTGGCAATACCATCACAGTGTCATCCAATTCTACCATGACGAGAATTGAACTCGTTTCCGGTGAGGGGGATACAACAACGAAAGAGATTTCTGCCAGCACCGGAGATTATGAAGCTGGTGTCTGGACAGGCTCTGCGAATGAGGTGGTATTCACCGTGGCCGGTGGAAACGGTAATCGCCGTATCGCCCAGATTCTTGTCACTCTCGATGAGCAGGGCGGTGGCGATGTTCCCGTTACAGCCGGCATCGAGATTGACGGCGATTTTGATGACTGGGAGGTTATTGACGAGTTTTCAGGTCAACGCCCTGGCGGCGCTGATAATAGCCGGATCTATTCCTGGAAGATGACCTATGATGACGATTATGTGTATTTCTATCTGAAGCTGAATACGGAAAAGATGAAGGCCTCCAGATACTTATATGTTGGCTTTGATACTGATTCTGACGAAGGAACAGGCACGCTATTAGGTGGTATCCCTGGTATGGAGAAATACGCATATTGCTATCCTGTTTCCAGCGATGAGCCTTTCACTTTGGTTCAGGGCGTCGATGAAAAGAGCAGCATTAATAGTGAGTCCAATACTAATTTTGAGGTCTGGTCCGTTACCGATACAGAGGATCCATCCGTGACCCACGTTGAATTATCTGTCCCTAGAGAAACTCTTGGGGTAGAAGCAGGTACCATTAGTGTTGCTGTCGCATATAATGACTACAACACTGCCAAACAATCAATTACTCTGGAGTAATTCTTACGAAAAGATAGTTTTGTATCATGAAAAAACTTCTCTATACCCTCTTAGCAGCCGCTGCGACTATGTTCGCAGTGGGCTGCGCCAAGGAGGCCCAGATGGTGGATCCTGCTTTGAACGGTGAAACCGTAGAAGCCACCTTCACCGTGGGCTTCGCCGATGCCCTGACCAAGGCTGTCAGCGACGGCCTCTCTGCCACCCAGCTGGTGGTGGGCGTATATGACAAGGACCTGGGCTATGTCCAATCCCTGTCCGTCGCCCCCGACATCACCGGTTACGAGAATGCTTTCTCCAACCTCTCAGCTACTTTCAATGCCCGTCTGGTGAAAGGCCACGGCTATGACATCGTGTTCCTGGCTATTGCCCCGGATACTGACGCCTATGCCATCGACCTGGCAGCCAAGACCTTCACCGTGAACCCCGAAGGCGTGTCCAACGACGACAAGCGTGACGCTTACTATGCCGTCACCTCCATCGACAAGGTTACCGATGCCATGAGCCGCCAGGTGACCCTGACCCGTCCTTTCGCCCAGTTCAACGTGATTTCCTCCAAGGAAGACTTCGAGGCTGCCGCTGCTGCCATGACCAAGTTCGAGAAGTCGTCCCTGAAGGTCGCCGCTCCCAGCGTGCTGAACCTGCTGGACGGTACCGTGGACACTCCCGTGGCTTACAATCTGACCGCTGCCGCCATGCCTGAGGCAACGCCTAACTTCGAGCCTTACAAGACCAACGGCGACTCCTGGCTGCTGACCGACTACATCCTGGTGGGTGAAAGCGAGATGCTGGACGTGAACTTCGCCCTGTACGCCGAAGGCAGTGACGATGTCCTGTTCGAGTACAATATCCCTTCAGTGGCCTTCAAGCGCAACTACCGCACCAACGTGTACGGCAGCGTGCTTACCGCCGACAGCGAATTCGTCATTACCATCGACCCGATGTACGATGGCGAAATCGTCATTGACTACTCCGGTGGCGAAACGCCTGACATCCAGATGTATGACACCACCCTGCCTGCCCCCGGTTCCCGCATCAACGTGAAGCCCGGCGACAAGATCAACTTCCGCGCCATCCACCCCGTAGAGGGTGTCGAGGCCACCTACAGCAGCTCCTCTGCCGCCATCGGTGACTTCAAGGTGGATGAAGGCGATGCCGAATACATCTTCAAGGCCCTGGCCGAAGGTACTACCGTTATTTCCATCGCTTTCCCGGCCGTGAACGGCGGCGCTGTGGATCCCGGTGACGAACCCGGTGACGAACCCGGCGATGAGCCTGGCGACGAGCCCGGCGACGAGCCTGGCGACGAACCTGGCGACGAACCTGGTGACGAACCCGGCGATGAACCTCAGGTGGGTTCTGTTGTCTTTGACTTTACCACCGGCTATGAAAATGGCGAGGAAATTGTTGAAAAGACCATTAGTGGTGTAACGATGACCCCTAACAAGGGTACCAACAACAATACTCCGAAGTTCTATTCTACCGGTACTGCTGCTCGTTTCTATGGTGGTAACTATTTTACCATCTCTTGCGCACAGGATATTGCTGAGATTAAGCTCACTTTTGGTGACGGTGATGGCTCCAACGAGATTACTACCGATGAGGAGACTTATGAGGCTGGCACCTGGACTGGAACAGCCAAGAGCGTAACCTTCACTATTGGCGGCACTTCTGGCCATCGTCGTATTGCAAAGATTGAGGTGACCCTGGCAACGCCTGTTTCCGCACCCCGTCCGATTTACACCAAGGCCGAGGCTTCCGAGGCCGGTGTCAGCTATGCTGCCTGCACCCTCATCTACACCGTGGTGGTTTCCGAGGACACGCCTCCGACTCCTCCCACTCCCGGCGAGGGCAATTTCACCAAGGTAACTGCTGCCCAGGCCGACTGGAGCGGTGAATACCTCATTGTGTACGAAGATGGTTCCGTGGCCTTCGATGGCAGTCTGGAAACCTTGGATCAGGTCGAAAACGTCATTGAGGTCAACATCTCCGGCGGTGTCATTGCTGCTAATGCCGATGTGGAAGCCGCTGTCTTTACCATCGCCCCGATGGAAGGTGGTTATTCCATCAAGGCTGCCAATGGCAAGTACATCTATGGTTCTGAAGGCAAGAACGAACTGAAAGCCGGTGACGAGCCCGCATTGAATACCATTGAGATTGATGCCGACGGTAACGCCATCATCACTTCCAATACCTCTTTCATCCAGTACAACGCCGCTTCCAACCAGAACCGCTTCCGTTATTACAAAGCCGGAACCACCAGCCAGAAGCCTGTTGCCCTGTACAAGAGGGACGGTGGGGCTCCCGTCGATCCCGACCAGCCCGTGACCGCTGTCATCACCGCTTCCAACATCTCCGTTGAGGTGGGCGCCGAGAAGGCTGTTGGTGCCACCACCAACTCCAGCGCTCCCATCACCTACACCGTGGATGAGTCCGGTGTTTACACCGTGACCGAGGACGGCGTGGTGACCGGTGTGGCTGTCGGCGAAGGCAAGCTCCTGCTGAAGGTCGAAGCCGTGGAGGGTGAATTCACCGCCGCCGAGAAGGAAATCACCATCACCGTGACCGAGCCCGACACCTATGAGTACGAAGGTTCCGGTACCGCTGAGGATCCTTACACCGTGGCCGATGTCCGTCACTTCATTGACCAGCTGAATGGTGCTGCCAGCACGGATGTGGTCTATGTGAAGGGCGTTATTGTGGAACTGACCACCTATATGTACGGTCCCTCCTATAAGAGCGCTACCTTCTGGATTGCTGACTCCGCCGAGTCTGAGGACCGCTTCGAAGCTTACAAGGTCCAGTACCTGGAGAAGAAGCAGTTCGAAGAAGGCAATCCGCAGATTGCCCAGAACGACGAAGTGATTGTGGCCGGTAAGGTGAAACTTTATGTCAAAGACCAGCAAACCTCTATCTACGAGACTACTGGTGATGACGACAGCTTCCTCTACTCCCTGAATGGCGAGACCTCCGTTGATGGTGGAGAGCCTGGCCCGGGTCCCGAGCCGGAGCCCGCTGGCATCGTGATCGATGGCGATATGTCCGACTGGGCGGATATCACGCTGATCACTACAGGGACCAGCAGAATTAAAGCGTGGAAGTATTATTCTGACGATACGAATATCTTCTTCTATTATGAGATTGATGCTTCTAAGATTAAGAATAAGAAGGCCAGCTTCAATTGGGATCCGTATATCTATGTCGGTTTAGATCTTGACAATAATTCTACTACCGGAGTCAGTGGTGGTGGTGGTACCGGTGATGGATGCGAGGCTCAGATTTGTATCTTCCCTTGGAGAGGAGAAACCGGGAATCAGAATATTGATGTCGATGAAGTCGTTTTTGATCCTACTAATCCGAATCATACTATTGTCAATGGCGTGGACGAAAATGGATGGATTAAGAAGCCTGTTTCATCAACCGAGAGTCTTGGCAATCCTACGGTATATGGATATATCGAAGATGGGACATGCTATCTTGAGGTAAGTGTTTCCAGAGAACTTCTTGGCGCATCTTCTGCCACCAGCATCTCCGTTGACCATTCTATGAGTTGGTATCCTGTTGGAATGACCCAGATCGAGTTGAACTAACAGAGTACCCACCCTTTAACCTTTTGCAGCCTCCGGACCTCCGGGGGCTGCATTGGTTTTCATTTGCTTTATTTCGGGGAAATGAGTAATTTTGAAGGCTATGAAGAGACGTTTGTGCTACTATATAGGGGCCCTGGCGGCGGTGCTGTGCATCGGCGCGGGTTGCGACAAGCTGAATGGCCTGGAGGAGCGGGTGGACGCCCTGGAGGAAAAGGCAGGCCAGCTGGAGGACCGTATCGTGACGTTGGAAGAGCGTCTGAAAACGGTGAATGCCAACATCGATGCCCTGCAGCAGCTGTGCGACAAGATGAAGCAGAACTATGCCATCTCCAAGGTGAACAAACTGTTCAACGGTTACGAAATCATCTTCACGGATGGCTCCTATATCCAGATTGCCAACGGCCAGCAGGGCCCTCAGGGCCCGCAAGGCCCCCAGGGTGAGCAAGGCGAGCAAGGTCCCCAGGGCGAACAAGGTGAGCAGGGACCGCAGGGTGAACAAGGCGAGCAAGGTCCGCAGGGTGAGAAAGGGGAGAAGGGCGACCTGGGCTACATCCCCGACATTTCCGTTGTGAAAGATGCCGCCACGGGCCGATGGGTCTGGACCGTGGATGGGGAAGTGGTCCTGACTCCGGATGGCACCCCCGTCTATGCCGATGGCGTGGATGCCGTGAAGCCCCAGCTGAAAACCGGTAAGGAACTGGGCAAGGGCTATGTCCAGGATGCCGTGTACCTGTCCGTGGACGGCGGAAAAACCTGGGTGCGCATCTCCGGACAGGACGGAAAGTCCTTCTTCGAAGACGTGGTCCTGGACGAAGAAAAAGGCGTGGTGCAGTTCATCCTGCACGACGGTACCAAACTGGAAGTGCCCTTCGTTAAGGATTTCGAAGTGGCCATAGGCCAGCAGGAACTGTCCCTGGCCAGGGGAAAATCGGCCCAGGTGCCGGTGACCCTTAGCAATGTGGCGGTTTACCAGCTGGTGAAACCCGATGGCTGGCGGGCCTCCCTGGAGGGGGACCAGCTTAACGTCACCGCCCCTGTCCCGGGCAATCCCTACGCCGAGACCGAAGGCGACGTGACGCTCATCGGGGTATCGGCCAGCGGTTTCGCTGCCATGGCCAAATTGCGCGTGAGCGTGCTGGAGGCCCAGGTGCAGACCAGCCTGCAGGCCGTTCCGTTCTTGACCACGGCCACCTTTACCCCCAATCCGGCGGTGTCCTGGTACCGCGTGACCGAAAGCATCGTCCTGAAAGAACCCACTGACGCGGAGATAGCTGCGTCCTTAAATAAATCATCGGCCCGCTATACCAAGACGGCCACCTGCACATACGACGTACCGGACAAGCTGTACGAAGGTACGGCCTGGATTTTCGGCGAATGGACCGACCTGGAAGGCCAGACCACGCCTTTCCGCGTCAGTTTCGAGATTCAGCGGGCCTTTGTCAGCCTTACCCAGAATGCCGGCGACGCCACCCATCTGGCCTGGACCTCCCAGCCCAATGCCCACACCGAATATTACGTGCAGTGGTACGGCAAGCGCAGCGTCCTGGAGGCCTACAAGGGCGACCCTGAGGCGGATATCAACGCTTACCTGGCCTATCTGGTTCCGCGTCCGGCGGGTACCATTTCGGTGCGCTGGCTCAAAGGACGGCAGGATCAGACGGCCAATATGCCCTCCGACAATGATGACTACAGCGTGGTAGTGGCACCCGTGACCGATATCAATTCGTCCACCCATACCGGCCTTCCCTTCCGTTTGGACCTAGTCCGCTGATTTTTTGTACCTTTGTGCCCGTGAAAACGCAGATTGACAATACCATCCTGTGGAACGAAGCCGCCAAAACCGGTGCCTGGCTGGGCGCCGTGTCGGTGGGCTGCCTGCTGCTGAAAGAAGCTGCCGCGATGAGCGGAAGCACCTTCCTGGTGCAGGCGGCGGCCATCCTGCTGTGGGCCGCGGAGTTCTTCGGCTGCATCCTGGTGATGAAAAACGCAATGCTGAACCTTCGGGACCGCTATGCCGGCGTACGGATGGAACAAACCTATCGCATGGGACGGCGGGCTGCGCTGTTGAGCGGTCTGCTGCTGGCATCGGCCCAGGCCCTGATTATTATGAAGATGCCGGCCGAGGAAATGGACACCCTGCTGAGCCAGGTGACCGGCAGCGTGAGCCTGAGCGGCTCCCAGAAAGAGAGCCTGGAAGGGATGATGGACCGCCTGCCGCTGCTTATCTTCTTTTTCCAGTGGCTGTACTGCTGGCTGTACGGCAGCGTGCTTTCCGCCATTTTGAGCCGCTACATTTTCCTGCAGCGCCTGTTCGGGGTCCAGCCGCCCCAGGACCAATAGCTTATGGACCTTTCCATCGTCATCCCCCTGTATAACGAGGCCGAATCTCTTCCGGAGCTGAAGGAATGGATTGACCGTGCCCTGAAGGACTTCACTTACGAGATTATCTTCGTGGACGATGGCTCCACGGACGGCTCCTGGGAGGTCATCCGGGGCCTTTGCGGCCCGAATGTGCGCGGAATCCGCTTCCGCCGCAATTACGGCAAGTCGGCGGCGCTGTACGAAGGCTTCGCCGCGGCCAAGGGCGACATCGTGGTGACCCTGGACGCGGACCTGCAGGACTCCCCGGAAGAAATCCCCGAAATGGTGCGGATGATCCGCGAAGAAGGCTTCGACCTGGTTTCCGGCTGGAAGCAG
>CACYHZ010000044.1 GCA_902774345.1 uncultured Bacteroidia bacterium | reverse complement strand
TCCACCAGACCCTTGTTGGGAGGGGTCATGTGCACCCAGTCGATGGCCTCGGGGATGGTCACCTTCACCTCTACGTTGGCAGAGACGGGGATATTGACCTCGCCGCCATCGGCCGGAACCTCGAAGGAGGTTTCCTTGACGATCACGGCATCGGTCTGGCCCTGGGTCACGGTGACCTTGGCCGTCTTGGTGCCGGCAGTAATGGTAACCTCGGCGGTACGGGCGTCGTAGGTGTCATTCTTCAGGGCAGAAGCCTTGACGGTGGCATCGCCGGCTTCGCCACTGGCGGGAGAAACGGTGAGCCAGGACTCGGACGAAGTTGCCTTCCAGGCCACGGTAGAGTTGAAGCTGATGGAAACCACGTCACCCGTTACAGGAACGGTTACGCTGGCCGCCGACTTGAGCGTCACGGCATCTTCCACCGGCGTCTCTTTCTTACAGGAAACCACGCAGGCTGCCAGTAAAACGGAAGCAATCAGAAAAAGTTTTTTCATAATGTTAGTAATTAAAGGGTTATAGTGTTTCAATATAAGCATTGATGGCTGCACCCAGGGCATCCCAGTAGTCAAACTGGCGCACGTGGCACAGATCAAAGATAAACATTCCGTCGGAACTGTCCAAGAGGGTGTTCACAATATCGGGCATCAGGGCCTCCTGGTGACCGCCTTCGAAGCCGGATGCATTGCCGATATCCGGCCCTGCGATGTAGGGAACCGCACCGCAAAGCCGCTTGCCTCCCAGCTTGGCAAAGCCTTCCATGGACCATTCCCCGGAACCGTGAATGCTGCCGGTGCTGGCATAGGCGCCCAGGAAAATGAAGTCCAGCAGGTCTGCAAAGCCCGTTTTCTGATAGTTGGACGGGACCCATTTGTAGGAGGACTCGTTCTTTTTCAGGTCATAATTGGCACTGGTCCAGTTGACGCCGCTGGTGTAGTAATCGCTGAACCAGGCGCCCACGTAAACGCCAAAGCGCACAGCGGGATTCACCTCGTGGACCTTGTCCGCGGCCTTGGCCATGAAATCGTGAATGACCTTGCAGCGGAAGGTGAGCCAGTTTTTCTGCAGCGTACTGGGACTGGTGACATAGCTCTGCCCCCGGGGCATCACCGGCCAGACCGAAGGTTCCGCACCCAGGTAGGCGGTGAAAGCCGCCTTGGCCGACTCCGTATAACCGGCATCCATGCCGTAATCATCATAGCGGCAGCGGTCCAGCACAATCCCGTCCAGTCCTTCGTACGCAGCCAGTTCGCCCAGCGGCATCGTCCATGGAATTGGTAAGGCCGCCGGACAGATTGTCCACAGCGCACCAGTCCTTCAGCTCCGGATGGTCGTAGAGCAGGCCCACATCGCCCAGGGTGGAATGGTGGCCGCCTACCATGGTATTGATGCCCGCATTCACGCGCAGGCCCGCCTTGTGGCCGGACAGGATGAACTGGGCCAGGTAGTCGAAGTTCTCCGTGCGTTCCACCCAGCGGTAGCGTCCGTTGATCCAGGCCGCCACCTTGCGGCAGGCGGGCGCCACGGAGGAAGTGAACAGCACATCCCCGCTGGTGGGCCGCACATCCAGGACGATGTCCGTAAAGCCCATTTCGGCTATGCGGGCACAGTCGGCCTCAATAGCGGCGACATCATTGGCATAGTAGTAGAAATTGGCCGCCGCATCCACCCAGATATAGCGGGCTTTCCCTTTGATTTCGGGAACATCGGGATCGTCCGGATCATCCGGGTCGTCAGGGCCCTGGGGATGGTCCCAGGCTTCGCGCCACTGATAGCCGTCCACCTGCTGTGCACAGGCTGTCAGGAGCAGGCAATTCAGCCCCAATAAGAAGAGGAAGCGTTTCATTTCTTTCTCAGATAAACGACATTGGCAACCGGGCGCTGGGCGCCGTCGGACACTTTGATGGTCTCCTGACCGTTCACCAACAGGCAGGAGGAGCCGCCGCCGTCCAGGTTCAGGGCATCGGTGCAGCCCAGGCTCCGGAGCACGGCCGCCTCTTCGGCAAAGGTCATGCCGGCCACACCTTCCGTCATCCCGCGGCCTTCGCAGACAAAGAGGATCAGCAGGCCGTCAGCAGTGACGCCGATGGCGGAACGCGGATGCCGGGCCTCGGGCATCTTGTCGTCGGCCCCATCGCCATAAAGGAGTTCGGCCTCCCAGCTGTTGACGATTTCCCCATCCTTCAGCAGGACAGGGCCGCCGCCGATAGCCGTAACGGGATTGAAATCCGCCGCAGCCACGGGGAAAGCGGCGTCCGGAACCTGCAGCGGATCCGCCGACCAGCTATTGCCTGCCGGCTGTCCGTACAGGTAGTGCTTAGCACCGCCGGGCCAGTAGGTCCAGCCCACGGTGGGCGCAGCACCGGCATTCTGGTAGAAGACGCCCCGCGTGGGATAATACATCGTCACCCAGTCCTGGGAAGCGTAATTGATGTTGACCCCATAGGTGCGGCTCTGGCTCACGGCCACGGAAGCGTTGTACTGCTTGCCGCCTTCCGAGAAGAAATAACCGCCGTTCAGGATGAGGCCGGCGCCGGTCAGGGCGTACCACTGCGCGGGCGTTTTCAGCGCATCCGTAGTTCCCTGAATCTGGGGATCGTCAATGCTGGCCACATCCCACTGAGCCTCCGACAGCCGGGCCACGGCGATATAGGCCACGGTTTTGTTGCCGCTGATGCTGGCGGGGCTGCGGTACACCTGGGCGAAATCCAGACCCATCAGGTCCTCCGTAACATTGGTCCAACCCTGGTTCACGATGGCCGGGAAAGGCTCCACCACCTCTGGAGGGGTGGGCTGGTCCTTATCTTCCCAGCGCCACGCGGGCATATCCGTGGACGCGGCATTGCTGCAGGAAAGCAGCAGGAGCAAAAGCGAAATCACTGGCAATGTTTTCATCGTTTGATGCAATCCAGGCTGTAACCGCCTATCATTTGGGAATAATGGTCGTAATAATACACATACAGCATGTAGCCGTCGGCCGAAGGGGCCAGGATCACGTCGCCGCAGGCGCCGTTGCCGTCATGGCCGCCGGTGTTGTACTGCAGGTTGTACATGTAAGGCTTGGAGAACACCAGGCCGGGGCTGTTCCAGATATTCTCGCCCTGGAGCGAACCGCTGGTGATGTCATACATATACAGCTGCGGACCCGGCCACCACTTCGGGAAGTGGTTGGAAACGAAGAGCACCAGGTAACGGGCATTGTTGAAACCCTTGGTATCCAGGTTGTTAGGCGAGGTATTACTATCCACATAGGTACCGCCGCCCTCCACGTCGTCGGTGCCGTCGCCATAGCCGTTCAGCTGCTTGCCGATGGTAAGGTCCGGACGGAACCAGGTGAGGAGGTTGTCGGAATAGGCGCAGCTGTACCAGCCGGCATCATTCTGGGCCGAAGCCGCCGGGACGCAGGTGCTGCCCGAAGGACCGGAACCCCAGAAGAAGCCCTGACCTTCCACGCTCATCAGCTCGTTGGAGACCACCTGGCCGCCCACGATGTGGATGGAACGGAAGCGGCCGCTCTGGGTAACACCCTCCAGGCCCGGATAGGTGACGGAGATGGAAGCTTCGTCTTCGACATTACCGATCACCTTCATCTCCAGACCCAGCTGGATGTCTTCCTCGTTCACGAAGGAAATCAGCTCCACGGGGGCTTCTTTCACGGAAGCGGTCTTCCAGATGGTGAAGGTCTCCCCTGCCTCGGCCAGGTTGCAGATCAGCAGGTGGTCCTGTTCGTCCGAAGCGATGGCACCGGTGGGAACGGCGGAACCGATCTTGATTTCGCCCCCGTAGGTGCCCACCACCTTGTTGTAGTAGCGCGGCGTGCTGCCGTCACCCACATTGACGATGAGGTCGGAATCCAGCACACCCATGGACACATTGGCCACGGCCTGGTAGCCGGGAAGGCCCATTCCGGTCTCGGGACTCATGTTGAACAGGGTCTCCAGGCTGGTCGCGTTCACACCGTAATCAATCTTTTCGGGGATATCCTTGACCACCAGGTACTCAGCCTTGGTCTCGCCGTCATCGGCCGTCACCGTGAAGGTGAAGCCGTCGTTGTAATTGTGCGGCTGCGTCGGGTCCGGGCTGATGGAAGCATGGGCCGATACCGTGACGCTGGCCGTTGCCGCCGAGAGATCCTTGGGGGTAATCAGGGATACCTTGCGGGACACTTTGTCCACCATACCGCTCATGACGGGCTGGGTAAGGGCGAAGGTAATAATCTCGCATTTATTGGATTTCACCCGCTTGCCGGTGATGATGATGCTCCGGCGCTCGCCCGTGGCATCCGTATAGGTAAAATGATTCTCCTCCGTCAGGTCCAGCACCGTCAGGGCCGGTTCAATCTTACAGTTGGCCTGCAGCGATGCCCGCACGCGCACCTTCGTCATATAAGGCGTGGTGATGTCGTCGGAAGCCTCGGGGAAATACCACGGAATGGGAATCTCGTAGCGGTCGACGTTGGGGTCGTCAATCTCCAGGCGGCCCATCTCCTGCCCCTCATAAGGGCCGAAGGTGAAGTACGCAGTCAGGGAAGTAATCCCCTGCCGGTCGGCCGTGGGAGCCACGTATTCCGGCTGATGGCAGGCAGCCAGCAGCGCGGCTGCAAACAAAAGGAAGAATATCTTTCTCATCGCTAGTTCCATTCAGGGTATTGATTTACAAGCGGATTGGAATTGAGTTCCCCGTCGGGGATGGGGAAACGGTACATCTTGGACGGGAAGTTGCGGTCCTGGTCGTCCACGGATACATAGCTGTACTTGAACTGACCGGCCACGGCGGTACTTTCAATTTTCAGGCCGTGCACCTGATAGTTGTTCAGGCCCAGCGGATAGTCTTCGGCGGCCTCTTTCCAACGGCGCAGGCTCCAGTACCAGTCGTCCTCGAAGGCCAACTCCACCCTGCGTTCCTGCCGGATGGCCTGCCAGAGGGCATCGCCGCTCTTGTCGGTATAAGGCAGTCCCACGCGGGCACGGATGGCGCGCACGGCGTCATTGGCACCGGCAGGATCCCCGCTGCGGTAGCAGGCTTCGGCCTTGTTCAGCAGCACTTCGGCGTAGCGGAGCAGCACGAAATGCTGGACGCTCTGGCTGCGGGTGGCCAGGTCGTGGGTTTCGTCCACGAATTTGCGCAGGAAGTAACCCGTGGTGGTACGGCCTTCCGGTTTGGGCTCCTTGTTCCACTGGCACCAGCCGTCCGTGCCGCCCACGAAGGGCTCGATCACGCGGCCTTTCCAGGGGGCGCCGTTGTACAGGATGGTAGCCTGGAAACGCGGTTCCAGCTTTTCGTACGGGGGTTGGGCCAGGGTTTCGCCGTGCCAGGGGCTCCAGTCGGGGAAGCCGCCGGTGGCCAGCTCATAGCTCTCCACCATTTCCTGGGTGGGCGTGCCGTAGCCGCCGCCCTGCTGGCCTACGAGCTTGTAGTCGCCGCCAGGGGTGTAATAGAAGTCGAAGTCATGCGTAACGCCATCGGAATAGGAGAAGCTGTACTGGAGAATGGTCTCCGTATTGCCTTCCGTTACCGAAGCCGTGAAGGCTTTGCCATAGTCCGGCATCAGGGCATAGCCCAATTCCTCCAGCTGCTGGGCAGCTTCGATCACCTTGGCGTTCTCGCCGGCATACAGCATGGAACGGGTAATCAGGGCCAGGGCCACGCCTTTGTCCAGCCGGCCCCTGGCAGCCGCCTTTTCCGGCAGGTTCTGCGAGGCGAAGCTCAGGTCCTTCCAGATGAAGTCCCAGCCCTCGGCCTCGGAGGAAAGGGCTTTTTCCACCTTGATCTGCGTCAGGTCCTCGTCGTAGATGATGACCTCCCGGTAGCGCTTCACCAGCTCGAAATACAGCCAGCCGCGCATCAGGCGCAGTTCGGCCTCCAGACGCGTCCGGTCGGCTTCGGCCAGTCCCGTGCCCAGGGTCTTCAGGTTGGAGATGGCTTCGTTGGTACGCCGGATGGCGGTGTACAAACTGCCCCAGCAGCCCAGATACACGTTCACGAAGCTGTTGGTCAGATTGGTGCCGCCATAGGCCACCTGACTGGGAATCAGGCACATGGCGAAGTTCACATAGGAACCGTATTTGAACTCGTCGGTAAACGCTTCCGTCATGCCTACACTGCTGGGCCAGGAGGCGAAGATGTCATAGGAATAGGAGTAGATGGAATTCACGGCATATTCGGCGCTTTCCACGTTAGCCCACATCACCTTGTCGGAGATGCTGTCGGTGGGCGTCATATCCAGGAATTTGTTGCAAGCGCTCAGGACGCCTGCGAGCGAAAGGACAATGAATATCTTTTTCATAAGGCGTCTGGATTAAAGGGTGATGGAAATGCCGCCCATAATGTTGCGCTGCTGCGGATAGTAGCCGTTGTTCACGCCCGGGGATTCAGGGTCGATGCCTTCCGGCAGGCCGTCCAGGGTGAAAAGGTTGTTGCCCTCCACGAAGATACGCAATGCCTCCACGCCGAAACGGCGGGTAATGTGCTGCGGCAGGGTGTAGCCCAGCTGGGCGGTCTTCAGACGCACGTACTTGCCGTCCCGCCACCAGAAGCTGGAGGAAAGGCCGTTGTCGCCGCCATGGCCGGTGGTCCCGAGGGTCAGGCGCGGGAAGGTGCCGTCCGGGTTGTCCAGGCTGTAGGCATTTTCGACCAGGAACAGCGGGGAGTTCTCACCCTCCTTGAAGGTCTTGGTCCAGATGGTATCGTCATCATTCTCATTGAAATAGGTACCGGTCATGGACACCTGGAACAAGGCGCCGCCCGTGAACTGCAGGTTCATGTCAAAGCCGTTCCAGCCCAGGTTCACATTCAGACCGAAGGTAAGCTCCGGACGGTTGGACTTTCCGAAGATACCGCGGTCCTGCCAGTCAATCTGACCGTCGCCGTTCAGGTCCTTGTACTTGATGTCGCCCACGTTGGGACGCGTCCCGTACCAGGCGGAGTTGTCAATTTCCTCTTCGGAACGATAGAGACCTTCGGCCAGCCAGCCCCAGTGGGAACCGTAGGTGGTGCCGGTCACCTTCTGCCATTCGGGAACGTTGGGTTCGTCGTTGTACTTGATCCAACGGGTCTTGGACCAGGTGAGCGTACCGGCCAGTTCATAATAGAAGGGCTTCCCGCCCAGCTGGAAGCGGTTCCGGTGCGTCAGCAGGAGGTCGATACCCCGGGCGTCAATGGCGTTCTTGTTCACATAGGTGGGATAGTAGCCGCCCATGGAGTCCGGATGACCGCCACCGTTCCAGCTCAGGATGTCGTAGGTGTAATTGTAGAACAGGTCGATTTCGCCGCCCAGCAGGCCGCCCCAGAGCGAAAAGTCCGTTCCGATGTTGTAGGAAAGGGTTTTCTCCCAGGTCAGGTCCTTGTTGGGAATGCCGGAGGTGGCATAGGAAGGCACGGCCGTAGAACCCGGATACACCACCTTGGTGCCCAGAGCGTACTTGCTCAGGAACATGTAGGGGCTCACGCCGTCGTTACCCAGCAGGCCCACGCTGGCGCGGAGTTTCAGGTTATCGAGGATTGTCGCATCCTGCAGGAAGGATTCCTTGGACAGTACCCAGCCCAGGGAGGCCGAAGGGAAGAAGCCCCAGCGGGTAGCCGCCATCCCGGCGAACTTGTACGAACCGTCGTAGCGGCCGGTGAATTCGGCCAGGTATTTCTCCGCGTAATTGTAGCGGACGCGGCCCACGAAACCGGCGCTGCGGGAAGCGTTGCTGTTGCCGATGAGTGGATTGGCGGTAGGCGTACCATTGTCCAGCTCCGGAAGCAGGGCAAAGGGCACGTTCTTCACATAGGCGCTCAGGTTATTGGTCTGGAAATCACGGACTTCCGCCAGGAACAAAGCCTCCACGGCGTGTTTGCCGAAGACATTGGCATAGTTCAGGCTGGCCTGGCCGGTGATGGTCTGCTGATAGTAGGACCCCTCACCCACCTTGTTGCCGTCCGAAGCGCCGTTCACATCCACCATGGGATCCGACCAGCCCCAGCTGCCGTCTTCGTTCCGGCGACGGACCACCACGTAATACGGGGTATCCACGTTCTTGCTGTAGGAATCCAGGTAATCGTAAGAGCCGCTGGCCTTGAGCGAAAGGCCTTTCACCCAGGGAAGTTCCCAGGTTAGGGAGCCCGTCAGGGTGCCCTGGAAGCTGCGGGTCTGCTTGCTGCCGGACTCGTACAGAGCTGCCAGCGGGCTGTTGGCGAACACCTGATTGGAGGCGATGGCGCCGGTATAGTACCCGTCGTACTTCTCCGGCAGGAAGGGATACATCCCGATCACCTGATGGGCTATGGAGAACCAGCCCACCTCGTAGCCGGCATCGCTGTCCGAACCGCCGGACAGGAAGCGTGGCGTGTGCCGGCGACCCACTACACCGCTGAGACCCACATTGAATACCAGGTGCTTGGCGATGCGGGACTCCACGTTCGCACGCACGTTGTAACGCCGGTAATTGTAGCCGTCGATGTTACCTTTCTGTCCCAGGAAACCACCGGAAACGAAGTAGCGGGTCTTGTCATTTCCGCCCTGGACGGTGATGTTGTGCTTGTTCGTAAGGCCCGTGCCGAAGACCTTCTTGATATAGTCCACATTGTCCCAGCCGTCCGTGGGGTCGCCGTTGAGCATCGCCTCCACGTTGGCCCGGCTGAAATAGGGCACGTACTCATCTTCCGAAGCGATGGCGCCGCTCGCCAGCTGGTCCATTTCCTGGGCCAGGTTGTAGTAATAGGCGAACTGCGGACCGTTCATGAAGCGCGGGAAGTTGGCATTCATCGAAACACCCACGGAGCCGTTGTAGCTGATGCGGGCGGCACCTTTTTCACCCTTGCGGGTAGTGATGATGATCACGCCGCCGGCAGCCTGCAGGCCATAGACGGCCGCGGAAGCACCGTCCTTGAGCACGGACACGCTTTCAATATCGGCCGGGTCAATGTCGTTGATATTCTCCACGGGGAAGCCGTCCACCACATAGGCCACGCCATAGACGCTGCCGCGGATGCGGAGCGAGGCCTGGTCCAGACCGGGTTCACCGGATTCCTGCACGGAGGAGATGCCGGGCAGTTTACCGGCCAGCACCTGCGACACGTTGGTAGCCGGGGCTTTCAGCAATTCTTCGCCCTTGATGGCGCTCACGGCCGCCGTCAGGGTTTCTTTCTTAGCGGTACCGTAGCCCACCACGATGACGTCTTCCAGATAGAGGGCATCCTCCCGGAGGACGATGTTGATGGCACTTTTGCCGTCGAAGGTACGCTCCTCCGTAGCGAGGCCCAGACAGGAGAATTCGATGACATCGCCCTTGCTGGCGCGCAGCGAATAGCTTCCGTCCATGCCGGTCATCGCGCCGTTGGTGGTGCCCTTCACCAGCACGGTAACGCCGGCCAGGGGCTTCCCATCCACGTCGGTGACCTTGCCGCGAAGCTGGGTGCCTTGTGCGAAAGCCACCCCCTGCAGCAGGCAAAGGCCTGCGAGCATAGCGGTCAAGAAACGGAAAAAGGATTTCATTCCATTCAAAGTATTAAGGTTTTACATTTTATCTGCGATTTCCTGCAGGATGGTCCCGATCTGGTACAGCCCGCGGGGCACGTGGAAGCAGCCCTTCCACTTGCCGCCCTTCAGCGGGAGCAGAACCTCGCCGCGGCGGTTCAGGTAGCCGAACCATTCGGGATATTCGGCATCCTTGAAGTGCGTCCACAGGTAGTCGTCCAGGCGCAGGAACCATTCCAGGGCCTTTTCGTTACCCGTGAGCTGGTAGCCCTTGATCATGCAGATGGCGCTTTCCAGATGCACCCACCAGAGCTTCTGGTCCCACTCCAGCTCCTGTGTCGGATAGCCTTTGCGGTCCATGAAGTAGAAGATGCCGCCGTAGTCCTTGTCCCAGCCGTAGTCGATGACCCGCAGGGCAATCTCCATGCTCTTGTCGATGATATCCTGCCGATGCAGGCGGATGCCCAGGTTCATCATGAACCAAAGGGCCTCCAGGTCGTGTCCGGGGTTGATGCGGCGGCCTTCGAAGCAGTCCACCAGGGTGCCGTCCGGTGCCAGGTTCTCCACCATTACGCCCAGATCCGGCTGGTAGAAAACGTCGAAGACCTCGTGCAGGGCTTCGTCGATGGTCTTGTCCAGCAGGGCCTTGTCCTCGATGATGGGTTCCACCTCCAGGGCCATGTTGCAAATGATCATGGGCAGGGCGAAATCCTTCATCGGGCGGGTGCCGGGAACGGCCTTCAGCCATTTACCCTTGGGATTGGAACGACGGTCCAGGATGCGCTGGAAGGTCTTGCGCGCCAGTTCGGCCCAACGCTCGTCGCCGGTTGCCACCGCAAGTTGGGCAAAGCCCATGCAGGCAAAGGTATTGGAGAAGATGTTATACGGAGCGATGATGGGTTTTCCCTCGCGCGTGAGTGAAAAATAGAAGTCATAATTGCCGTCGTGACCGTACTTGGCCAGGAATTCGGCGCCCTGTTTGGCGCAGGCAAGCCAAGCCGGATTCTTTTCCACTTTGTTGTACAGCATCGCGAACATCCAAACTTCCCGTCCCTGCAGCCAGACAAACTTGTCGGTGTCAAAAACGCTGCCGTCGCGGTTCAGGCAGGTGAAGTAGCCGCCGTATTCCAAGTCTTGGGAACGGTCCAGCCAGAAGGGTAACACGCTGTCGTAGAGTTCTTTGCGATAGCGGAGAGCCATTTGCTCGAAGTCTTGCTTGGTCATATTTAGCGTATTAAAAGTTAGCTTTGGATGTTCAAATTTACAAAATATGCTTAAATCTTCAAAGGTTTTTAACAAATATTTATTAACAGGCGCCTGTTTCTAATTTTATAAGCAACAAAAGCGTACTCATATCCAATAAAATATATATATTTGCATGACTAACCCGTATTATCCATGGATAACAGACGATCATTCTTGAAAAAAACAGCGCTGGGAGCCGCGGCCGCCGTGGGCGCTCCCGCCCTGCTCAGCGCGTCCTGCAAACGCAGCCAAGACGGCATCCTTCCGGACCCTTCCGTCAGCAGTACCCTCATCGTCCCCAAGGGCGCCGGCCTGCCTATCACCGGCACTTTCCTGGACGAGATTTCCCACGACATCCCCCACCAGAACTGGGGCGAGCGCGAATGGGACCGGGACTTCCGCTATATGAAAGCCATCGGCATCGACACGGTGATCGACATCCGCTGCGGCTACCGCAAGTTCATCACCTACCCCTCCCCTTACCTGCTGAAAAAGGGCTGCTACATGCCGTCGATGGACCTCATCGACATGTTCTGCCGCCTGGCCCAGAAGTACGGCATGAAGTTCTGGCTGGGCCTGTACGACAGCGGAAAATACTGGGATACCGGCGACATGAGCTATGAGGTGGAGGCCAACAAATACGTCATCGACGAAATCTGGGAGCGCTACGGCAGCAAGTACAGCAGCTTCGGCGGCTGGTACATCTCCGGCGAGATTTCCCGCGCCACCAAGGGCGCCATTGAGAGTTTCCGCACCATGGGCCGCCAGTGCAAGGAGGTCTCGGGCGGTCTGCCCACCTTCATTTCGCCCTGGATCGACGGGAAAAAGGCCGTCGATGCCGCCAGCGGCCAGCTTACGCGGGAACAGGCCGTGGGTATCGAGCAGCACGAACGCGAATGGAACGAGATTTTCGACGGCATCCACGAGTATGTCGATGCCTGCGCCTTCCAGGACGGGCACATCGACTATGACGAACTGGACGCCTTCTTCAGCGTGAACAAGAAACTGGCCGACCGCTACGGGATGCAGTGCTGGACCAATGCCGAAACCTTCGACCGCGACATGCCCATCCGCTTCCTGCCCATCAAGTTCGACAAGCTGCGCCTGAAGCTGGAAGCCGCCAAACGCTGCGGCTATGACAAGGCTATCACCTTCGAATTCAGCCATTTCATGAGCCCGCAGAGCGCCTATCTGCAGGCCGGGCACCTGTACGACCGCTACAAAGAATACTTCAACCTATGACCGACAAGCTATCCAGCGGCCGCGTGCTCTTCGTGGCCAGCGTAGCCGCCCTGGGCGGCATCCTTTTCGGCTACGACACCGCCGTCATCTCCGGCACCACGCGCATCGTGGCCGGCCAGTTCGGCCTGTCGGAACTGTCCAAGGGCTGGTACGTGGGCTGCGCCCTCATCGGCTCCATCCTGGGCGTCTCGGTGGCGGGC
>CACYHZ010000043.1 GCA_902774345.1 uncultured Bacteroidia bacterium | reverse complement strand
CCGCATCATCATTGAGCGCACCCTGAAGCTCATCACCGTCACCATCCACGCCGCCCGTCCGGGCGTGATCATCGGCAAAGGTGGTCAGGAAGTTGACAAACTGAAGGAAGAGCTGAAGAAAGTGACCAAGAAGGATGTTCAGATCAACATCTTCGAGGTCAAGCGCCCCGAGGTTGACGCCACCATCGTGGCTGATTCCATCGCCCACCAGATCGAAGGCCGCGTGAGCTATCGCCGCGCCATCAAGATGGCCATCGCCACCGCCATGCGCGTGGGTGCCGAAGGCATCAAGGTCCAGATCAGTGGTCGTGTAGGCGGCGCCGAAATCGCCCGCAGTGAGATGTTCAAGGAAGGCCGCACCCCGCTGCACACCTTCCGTGCCGATATCGACTACGCTCTTGCAGTAGCACACACCCAGATGGGTACTATGGGTATCAAGGTGTGGATCTGCAACGGCGAGAAGTACGGCAAGCAGGATCTCTCCCCGAACGCTGGCTTCGCAGCCAACTCCGCCGCTCCCGGCGCCGGTCGTCGTGAAGGCGGTCGCGGTGAGCGTGGCGAACGTGGTGGCCGCGGTGGCCGTGGTGGTCGTCGTGAAGGCGGCCGCGGCGAGCGCAGCGAACGTCGCTAAGCTTTCTACATGCAAGAAAATGCGGTCAGGTTTTCCTGGTCGCATTTTTTTGTTAACTTTGTGAGCTTAAATGAATATCGATTGTATGAAAACGAAGACTCTGATGATCCTGCTGGCTACTGCCGCGATGCTGGTGGCCTGCAAATCCAAATCCGTAGAAGAAAAGCTGGCCGAATATACGGCCTGGAACGATAGCTTTATCGAGCAGTACCGTACCCGCCTGCTTTCCCTGCAGGAAGATCCCGAGGCCGCCGAGGCCTTTGCCGACTCGGCCTATAACGCCTACGTGGATTACAACAAGAAGGCCCTGATGGACAACCTGGACAACGCCGTGGGCGTATTGGCCCTCAAGGAAGTCTATTCCGAAATGGAGGACGACGAATTGCTGGGCGTTCTGGACGGCCTTTCCGCTCCGCTGGAGGGCCAGGATTCCATTTTTGTCGCCGCCCTGAAAGAGGCCGTGGCCAGCCGCAGCACGACCGCCGAAGGCCAGATGTTCACCGACTTCGAGGTGAACGGCGTCAAGTTCTCGGACTTTGTGGGTAAGGGCAAATATGTCCTGGTGGATTTCTGGGCTTCCTGGTGCGGCCCCTGCCGCCGCGAAATGCCCAACCTCCGGGCCGTCTATGACGAGTTCCACGGCGAGCAGTTCGACATGCTGAGCGTGGCCGTCTGGGACAAGTTGGAGGACACCGTCAAGGCTGCCGAGGAAGAGAAGATTGCCTGGAACCAGATCATGGACGCCCAGCAGATCCCGACGGACCTGTACGGCATCCAGGGCATCCCGCACATCATCCTCTTCGGCCCCGACGGCACCATCCTCAAGCGTGACCTCCGTGGTGACAACATCCGCAAGGCCGTAGCCGAAGCCCTTGGACGTTAAAGCGAAAATAGCCTTATTTCCTCATTCCCCCGGCGTGTACCGATACTACGACGCCGAGGGAAAGGTTATTTATGTAGGGAAGGCCAAAGACCTGCACAAGCGGGTGGCACAGTACTTCGTGCCCCCGGAGCGCCTGAACACCAAAACCCGTATCCTGGTCAGCAAGATTGCCGATGCGCAGTTCTCGGTAGTGGATTCCGAGGCCGATGCCCTGCTGCTGGAAAATAACCTGATCAAGCAGTACAAGCCCAAGTACAACATCCTCCTGAAAGACTCCAAGACCTATCCCTGGATCTGCGTGACGGGCGGGGATTTCCCCCGGGTGTTCATCACCCGCCGCATCGAAAAAGGGAAGGGGAACCGTTACTTCGGCCCGTACAGCAGCGTGATGCATGCGCGGAACCTGGTGGATTTCTTCGACGAGATGTACGCCCTGCGCACTTGTACGCTGAAAATCACCTCCGACGCCATCCTGCGCGGCAAGTTCCGGCCCTGCCTGAAATTCCATATCGGCAAGTGCAAGGCTCCCTGCATCGGTAAGATTTCCGCCCAGCAGTATGATGCCGATATCGACGAAATCATCCGCATCCTCAGCGGCCGGGGCGGGGAAGTGATCCGTCATTACAAGGCCCTGATGGCCGAAGCCGCCGAGCGCCTGGAGTTTGAGCAGGCCCAGCTGTACAAGGACAAGCTCCGCAGCCTGGAAAAACACTACGCAAAGAGCATCATCACCTCGGCCGCCGATACCGATGCCGACGTCTTTTCGATGGTATTCGACGGGGGCGAGGCTTTCGGCAACTTCCTCCGCATCCGTGGCGGCGCCATCGTCCAGAGCCTGAACCTGGGATTCCGCAGCCAGATCGAGGAGGAACAGGCGACCCTGCTTTCCACCTTTATCGGCGAAATCGAAGATAAGTTCGGCGAGCTTTCACGGGAGGTGATTGTTCCCTTCCTGCCCGATGTGGAAATCGAGGGGGTGACGTTCCGCATTCCCCAGCGCGGGGACAAACTGGCCCTGCTGGAGCTGAGTGCCAAGAATGCGAAAGAGTTCCATTTCAACAGCCTGAAACAGCGGGAGCATACGGATCCGGACGCTTTCCGCAACAGCGTGATGGAGGAGCTGCGCAAGGCCCTGGACATGAAGGAACTGCCCCGGCACATGGAATGCTTCGACAATTCCAATATCCAGGGGACCAACCCGGTGGCCTCCTGCGTGGTGTTCCGCGACGCCGAACCTTCCAAGAAGGATTACCGTCGCTTCAAGATTAAGACGGTGGTGGGCGCCAACGACTTCGCTTCCATGAAGGAGGTGGTGAACCGCCGCTATTCCCGGATGCTGGCCGAAGCTCCCGACGACCTGCCGCAGCTGATTGTGATCGATGGCGGCAAGGGACAGCTGGAGTTCGCCCACCAGGCCCTGGCCGAGTTAGGTATTTTGGACCGCGTGACGGTGGTGGGCCTGGCGAAACGCCTGGAAGAAGTGATCCGGGTAGGGGATCCCTACCCCCTGTTCATCGACCGGAATTCCCAGGCGCTGAAAGTGCTGCAGCGCATCCGGGACGAGGCGCACCGCTTCGGCATTACCTTCCACCGGAACCTGCGCTCCAAAGCGGCCATCCAGAGCGCCCTGCGGGAGATTAAGGGCGTCGGAGAGAAGACCGAGGAGCGCCTGCTACTGCACTATGGCAGCGTGGCCCGCATCGCCGCCGCCCCCCTGGAAGAGCTTTCGGCCCTGGTAGGCGCAGACCTGGCCATCCGCATCCATGATTACCTGAATAAAGAATGAGATGCACTCGCTTCGCTCGGTATGACAGTTTTTTGTCATTCCGAGGCCTGAAAGGCCGAGAGAATCTCAATGATTGACAATATGACAGAAAAGACGTTCAATAAGTGGTTTAATGCCTTCATACTTGGAGGCATGACGGTGGTGACGTGCATCGTCACGGCCATCAAGTTGCAAGGAGCCGACAGCGACGCCACCCTCTGGCTGCTACTGAGTGCCTTCGGCTCGCTGATGGGCGTACTGGCTACGGTGTGTTCGGCCAACGGCTGGATCATCACCTTTCTGTTCGGCTTCCTGGATGTATCCATCTACGGAGTCGCCTGCTGGATCAACTGGCGGGAAGGCGGAAGCGGGCTGGGCAATGCGCTGCTGCATTTTGCCTATTTCGTGCCGATGCAGCTGGTGGGCTTCCTGCAGTGGAAGCGGCGCGGGGCCAAGGCTTCGTCCCAGGTGAAGGCGCGGCGCCTGAGCCCGGCCATGCGCTGGGCCTGGCTGGGTATCTCGCTGGCCGCCACTGTGATCCTGTACTTCGTCATCGCCCGCTTCGACCGTTCGGCGGCGGAGGGCTTCCTCCGCGTGGCGGTGTTGCTGGACGTGATTCCGCTGGTGTGCAACATCATCGGACAGCTCCTGATGTCCACCGCGTATATGGAGCAGTGGTTCTTCTGGATGGCGGTGAATATCTTCTCCATCGCCCTCTGGATCCATTCCGACCAGGGCTTTGCGCCGGTGTATATCGTCAAGTATTCCTTCTATCTGATCAACTCCGTGAACGGCCTCCGCATCTGGTATCAACTCAGTAAAAGTGAAGTTTAATACCAATGTTTTCACTTTCAAGATTTTTTTATTAACTTTGCGCAATATTAGGCCCAACTAGCAAGAATAAAAACGTTAATATAAACTTAAAACCTAATCGTTATGACAAAGGAAGAAATCGTAAAGCAAGTCAAGGATATCATCGTTGACAAGCTTGGAGTTGAGGAAAGCGCTGTGACCGAATCGGCCAGCTTCACCAATGACCTCGGCGCCGATTCCCTGGACACCGTAGAACTCCTGATGGAATTCGAGCGCGTGTTCAACATCAAGATTCCCGATGAGGAAACCAGCGGTATCGCCACTGTGGGCGACGCCATCGCCAAAGTCGCCGAGAAGATCGGTGAGTAATACGTAAAAAAGGTATTAAAAAAGAAAGACGGCTCATTTGAGTCGTCTTTCTTTTATTTCTGCGGAATGGCGAAGGTGACGCGGAACATGGGCTTGCGCTCGCAGGCGGGGCCGTTCAGGATGCCGCAGTAATAGCGGTCCTTGTCCAGTTCCGTGGTGTAGCTGTATGTCTGCTGGGTGGAGCTTTCCATCATCTGGGCCAGCATCAGATAGTTGTAATAGTTGCTGTATCCGCCGTAGCCGTAGCCGCTGCCATAGCCGTAACCATAGCCGCCGTATCCGCCGCCGTACAGGCTGTTGTAATAGCTGGCGTACAGGAGGTTCTGGTAATAGCTGTTGTCGTACAGGGAGCCGCTGGCATTGGCCACTTTCTGGGTATGGATGGTCAGGAGCCAGATGTCGGAGTCAGCCACGCTGTTTTCCCGGCTGGTATCCAGAATCTGCTGCAGGTGGTAGGTGATGTCCGGGGCGTAGGTCAGGTTGGACCGGTCGATGTCGCCCTGGTTCTCCGAACTCACGCTGGCGTCGGTCAGACCGGCGAAGCCTACCAGATTGGGATCGTCCTCATCCACTTTGCGGATGGTGGGACTGAGCACGGTAGGGAAGTACTTCAGCTGCTGGTAATCCTCGGGCATTTCGAAGGGCAACAGGATGGTGGCCTTTACAATCAGGGCTTCGTCCGTATTGCCGCCCCGGACAGCAATGGCATCCAGGGTCTTGCGCCGCAGTTCACTGGCCGATATCACGGGTTTCATTCCGCCGCCGCCTTCCACCAGGACATGCTCGTCAGCCATGATGGGACTGGTGCTGTGCCCGGTGCGGTTGAAACAGTACTGGTAGAATTTCGAATTGTTGTTCACGTACTCCGCTTCGTCGGCGAATTCCGTCTCGCCGGGAATCAGGATGAAGGTGGAGTCCTTTTCCACGCCGGCCCAGGTGCTGTGCACCTTGAGCAGGGATACGTTGTTGTTGCGCTGATAATAGTTGTTGGAAACGCTCAGGCAGGAGAAGTCGAACAGGTTGATACGCCCGCCCCGGCCTTCCGGAACATCGGTCCGGAGGTGAATGCCGGGCAACAGGTCCAGGTATTCCTCGTATTTATCCACACCGTCCTCGCTGCTGCGGTCTTTCAGCACGGGGCCCAGCTCGCGGATGCCGTCCACGTACTTCTGTGCGAACTCCTTAGTGAAATTGAAGGTAAGATAGCCGCTGCCGTTATAGACCGGAGTGCCCTTCGTAATCAGGGTGGTCCCGTGGGGGATTTCCTGCGTGCTGGTGGTGTAGTCCGTAGGGAGGCGCTGTGTCAGTTCCGTTACGTAGATGTTCTGCAGGATGCGCGTCTGGTCGTCCTGGGCGCAGGAGATGGTGTCTCCCTCGAAATACAGGTCGAAGCTGACGGCCTGGGGATTGGATCCGAGGTCCAGGGTATCCAGCGCGGGAATCAGGTTGAAGGCGGCTTCGCGGGTGGTGAGCCCAAAGACGTCGTCGCGGATGGCGCCCAGGGTCAGGTGCGAGTCGGAATAGCCGGACAGACCGTCCGACATTCTCATTTCAATCTCCTCCAGGGGGAACGTAACGGTATAGGTGTCGAAAAGAAGGGTTTTGTCCACCAGCCCTTTTCCCAGGCTGTTGTCCACCGCCACGCAACCCGGCAGGAGCAGGGCGGCAGCCAAGCCGATGGCTATGAATTTTCTCATTTCAGCAAATCGTCGTAAAATGCGTTGTACCGGTCCATGTAGCTTCCGTCTTCGAGACTCTTTTCCTCGCAGGGGAGCAGGGGAAGGCCCAGCTGTCCGGCATGTTCCACCAGGGCGGGGGCCACGTCCGGGCTGCCCAGGATGATGCCGTCGGAATACTGCACAGCCAATTTAGCAAGTTCTATGCCGCTGGGCTGTTCCGTCAGGGCCGCCACGTCCCGGGGCTTGATGTTGCCGTACAGGATGGTCTTGGTGAAGTCCGGGGACAGGGATTCGGCCGGCGTGTCGTCGAACAGGGACAGGACCACCTTGGAGTGGGTGAAGATGGGGTCGTCCTTGTAGGCTTTCTTCAGATACAGGGGCAGTACATGGGAAATCCAGCCCGAGCAGTGGATGACATCCGGTGCCCAGCGCAGCTTTTTCACGGTTTCCAGGACGCCGCGGGCGAAGAAAATGGCCCGTTCGCCGTTGTCGGCGAAGAACTGGCCGTCGGCGTCGTGGAGAATCTGCTTGCGCCGGAAGTAATCCTCGTTGTCGATGAAATAGACCTGGATGCGGGCCGAAGAAATGGAGGCCACTTTGATGACCAGGGGACGGTCCACGTCGCCGATGATGATGTTCATCCCGGACAGACGAATGACTTCGTGCAGCTGGTTCTTGCGCTCGTTGATGCAGCCGTAACGCGGCATGAAAGCGCGGATTTCCTTATGGCGCTCCTGGATGCCCTGCGGCAATTCACGGCAGATCTTGGAAATCCGGGTCTCCGGAAGGTACGGATACATTTCTGCATTCACGAACAGAATCTTCTTGGCGGAATCTCCCATATTAATTCTTTTTAGCTTACAAAGTTACTAAAAATTTTTGAGTTTTTCCCCGGTTTCCGTAACTTTGGGGCGAATAAAGCTAGGTTATGGCATCCCGCAAGAAAAAATCGACGATGCGCCGGCGCCTTGTCAGCGCATGGGTTTCTACGGTCATCAGCCTGTCGCTGGTGCTGCTCCTGGTGGGCATGGGTACGTTGCTGCTGGTGAACGCCAGGGCGGTGTCGGACTATTTCAAGGAGAACCTTCAGGTATCCGTACTGCTGAAGGAGAACGTGAACGAGGAACAGGCCCGCAGCTACGAGCAACAGCTGGTCTCCGTTCCCGGCATCCGTTCCACCCGCTTCATTTCCCGGGAGCAGGGCGTGGAAGAGATGTCCCGTATGCTGGGACAGGACTTCCTGGACGTGTTTGAAACGGCTCCGGTGCCCATTTCCATCGACGTGAACCTGGAGGCGGCCTATGTGTCGTCGGACAGCCTGGCGGTGATGAAGGAACTCCTGGCGGAATCCCCGCTGGTGGAGGAAGTGGTGTACCAGACCTCCCTGGTGGATGCCCTGAACGCCAACCTGCAGAAGATTTCCTTCGGCCTCACCATCCTGGTGGCCCTGCTGCTGTTCATCTCTTTCGTCCTGATTTCCAACGTGGTACGCCTGGAGCTGTTCTCCCGCCGCTTCTCCATCCATACGATGCATCTGGTGGGGGCCACGGTCGGCTTCATCCGCGCCCCGTTCGTGGGCCGTGCGGCTCTGCAGGGGCTTTTTGCCGCGCTGGTGGCCATCCTCCTGCTGCTGGGCGGCCTCTTTGTGGTCCGGGACGAATTCGTGCAGCTGTTCCAGATTTTCACCCTGGATTCCCTGCTGCTGGTGATGGGCGTGATGGTGGCCTCCGGCATCCTCATCTGTATGGTGAGTACCTTCATCGTGGTGACCCGCATGGTGGGCTACAACCGCGACAAACTCTATGCGTATTGACATGGATAAGAAAACGAGCGATAAAATGGCCACTACGGCCAAGGGCCTGCGGATGATGATCGCCGGCCTGCTGGTGATGGTGGCAGGGTTCCTGCTGCTGTCCGGCGGCGGTTCCGACGACCCCCAGGTGTTCAACTATGCGATGTTCGACTGGCGCCGCCTGGTGGCGGCCCCGGTGGTGATCGTGGCCGGTATCGTGGTGGAAATCGTGGCCATCCTGGGCCACTTTAAGGAAGAGAAGGCGGCATGAGTTGGTGGCAAGCGATCCTGCTGGGCCTGGTGCAGGGCCTGACGGAGTTCCTCCCGGTGTCCAGCTCGGGGCACCTGATGATTTTCAAGGAGTTGTTGGGCGTGGACGGCGAAGGCTTTCTGGACTTCACCGTCACCGTGCATTTCGCCACGGTCCTCGCGACCATCGTGGTGTTCTGGAAAGCCATCTGGCAGCTGCTGAAGGGCTTTTTCAAGTTCCAATACAACGACGAAACCGACTATGTCTGCAAGATCCTGGTATCCTTGATTCCGGTGGCTCTGGTGGGCGTCCTGTTCAAGGACCAGGTGGATGCGCTGTTCAGCGGCGCCCTGTGGCAAGTGGGGGTGGGCCTGTGCATCACCGCCTGCCTGCTGTGGGTGTCGGACAGCGCCGGCAAGCGCTTCAAGGTGCCGGTGGCCAAGGATCAGCGCAACGGCATTTCATACTGGCAGGCATTCGTCGTGGGTGTGGCCCAGGCTTTTGCCGTGGCACCCGGCGTTTCCCGCAGCGGCAGCACCATCGCTACGGGTCTTCTGACCGGCGTCAAGCGTGAAAATATGGCTCAGTTCTCCTTCCTGATGGTGCTGATTCCCATCATCGGCGAACAGACCCTGGACCTGCTGAAAACCGCGATGGGCAGTGAGCCCGTGGCCGCCGGCGCAGGTTCACTGGCTTTGGCCCTGGGTTTTGCCGCCGCCTTCGTGAGCGGTCTTTTCGCCTGCAAGGTGATGATCGCCGTCGTGAAGAAGGCCAAGCTGATGTGGTTCGCCGCCTACTGCCTGCTGGTGGCCCTGCTGATCTTCATCCTGGGATAGTATGCCCCGCAGCCTCTCCTATTTCGTCTCCGACGTCCATCTGGGCCTGCAGGTGCGGGACCCGGCCGCCCGGGAGGCCCGTTTCGTGGCTTTCCTGGAGGGAATTCCCGCCGGGGATACTGAGGCGCTGTA
This sequence comes from uncultured Bacteroidia bacterium, assembly GCA_902774345.1. Classification (GTDB taxonomy): domain Bacteria; phylum Bacteroidota; class Bacteroidia; order Bacteroidales; family UBA932; genus Cryptobacteroides. The sequence goes on along the minus strand of CACYHZ010000043.1, from coordinate 1,748 downwards.
CCTGCTAGGCGATATCTGGGATTTCTGGTACGAATACCGGGATGTGGTGCCGCGCGGCTATGTGAAAGTGTTTGCAGCCCTGATGAGCCTGATCGAAAAAGGGGTAAAGGTGTATTTCTTCCAGGGCAACCACGATATCTGGAGTTTCAGTTATTTCGAGGAGTTGGGCCTGGTGCGCCTGAAGCAGCCGCATGTGGCGGTGATCGGGGGAAAGAAGTTCTGCCTGGGTCATGGCGACGGCCTGGGACCCGCCCCCATTGGCTATAAAATCATGCGCTGGGCCTTCCATAATCACTTTCTGCAGAGCTGTTTCAGCTGCCTGCATCCCTGGTTCGCCTTCCGGCTGGGCAATGGCTGGAGCCGCTCTTCGCGCCTGGCCAAAAGCATCGAATATCCGTTCAAGGGGAAAGATGAACCCCTGTACAAGTTCTGCCAAAGGTTCCAGCAGCAGGAGCCGGTGGACTATTTCATCTTCGGCCATTACCATGCCCCCGTCGATATGCCGGTGGGAAGCGCGCGCATGATGCTGCTGGGGGACTGGATTACCCGCCCCAACTGGATGGTTTTCGACGCCGCCAAGGGCGAGGTTACGACTTGCCGATTTTAATGTCGGGAATCACGATGACGGGCGCCTCTTCCCAGAACAGGGACCAGTAGAGCTCCCGAAATTCGCCTGCTTTCCAGATTTGCACCAGTTCTTCGATGTCGCGGTCGGCCCCTTCGGGGTCGTACTGGGCTTTCAGGTCGTTGTCGAACAGCTTGGCGACGCCCTGCCAAAAGCCGGCCGCTACGCCGTTCTTGTATTCCTTAATAATTGAATAAGAGGACATTCCGCTTTCCCGGTCGATGAGTTTCATCATCAGGGCGCCCTGGCTGATGCTCATTTGCCGGAAGGCGCCTTCGAAGTTGCGGAACAGCTGTTTCTGGACCTGGCCCACGAAGCGGTCCTTGCGCACCATGCCCATATTTTCGGCCACGATGACGCTGTCGACCTGACGCTGAAGCTTGCCGGCGGCCTCGGCATAGGGATAGACGCGGGCGAAGCGCCAGACCAGCTTGTAATAGTTCTGCCAGCTTTTTTCGCTGTGGCGTTTGTTCCGTTCGGTGATCCAGGTGGGCTTGATCTTGTCCATGTAAATGGTATCGCCGTCCTGTACCACCATTCGCAGGTAGCCGGCGCCGGCGTTGCCCCTTTCGCTGTTGACTTCCCGGCGGGCCATCGCCTCCTGCTCCGCGCGTGCTCTTTCCATGGCACGGCGCACGTGTCCCTGCGCCCGCCCCTGTAGGGGAGCGAGGAGCAGCGGCATCAGCAGCAGGATATGCAGGTACTTTTTCACAGCGGCAAAGGTAGCGTTTTGCAAAAACATTGCCAAACGGAGATACGATCGCTTCGCTCGGTATGACAGAACCAATGTCATTCCGAGGCCCGGCAGGGCCGAGAGAATCTCCGGTCGAAAACACGGTGAACTTTTTTTCAACACTGTGCGTAAGTGACACATTTTTCGATATGTTAAGTATCAAAAATCGCGGTCGAAAATATTGAAAAAATCTCCAAAAAGATTTGGTGATTCGGTTTTTTTTCGTAACTTTGCAATCCCCAAATTGGAGCAAAATGCACCCAACCAGCTGAGTTTCAATAAGTTAGGGAATAAAAAGGAAATTTTAAAGCATTTGAGAAATGTTACAGCCTAAAAGAACCAAATTCAGAAGGGAACAGAAAAACCGCATGAAGGGCAATTCCGGTCGTG
>CACYHZ010000042.1 GCA_902774345.1 uncultured Bacteroidia bacterium | reverse complement strand
TTCGTGGGATAGTCCGGCCAGATGTCTTCGATGGACTCGTAGATGTCGGTGTCGTCGTCCAGTTCTTCCAGGTTCTCGATGACCTCGTCGGGGGCGCAGGTGCGGGTGGCGTAATCGATCAGTTCTTCTTTGGTTGCCGGCCACGGAGCATCGTCCAGGCTACTGGCAAGTTCGAGGGTCCAAAACATAGTCTTATTTCGTTTTTTGTTTAAAAATCAGGTGTTTAGCAGGAGCGTTTTAGCTTTGGGGGGTGCAAAGATAGGCAAAAAAATGATATAATGAATTTTTTTCGCTAATTTTGCAGTCCCAACGTGCAGATTTGCTACAAAGAACAGACCATGGCATACCGGAAAATAGAAGAATACGACGAAAAAACCACCCGGGAAATCGCGGCGCATATCAAGGATATCCTGCGCCTGCTGGGCGAGGATGTGGACCGCGAGGGACTGCAAAAAACACCCGAGCGCGTAGCCAAGGCGATGCAGTTCCTGACCCAGGGCTATTTCCAGAATGGTGAGACCATCGTCCGGAGCGCCATATTCCAGGAGCCCTATAACCACATGGTGCTGGTGAAGGACATCGAACTGTTCTCCCTGTGCGAGCATCACATGCTTCCTTTCATCGGAAAAGCACACGTCGCCTATATCCCGAAAGGGGAGATCACGGGTCTGAGCAAGGTGGCCCGGGTGGTGGAGACCTACGCGCGCCGCCTGCAGGTACAGGAGCGACTGACGGAACAGATCCGCGACTGCATCCAGGAATCCCTGCATCCGCTGGGCGTGGCTGTGGTCATCGAGGCGATGCACACTTGCATGTCCATGCGCGGCGTGCAGAAATCCAACGCCATCACCACTACGTCGGCTTTTTCCGGCATTTTCCTCAAAAGCGACAAGACCCGCAACGAGTTTCTGCAGCTGATCGGAAAATAATCCTGCCAATTTGTCAGCCTTACAGGCTTGGCTCATAATTTGACTATTTCATAGCCGGCTCCGTCAGGGGCCGGTTATTTGGTATTTAAAGTTATACATATGGCACAGAAAGGACAGATTGGCGTAACTACCGAGAACATTTTTCCGGTTATCAAACAGTTTTTGTACAGTGACCACGAGATTTTCCTCCGTGAGCTTGTGGCCAATGCAGTGGATGCTACGCAGAAAATGAAGGCCCTTGCGGCCTCCGGCGACTGCAAGGAGGAACTGGGGGACCTGAAGGTCCGTATCGAACTGGACGAAAAGGCCAAGACCCTCAAGGTCATCGACGAAGGTATCGGCATGACCGAAGAAGAGGTGGACAAGTACATCAACCAGATCGCTTTTTCCAGCGCCGGTGAGTTCCTGGAGAAGTACAAGGATCAGATTCAGAACATCATCGGCCACTTCGGCCTGGGCTTCTACAGCGCCTTCATGGTGGCGAAGAAGGTCACCATCGAAACGCTTTCCTGGAAGGAAGGCGCCAAGGCGGTGAAATGGAGCTGCGACGGCTCTCCGGCCTACGAACTGGAGGAGATTGAAAAGCCGGAACGCGGTACCGTGATCACCCTGTATCTGGACGATGATTCCAAGGAATACGCGGAAAAAGCCCGGATCGAAGGCCTTCTGCAGAAGTACTGCAAGTTCATGCCTGTCCCCATCGTCTTCGGCAAGGAGCAGGAATGGAAGGACGGAAAGTATGTGGACACCGACAAGGACAAGGTCATCAATGACACCGAACCCCTCTGGACCAAGGCCCCGTCGGAGCTCAAGGACGAAGAATACCTGGGCTTCTACCGCAAGCTTTATCCGATGAACGAGGAGCCCCTCTTCTGGATCCACTTGAATGTGGACTATCCTTTCAATCTCACCGGCATCCTTTATTTCCCGAAACTGAAGGACCGCGTGGCCGTGGAGCGAAACAAGATTTCCCTCTACTGCAACCAGATGTTCGTGACGGACCATGTCGATAACATCGTCCCGGATTTCATGACCCTGCTGCACGGCGTCATTGACTCCCCGGACATCCCGCTGAACGTTTCCCGCAGCTACCTGCAGAGCGATGCCGCTGTGAAGAAAATTTCGACCTATATCACCAAGAAAGTGGCCGACCGCCTGGAGGGCATCTTCAAGGAGGAAAGGCAGCAGCTGGAGGAAAAATGGGACAACCTGAAACTGTTCATCGAATACGGCATGCTGTCGGACGAAAAGTTCTGTGAGCGGGCGCTGAAGTTCGCGCTGCTGAAAAACACCGACGGCAAATACTTCAGCTTCGACGAGTATAAATCGGCCGTAGAAGGCAACCAGACCGATAAGGACAAGAAGCTGGTGTACCTTTACGCCACCAAGGCTGAAGACCAGTATGCCTTCATTCAGGCCGCCAAGGACAAAGGCTACGATGTGCTCCTGATGGACTGCGAGCTGGATGCCCATTATGTGAACCTGCTGGAACAGAAGCTCACGGATACGCGATTCGCCCGCGTGGACTCCGACGCTGTGGAAAACCTCATCCCCAAGGAAGACAAGATCAAGCCGGAGATGAAGGAAGACGAGCGCTACGACCTGGAGAACCTCTTCAAGGCGGTGCTCCCCGCCGGCAATGACTATTTCGTAACAGGCGATAATCTTGGGGCCGAAGCCGCGCCGGTTTTGATTACCCAGAACGAATTCATGCGCCGTTACCGCGAAATGAGTGCCCTGGGCGGAGGTATGAACTTCTACGGTTCCATGCCAGAGAGCTACAACATCGTTGTAAATATGGAGAACCCGCTGATTGCAAAGATTTGGGCATCAAAGCTTTCCGATGTGGCACCTCAGGCAGAGCTTCCGGCCGAAGCCCCTTCAGATGCTTCCGAAGAGGAGAAAACGAAGGCCCGAGAAGCCCGCGAGGCTGTGCGGAAAGCCCATCGGTCCGACGTGGAAGCCTTCGCAGCCGGAAACGACCTGCTCCACCAGATTGTGGACCTGGCGCTGCTGTCCAACGGCATGCTGAAAGGCAGGGCCCTGGCAGAGTTTGTGGCCAGAAGCCAGAAACTTCTCCAATAAACCCCGTGGGTATAACCCATTGATCAATAGCGCTTTAAATAATATCCCCCAGGCAAAATCGCCTGGGGGATAATGTTTATTAGCTGTATTTTCAGTCAGTTACGTCCACGGCTTACTTATACAGGAAGCGGCGGATGGACATCTTCGGGGTCTTCTCGAAGGGCTTGTCCACCAGTTCCACCTTGGCAATCTGGCTGTAGCCGGGCAACTGGCGGTTGGCACCCAGGCGGATGTTCTCGGGGATGTTGGCCTTGGCTTCGTTGTCCAGCAGGGCCTTGGCGATGGCCTGCTCGTCCAGGTACACCAGGGCGACCAGTTTACCGTTGCGGTCCACCACCACGGATTCCATCACATACGGCTGGTTGTTCACCACGGCTTCCATTTCCTCCGGATAGATATTCTGGCCGGAAGGGCCCAGAATCATGTTCTTGGAGCGGCCGCGGATGAAGATGAAGCCGTTGGCGTCGATCACACCCAGGTCCCCGGTGCGGAGCCAGCCGTCCTCGGTGAAGGCGTTGGCCGTGGCTTCCGGGTTCTTGTAGTAGCCGGAGGTGATGTTGTCACCCCTGGCCTGGATTTCGCCCACGACATGCTGCGGGTCGTCGGAATCGATTCGGATTTCGGTGATATCCACCGCCTGTCCGCAGGAACCGGGCACATATTTGCTCCAGGTGGTCCATGCCATCAGCGGGCAGCCTTCCGTCATGCCATAGCCCACGGAGTAGGGGAACTTGATCTTCTTGAACAGGCGTTCCACCTCGGGGTTCAGGGCGGCGCCGCCCATGATGAACTCCTGCACCTTGCCGCCGAAGGCTTCGCACAGGCCGTCCCTTACCTTCTTGTAGATGATGCTGTTGATGCCGGGGATCTTGGTCAGGACCTTCATGAGGGGCTTGTCCAGCGTGGGTTTCACCTTGCTCTTGTAGATCTTCTCCATCACCAGCGGAACGGTGATCAGCAGGTAGGGCTTCACTTCGGCAAAAGCCTTGAGGAGGGTAGCCGGAGTGGGGGCCTTGCCCAGCCAGTAGATAGAGGTGCCGTTACACAGCGGATAGATGAACTCGATCACCAGGCCGTACATGTGGGCCATCGGGAGCATGGAGACCATCTTGTCACCGGCGGGCATATAGCGCTGGTCGTAGTCCACGTTAGCGCTGAAGTTGCGGTAGGTGAGCATCACGCCCTTCGGGTCTCCGGTGGAGCCGGAGGTGTAGTTGATGGTGGAAAGGTCGTCCCAGTTGTCGGTGGGGAACACGACGTCATCGGGGCCGTATCCATTGGGATACTTGGCTTTGAACAGTTCGTCCAGATGGTCCACGGCCTCCTGAATCTTGGGTTCGCGGCAGAAGAGGATGCTCCAGTTGTCCACGTCGAAGGCCACCTTCAGGGCAGGCATTTTCTCAGGGTCCATCTTGGCCCAGCGGGCGGCGTTGGTGAAAAGGGCGATGCTGTCGCTGTGGTTCACCAGGCCCATCACGCTTTCGGGGGTGAAGTCCGCCAGGATGGGAACGATGACGGTTTCGTATGTATTGACGGCCAGATAGGCGAAGCCCCAGCGGGCGCCGTTGTTGGCGCAGAGGGCAATTTTGTCACCTTTCTTGAAGCCGGCTTTTTCGAAGACGATGTGGAAGCGGGCAATGTCGATGGCCATCTGGGCATAGGTGAAGGATTCACCGCCGATGGTGTTCAATGCGGGCTTGTTCCAGTACTTTCGGGTAGCGTCCTGGAGACGCTGGAGATAGTGGGGATATTCAGTTACCATAATTAACGGTTTAGTTTCGTACAAACACACAAATTTAGCAAAATTTTTAGAAAATCAGTATCTTTGCGCAAGCAAAGAAAAGGAAAAGATGAGAAGAAAACCCATCATCGGTCTCATATACGACTTCGACGGAACCCTCTCGCCCGGCAACATGCAGGAATTCGGCTTCATCCAGGCCATCGGCCAGACGCCTGAGGAATTCTGGGCCAAAAGCGACGGTATTGCCAAGGGGCAGGATGCTTCCAACATTCTGGCCTATATGAAACTGATGTTCGACGAAGCCAGGAAGAACGGCATCAAACTTACCCGGGCCGATTTCCGCAAATACGGTGCCGATATCAAGCTGTACGAGGGCGTCCGGGACTGGTTCCGCAACGTGGACGACTATGGAAAGGCCCACGGCGTGGTAATCGAGCACTATATCAACTCCTCCGGTCTCACCGAAATCATTGAGGGATCGCCCATTGCCAAGGAATTCAAACACGTGTTCGCCGGCAGTTTCATCTATGACGAAAAAGGCGAGGCCGAATGGCCCGGCATCGCCGTGGACTTCACCGCCAAGACGCAATACCTGTTCAAGATTCAGAAAGGCATCTTCTCCTCCCGTGACGCCGTGAAGGTGAATGAATCCCTGGCCGATGAAGCCAAGCGCATTCCCTTCACCAATATGATTTACTTCGGCGACGGGGACACCGACGTCCCGTCGATGAAGCTGGTGAATATGTTCGGCGGCAACGCCATCGCCGTCTTCGACCCGACCCGTCCCAAGAAGAAGGAAACCGCCCGGAAGTTGCTTCGGCAAGGCCGCGTGAATTTCATCACCCCGGCTTCCTACACCAAGGATTCCCGCACCTTCCGCCTGGTGTGCGCTATCATCGACAAGATCAAGGCCGATAACGAGTTACGTCAATTCTCAAGGTACAAATAATGAAAACGCTCAAGATTGGAATGGTGCAGCAGCACTGCACCGCAGATATCGCCGGCAATATCGCCCGACTGCAGGGCTACATCCGTGAAGCGGCCGCCCAGGGCGCCCAGCTGGTGGTGCTGCAGGAACTGCACAACAGCCTGTATTTCTGCCAGGAGGAAAACGCCAAGCTTTGCGACCTGGCCGAACCCATTCCCGGTCCTTCCACCGACAGTTTCGGTGCCCTGGCCAAGGAGTTGGGCGTAGTCATTGTCCTGTCCCTGTTTGAGCGCCGTACCCCCGGAATCTACCACAATACCGCCGTGGTGCTGGAGGCCGACGGCAGCATCGCCGGCAAGTATCGCAAGATGCATATTCCGGACGATCCGCTCTTTTACGAGAAGTTCTACTTTACGCCCGGCGACATGGGTTTCCAGCCCATCCGCACGTCGGTGGGCACCCTGGGTGTGCTGGTCTGCTGGGACCAGTGGTATCCCGAAGCCGCCCGTGCCATGGCCCTGAACGGGGCCGAAATGCTCATCTATCCCACGGCCATCGGCGGCGTCCCTACCGATCCGGAATGGGAACAGGCGCAGCAGCGCCAGGCCTGGCAGCTGGTTCAGCGCGGACACAGCGTGGCCAACGGTCTGCCCGTAATCACGGTGAACCGTACCGGCGTGGAGCCCGATCCCACGGGCCATTCCACCGGCATCGACTTCTGGGGCCATTCCTTCGCCACGGGTGCCCAGGGCGAGCTCCTGACCGAGTTTGACAAGGCTGAAGAAGGTGTCCACGTGGTCACTGTGGACCTGGAACAGAGCGAATACGTCCGCCGCGGCTGGCCCTTCCTTCGCGACCGCCGCATCGACGCCTACGACATCCTCCTGAAACGCTTCGGAAAATAGCCTCCTGTCATACGGAGCCTTTACCAGCCGGCGGGGTAGTTCATGGTGATGCAGTGGAGGCCGCCGTGGCCGGAGAGGAGCGCGCGGCAGTTGATGACCTCGACCGTGCGGTCCGGGAAAGCCTGACGCAGCCGGGCAGCGGCCACTTCATCCAGCGGCGAACCCGTTCCGGGCATCAGTACGGCGCCGTTGATAATCAGGAAATTGGCATAGGAACCGGGCAGCCGGTAATCGTCCAGATAGAGGGTTTCCGGAAGGGGAAGGGGAATGAGCTTGTACGGCTTCCCGTCCAACGTCCGGAAAGATTGCAACTGGGCTTCCATCGCCTTCAGGCGGGTATAATTCTCATCCTCGGGATCCTCACAGGACGTGTAGGCAATGGTATCTTCCGCGCAGAAGCGGGCCAGGATATCCACGTGGCTGTCCGTATCGTCCCCGACGATGCCGCCCTCCTCCAGCCATAAGATGCGTTGCAGGCCGAAGGCTTCCGTCAGTTTCTGCCCAATCTGTTCCCGGCTCAGATACTCATTGCGATTGAGCGAACAAAGGCACTCGGCGGTCGTTAGCAGGGTGCCGGCTCCGTCGGTGTCGATGGAACCGCCTTCCAGGACGAAAGGACGCATGTCCCGGTACTGCACGTCCGGGGCGAAGGCGCCGCAGCGATAGATGTTCCGCGTTATCTGGTTGTCAAGGTCGGCGCCGAATTTGAGCCCCCAACCGTTGAATACGAAGTCCAGGATAAATTTCCGTCCCTCGTCACCGCATACGGCAATGGCGCCGTGGTCGCGGGCCCAGGTATCATTCAGGGGACTTTCCACAAAGCGGATGGGAAGGCCTTCCGGCTGGAACTGCCGGGCTGCCATATCGGCTTTGCATTCTTCCACGTCCCGGCATACGACCAGGAGGGGCTCGTAGCGGGTGATGGCGCGGGCCACTTCCACATAGCAGTCCAGCACTTCAGGCAACTGGTACCAGGCAGTATCAGGGTGCGGCCAGGTCAGCTGCACGAAGGCCTGTTTTTCCCATTCGGCGGGTAGTCTCATACTTGATCTTTTAGCAGTACAAAGTTACACAAAAAAAGGACACTCCGAAGAGTGCCCTTTAAATTTAAGCGGTTCAAGCTTACTTGACCTCGATGGTGACCACGCGGTTCTTCGGAGCAGTGTTGAACGGCTGGACGGTGGAACCGTGAGCAGCGGTTTCAATGTTGCTTTCCTTGGCACCAGCCTTGGTGAGGAGATCCACGACGGTCTTCACACGCTGCTCGGAGAGCTGCTGGTTGCGACGGGCGGTACCGGTCTGCTTGTCAGCGTAACCGTTGACGATGAGCTGGGTGTCAGCATCCACCACATGATCGGTGAAGTACTCCAGGTGAGCCTTCTCACGAGCGGAGAGGACAGCGGAGCCGCAGTCGAAGTAGAGGGTGATCGGAGAACCGGGCTTCACATCCACAGCGGTGAAGGTGCCGTTCTCATACAGATAAGTCTGACCGTTGACCAGGCTGCGGAAAGGAGCCAGTTCGTTCTCCAGAGCGGCCACCTTGTCCTTCAGTTCGGCGTTCTCCTTCTCCAGGGCATTCACCTTGTCGGCCAGGGCGTTGTACTGCTCGGTGGTGAAAGGCACAGGGATCACCACAGGAGTGATGGAGCTGTGACGGTCGAAGTTGGTCTTGCCCAGGTTGAAGGTCAGGCCTACGGTAGCGCTGGGGAAGCCCACGAAACGAGGAGTGGAATAGAAAGCCTCTTCGCGGCTGACCAGGACGCTGAGGTCGATGGTAGCGTTGATGCGGTTGCTCAGACGCAGCACGTTCAGCAAACCGACACCCATTGCATACTCCCAGTTGGTTTCAGCATTCTTGCCGAAGGGGAGGAGGGTCTTGCTGACGGCCAGACCGCCGGCGCTGGCGTAGGGAACAAAGTTCCAGAAACGGGTCTCTTTGTAACCACCGATGGTGTTGGAGATGTTCCAGAGGAGGTCGGCGTGGAGATAGTTGAAGCCGAACTTGTCACCGGCAGCAACAGCAGGATGGCTGAGGGCTGCTTTGGATCTGTCCCAAAGGCCGTGCCAACCAATGCGCATACCCATGGCGGGGGTCCACCACTTACCGAAGTTGAGGTCCAGAGCCAGACCGATGTTGCCCCACTTGGCGGGGGACGCGACGATGGGACGCATCACGCCGTTGATACCGGCGCCGATGCCGATGAAGGTGTTGTCGAAGGCCTTGTTGGTCTCATAGGCTCCGCGCACGACCTTGCCATTTTCATCACGATTGGCATTCTCCTGAGCGTTGGCGCTAAAGGAGAAGAGGAGGCTTGCAGCTGCAAAAACTCCCAGAATTGTTTTGATACCTTTCATAATAAAGTATTGACTATAAATAATTTCAGCCAAAATGAGCGCATCTTTGCGCACATAATCAATGCAAATCTACTGATTATTTTTCACAAAACAAATTTTTCAAATCTTTTTTATTATTGGATAGAAGGCGCTACCTTTGCATAAAAGCCCGTTTCATGCAGTTCAAACTCCACTCGGATTACCAGCCTTCCGGCGACCAGCCGGAGGCCATCGCCCAGCTTTGCAAGGCCATCGGACAGGGGGTCCCGGCCGTTACGCTGCTGGGGGTTACCGGTTCCGGAAAGACCTTTACTATGGCTAATGTAATTAAGGAACTGCAGCGCCCGGCCCTGATCCTGAGCCACAACAAGACCCTGGCCGCCCAGCTGTACGGCGAGTTCAAGGCCTTCTTCCCGGAGAACGCCGTGGAGTATTTCGTGTCCTATTATGACTATTATCAGCCGGAGGCCTATATCCCCGTCACCGATACCTATATTGAAAAAGACCTGAGTATCAATGACAAAATCGACGAGCTCCGGGTAAGCGCGGCCAGCGCCCTGATGTCCGGCCGCCGGGATGTGATTGTCATTTCCTCGGTCTCCTGCCTCTACGGCATCGGCAATCCGGACGACTTCCACGACCAGACAGTCACCGTCCGCCGGGGCGAGCAGATGAGCATGACCCGCCTGCTGTACAAGATTGTGGATGCCCTGTATTACCGCACGGAAACGGACTTCAAGCGCGGCTCTTTCCGCGTGCGCGGGGATACGGTGGATATCTTCCTGGGCGGAGCCGATTACGCCGCCCGCATCGAATTCTTCGGGGACGAAGTGGATCGCATCAGCCTCGTCGACCCGGTGACCGGCGCCCTGTTTGAAGAACTGGAAAAAATCGACCTGTATCCGGCCAAGAACTTCGTGACGTCCAAGGAAAAAGGCGCCAAGGCCGTCAGCCAGATCCAGGACGACCTGGTGCAGCAGGTGGCGTATTTCGAGTCCATTGGTAAATTCCTGGAAGCCAAGCGCTTGAAGCAGCGGGTGGAGTACGATATCGAGATGATCAAGGAGATGGGCTACTGCCCGGGCGTGGAGAATTACTCCCGCTATTTCGACGGCCGGAAGCCCGGCCAGCGCCCCTTCACCCTGATCGATTATTTCCCGGACGATTTCCTGGTGTTCATCGACGAAAGCCACGTGACCCTGCCGCAGATCCGGGCCATGTACGGCGGCGACCATTCCCGCAAGGAGACGCTGGTGGAGTACGGGTTCCGCCTGCCCGCCGCCAGTGACAACCGCCCCCTGACTTTCGACGAATTCGAGTCCGTGACGGGCCAGACCGTCTATGTGAGCGCCACGCCGGCCGATTATGAGCTGGAGAAGAGCGAGGGCCTGGTGGTGGAGCAGATCGTGCGGCCGACGGGTCTGCTGGATCCGCCCATCGAGGTGCGTCCCACCCAGAACCAGGTGGACGACCTGATGGAGGAAATCCGCCAGCGGGCCGAGAAAGACGAACGCGTGCTGGTGACAACCCTCACCAAACGCATGGCCGAGGAACTGGACAGCTACTTTACCAAAGCGGGCGTTCGCTGCCGCTACATCCATTCGGACGTGGATACCGCCGAGCGTGTGGAGATTATCGAGGACTTCAAGAACGGCCTCTTTGACGTCCTGATCGGTGTGAACCTCCTGCGCGAAGGCCTGGACATCCCCACGGTGTCCCTGGTGGCCATCCTGGATGCCGACAAGGAGGGATTCCTCCGCAGCGGACGGGCCCTGACCCAGACTGCCGGCCGCGCCGCCCGTAACATCAACGGCCTGGTGATCATGTACGCGGATACCATCACCCAGTCGATGGACGAGACCATCCGCGAAACTGCCCGCCGGCGCGCCAAACAACAGGAGTACAATAAATTACACGGTATTACGCCCAAGCAGGTGCAGGTGCGCGCGAACGTCCTGATGAGCGAACTGGTCCGCTCCGGCGAGGACACCACCCACATCAGCGGCTTCCTGAATCCGGCCCTCCGGAACAGCGTCACCGGCCACGTGAGCGCGAAGGACTCCGTCTCGGATCCCACCTATGTGCCCAGTGCTTCGGAGCTGGGCCGGGGAGACGTTTCCGTGGGCCTTGGCCACGACGCCCGCCGCGATGGGACATCGGCCTATGTCGATGGCTATATCGTGGCCGACCTGGCCGCCGTCCTCCAGGATCCCGTCATCCGTTCGATGTCCCGGGAGCAGGTGGAGAAATCGGCCGAAGAGGCCCGCCGGAAGATGCAAAAAGCGGCCGCCGGACTGGATTTCACGGCAGCCGCCAAATATCGCGACGAAATGTGGGCCCTTCAGCAGTACCTGAAGGTGTGGAAGGACTAGCGCAATTCCTTGATCTTCTGAAACAGTACATCTTCGTCCCCTGGGCTGTAGCCCTGGTGCGTATAGACCAGCTTCCCGTTCTTGTCGAAGAGGAATAGGTGGGGGCATGAGGTGACCTTCATGGCCCGCGTCAGTTCCTTGTTCACGTCGAAAGAGAAATGGAAGCCGTCCCAGCCGCGGCTGCGCACCAGCGCCTTGGCCTTGGCCAGGGAACGGGTGTCGTCGTTGCAGACGGCGATGAAGCGGAAGGGCTTTTCGGCCTGCCACTCTTCGAATACCTCACTGATGGCGTCCATCTCCTCCAGGCAGTACTTGCAGGTGACGAACCAGAAGGATACCACGTAGGGCGTTTTGCCATCAATCCAGGAAGCAGGGGTTTCCGTGCCGCCCTCCAGGGTTTGAAGGGGCACCTGTGACATGTCCTGCGCCGCTACGCTCAGGCAAGCGATGATGTTTCCGGGGCCGGGGCCGTAAAGGTCACCGTGCCTTCTTCCTCCGGCGCCAGCGTGCCCAGGGACTTGCCTTCCGCGGTGCAGTCCACAAAACACTGGAACACGTCATTGCAGGTGTAATGCTGCCCGTAGCCCGCTTGATAATCAACGACGATGCCGTCTTCCACCAGGGCCAACACGCAGCTGTACGAAGCTTCGGCGATGCTGGAAACGCGGGCGGTGACGCTCAGGGTGCCGTCGGAGACGGACGATGATCCCGCCAGTCCGCAGACCTCGGTCTCCAGGGCCTGGTCCACGTACTCTATGATGAGGTTGGCGTCCTGCAGGGAAGTCAGGGTGCTCTTGTCCCAGTCCATCACCAGGGTAGGGTAGGCCGATACCTTGAACAGGGTGGACAGCGCATTGGCCTGGTCCGAAGCCAGCTCGTCCATGTAGTGGGCGGCCATCGTGATGATGCGGTCCTCCCTGGCCTCAGCGGCCGTCACCAGGGCTTCGGCCATGTGCGGGCAGTGCTCGCACCAGGTGGCCGTGAAATCCAGGGCCAGTACCCGGTGATAAAAGACCGTGCTTTCAGGTTCGGGTTCGGGTTCAGGCTCCGGTTCTGGTTCCGGGTCGGGATCGGGATCCGGTTCCGGTGGAACGACCGGAGTGGGATCAGGTTCGGGTTCCGGATCATCCTTCTGCCCTACGCAGGCGGCCATTGCCAGGCCCATTGCCAGGATATAGAATAACTTGCGCATACTTAAAAATGATAATTCAGGCGCAGCATGCCGCCTGTGTATTCGGGTTGCCAGCGGCAGACGCCGCCGGAGCATACCATCCCGGCCCGCTGGTGACCGTAGGAAAGAGCCACCTTGAAGCCCTTGTAGCTCCAGCTGGCGCCGGCTTCATAGTAGTGCTCTTTGGAGCTGCCGTGGTTGTACATATCCTGCACGTGTACGCTCCAGCCGTCCGTGGAGGAAAGCTCCAGCGAACCTGCCATCCAGTCGCGCGTAAGTTCTTGTGAATAAAGGTATTGCAACTGTGCGCGAAGGGAAAGCTTCCCTTTGAATTTGTACACGCCGTCCAGCACGAAGACGTTCTGGGCATTGGTGGCCTTGCGCTGGCCGTGGGTGGGGGAGTTCTCCTGAATGCTCATGAACGCCACCGTCTTCAGGCTGCGGTTCCAGCGTTTCTCCACCTGCACGTTCAGGTCGCGGTAGGCCATCCTGAGCGTCTCATGGTCCTTCAGGGCCGAAGGCAGCGCCCAGATGTAACTGCCGTTCACATGGAACTTCCAGCTCTTGAGCCGGTAGAAGACATCGAGACTGCCGCCCAGTTCGCCATCTGCGAAGGTGGTGTAAGGATTCAGGCTGGCCAGCATGTAGGAATGTTCCTGACAGAGGGAAGGCAGGTAGTTCATTCCCATCGGGTCCAGCATGTTCTGCAAACGCCTCACCGTAAGGGAGGTAGAGATCGACTTCTGGGCATAGGCCAGCTCCAGGGTCTGGGCGTTTCCCTTTTGCTTGGGGGCGCCCACCCATTCGGCCCGGGCCGAAAAACCGCCGATGCTGTAGGAGGAAAGGACGGAGTAGGAGACGGACGTGCCGTGACCGTCGTTTTTCACCAGGCCGGCTCCTTCCAGAAGGAAACTGCCCAGCCTTAGGCTGGCTTCCCCTCCGGAGAGCCACTGATCGGGTGCGTACCAGAGGTATTTCCGGGGCACGCCGCCCAGCACTTTCAGCGAAAAGACATCGTTCCGGGTATGGAAGGTGACGCGTCCGCCGCCAATGGAATTATTGGTGCCCAGGTTTCGGTCCTCCCAGCTGCGCAGGAGGATGCCCGTTCCGAACTGTTCGTAAAAGTCGCCGGCCGTGATGCTCCACAGCGTATCGGTCCAGGCGATGTACTTGCCCGGCAGGCCGATTCCCTTCAGGTTCAGATCGTAGCCCAGCAGGGGCTCGGGGTAATATTCGGCCTGGATACCGGCCGAAAAACGGCCCTTGACATAGTCCAGCTTGAGGTAATTGTTGGAACGGAAGGTGCCATCACGATAGACGATGGAGTTGGATTCCACCCCGCCGGACAGGTGCCCCCAGCCCTGTGCCGCCGCCAGGGTAGGCAGCAGCACAAGGAGGAGCGATATGCACTTGCGAAAGCTCATTATTCGGCAGTCACAGGCAGGTTTTCACCGGCTACGCCGGAAATGGCATTATCCACGTAATAGTCCCCGTAGTTGCCCGAACGGATCACCTTCTGGGTGCCGTAGGCCCGCTGGACATACACCAGGATGCGCAGATTGCTCTTCTTGTAGGTGGCGGGAACCCGAACGTTGTAGTTGAACTGCTTGGCCACGCAGTCCTTCAGCGTGGTGAACTCATCTCCGCTGATATTGCTCAGCGCCATGCGGGCAATGTCATTGTGGATGTAGTCGGTATGTACGACGTCTTCGACATAGTCCGTCTGGTTGGCCTTGATCTTGCTCTCCAGCAGCAGGACGGTCACTTTGTAGTCACCGGCATAGCGCAGATACAGGGTGAGGTCCAGGTTCAACTTACCGCTGTCCCATTCGCTTTCGTAGCGGATGGCGCTGGCGGTGGGATAATTGTCTTCGGTTTCATGGGCGTATTTGGCGATGACCGAAGCCGTGTAGGTGTAATCATTGTAGTTGTCCACCGAACGGCGGCCGTCCACGACACCGGAAGGATAGCCGCTCGCTTTGTACTGGTTCATCAGCGTTCTGGTTCCGGAGAAGGCCAGGTCACTGTCGGATGCGTGCAGGTTCACGGCTTCAATCAGGCCGGGGTTATGCTCCTGCACATAATCGACGGCGTGGGCCATCATGGGGCAATACCCGCACCAGGTGGCCGTGAAACGCATCATCAGGGAACGGTGCAGGAAAGTCTGGGTCCAGTCGAAATCGGCCTCGATCACCGTTTCCTCCTGGCTCACCAGGATGCTCTGCAGGGCGCTGCCGTCGGCCGAAGCCAGGGTGATCCGGGCGCTGCGCACCACTTCCGTTTCGTTGGGGGAGACGCTCACGGTGACCACCCCGTCCCCGCTGCCTTCGGCAGGGGAGACCGTGCACCAGGGCTGGTCCACGGCTACGGTCCAGTCCGTGTTGGACGTTACGTTGAAGCTGTCTTCACCGGCCTCGCAAGTAAAGGAGAGCTTGGATTTGTCGGCTTTTACAGTGGGGGCAGGCTTGGCCTCCTGAGTGACGGTGAAGGGTACGCACTGGTTGTTGTCGTTGCAGAAGACAATCACGCCCATCCGGGTGGCGGTGGTGGGATTGGCCGATACGGTGAAGGTATGGATGAAACGGTTCAGGCCGGCTTCCTCAACGGAAACCTCCTGCACCCAGCTGGGAACATTGCTGGTCTTGTAACCCAGGGAACTGACCACTTCCACGGTGAAGGAAGCTTCGTCGCAGCCGACATCGGCCCGGGTAGGATGGAAGCGGAACAGGGGTGCATAGACCGCAAGGATCCGCTCATCCACGAATCGGGGCATATAGCTGATCTCGATACCGTTCTGGGAAGGCGATACGCAGATACCGGAGGCCAGGTCGTTTTCGTCGATGGCCGCCGACCAGTATCCATCCCCGTTTCCGATGGGCAGGAAGAGGGTATTGCCGTTGACTTTGCTCTTGGCTTCGTATCCTTCGACACCGCGTCGGGTAGTCGGGGTCCATGTGCATTCCTCAGAGAGTTCCTCCCATTCGGCCACGCTGGGGATGCGCCACAGGCCGCCGTAGGCTGCGGTTGCGGCATCGTCTTCCGGATCCAGCTGCGTCTTTCCGTCCAGGCTGTTATACTTGGTCAGGGCGTCTTGCGTTCCCCATAAGTAATTGTCCCACCCAAAGCTGTCTTTGCTGAGGGTTTCGCCCCAGGCGAAGAGGCTGCCGGTTCCGGTAGGGGTGTCCGTGCCCAGTTCGAAGGAGGCCCAGGCCACGGAAAGGCCCAGGTCGACGGCCTTCGGCAGGATGTCTTCGACGATGTCGCCGTCGGCCTCCTCCAGCTGCCCCCAGACGGAGCGGGCAATCTGGACAGAATGCTCCGAGGTGCGGCTGCCCATCGGGCTCTCACGCCAGAATTCCAGGGTGTATCCCTGTTCCAGGATGGCCGGGAGGGTGACGATGTAATACCACTCGCCGGGTTCGAAGCTGCTGCCCTTGGGGGCGTTCAGCACCACTTCCGCTGCGCCGTCCACGACTTCCGTCACCACGGGCTTGCCGTTGGCGTCGAAGGCGGCCTTCACCTCTCCGGCCAGGATTTCGCCGTTATTGCCCCTGAAGCGGACGGAGGTGATGCCTTCGTGCGCGACGGAGAACTTGACGCCGCCGCAAAGGTTGTAGAAACGAAGGGTATAGTCCTGCGACTGGGCCATGGCGACGAAGAGCTCGTTGGCAAAACCGCCGGCTACAGCCGTCTGCTCACCGGGTAGGCTCAGGCTGACGGCCGTTCCGTCAAAACTGTTGTCCTGACGGTAGGGATAGACGGCCCAGAAAGTATTTTCAGCGTCCAGCAGGAAGCCTTCCGCCGGGCCGTTGAAGTTCGCGGAAGCGGCGGCTTCGCCGTTGTCGGAGACAAAGCGGCCTTCGCTGCTGCCGTAGAAGAGGTTGATGGCGTCGCCGGGACTCCAGAAGATGGCGCCGTCCTCCTGCAGGACCGTTTTGGTGTCCTCGCCGTTCACGGCATGGAAGCGAAGCGTTTCCACAGACAGGTTTTCTTCCTGCCGCTGGCAGGAAAGGGCCAGGCAAAGAGCCAGGGCCGATAAGAACAAATACTTGGTTTTCATACGCTTACTCCCAAATTTCTGTGCTGGTTCCTTCATTGTCCCCAGCGTTGACTTCCTTTACGCAGACTGCACAGGTAGCCTCGATCTCGCCAGCCTTGGCTGTGATCACGGCATTTCCGGGGGCTACGGCGTACAGCACACCGTTCTCCACGGTGACTACCGCCGGATCGGAGCTGCTCCAGCTCACGGTCTTGTCAGTGGCATCATCGGGTGCCACGCTGGCCGTCAGCGTGTAGGTGGCGCCCTTCAGGAGGGTAAGGCTGGTCACATCCAGGGTGATGGCGCTGACCGGAACCTCAGGGTCGATAATCGGCTCGTCGGGTTTGATGACCGTGATGGCACAGGTGGCGCTTTTGCCGCCGCAGGAGGCCGTGATGGTGGCCGTCCCGGCCGCCTCGGCTTTCACCAGCCCCGTGCTGGAAACACTGGCCGTCTGGCTGTCCGACGAAGACCACGCGATGGTTTTTTCCGTCGCGTTCTCGGGAAGGACGCTGGCCGATAACTGGAGGGTTTCCCCCACGTTAAGTTCTGCAGAGGCTGCCAGTCCGGTGATGGCCTCGACGGGAACGACTGCCTCGGGCTCGGGTTTGGGTTCCGAATCCGTATCCGGAACCTGGTTCTCCGGCTTGCCGCAAGCGAGCGCAAGCAGAGGTAAACACAATAGGAATAAGTACTTTTTCATATTTTAAACACGTGTTACTTTCAGAACATGTTTCAGGTTCCGCAGCTGGGAAAGCACCTTGTCCAGTTCCAGGTTGGACGGCACGGAAATCTTCATGGAAATCTCGTAGGTGCCGTTGCGCGGGTTCTCCGATACGTTGAAGCTGCGGATCGACGCCTTGAACTGCCCCACCATCTCCATCACCTTGTTCAGGACGGCGCTCTCCAGGTCCGTGGTTACCTTCAGGGCCACCTGGAAACTGCCGCTCGAAGGCGAATCGGCCCAACGCACCTTCTGGATGCGGTA
Source organism: uncultured Bacteroidia bacterium (assembly GCA_902774345.1). Classification (GTDB taxonomy): domain Bacteria; phylum Bacteroidota; class Bacteroidia; order Bacteroidales; family UBA932; genus Cryptobacteroides. The sequence goes on along the minus strand of CACYHZ010000042.1, from coordinate 202 downwards.
GGGATACTGTTCCAGCAGCCGGGCGGCGTTGGGGCAGCTGATCCGGTGGATTTTGATGCCGGCTTCGCGCGTGACGAAGCCGAAGACATCGTCCCCGAAGACTGGATTGCAGCATTTGGCCATCTTGTACTCGATGCCCTTGACGTTCCGGGCGTTCAGCACCAGGATGTCGTCCTTGGACTCATAGTGGCGGGCGGCTTTG
>CACYHZ010000041.1 GCA_902774345.1 uncultured Bacteroidia bacterium | reverse complement strand
GTACGGCGTGTCCAAATTCGGCCTGGACCGCTTCGTGAACGGCCTGCTGGACCTGATGAGCCTGTGGTTCCTGTCCCGCTTCGGCGGCAAGCCCATGCATTTTTTCGGTACCAGCGGCATCCTGATGTTCCTGGTGGGCTTTGTGATGACCGTCTGGATCATCGCTGCCAAGCTCATTCACCAGGCGCAGGGCCTGCGCTACCGCGCCGTCACCGACCAGCCCCTCTTCTACCTGGCCCTGCTGGCCGTCGTACTGGGCGTCATGCTCTTCCTGGCCGGTTTCGTCGGGGAAATGGTGGCCCGCAGTGCCTCCAACCGTAACGAATACCAGATTAAGGAGCGGATCTGAGATACACTCGGCCCTTTGGGCCTCGGTATGACAGTAATTGCTCGGTATGACAGTAATTGCTCGGTATGACAGAAATGCCATACCGTTTCCTTTTTGTCATACCGAGCGAAGCGAGTGTATCTCAAATAAAATTATTATCTTTGTAGGCTAAAAACTAATTAGATTATGATTAACATTACGTTCCCCGATGGAAGCGTGCGTCAGTTCGAGGCTGGCGTAAGCGGTTATGACGTGGCGATGAGCATCAGCCCCCGCCTTGCAGAGCAGATCCTGGCCGTGAATATCAAGCGGCCCGACGAACCCGAGACTTCCAAGGGAACTACCATCGACGTAACCCGTCCCATCACCGAGGATGTGGCCATCCGGCTCCTGAAGTGGGAGGACGATGAGGCCAAGAAAGTATTCTGGCACAGCTCTTCGCACCTGATGGCCGAAGCCCTGGAGGCCCTGTTCCCCGGGGTGAAATTCGGCATCGGACCGGCCATCGAGAATGGCTTCTACTATGACGTGGACATGAACGGCCGCACCCTGACGGACGCCGACTTCAAGGCCATCGAGAACAAGATGCTGGAGCTGGCCCGCGGCAAGGAGGACTTCACCCGTATCGAGGTCTCCAAGGCCGATGCCATGAAATATTTCACCGAAAAGGGCGACCAGTACAAGCAGGAGCTTATTTCTGAACTGGAAGACGGCACCATCACCTACTATACCAACGGTCATTTCACGGATCTGTGCCGTGGCCCGCACCTGAAGAACACGGAAGTGATCAAGGCCGTGAAGGTGCTGTCCCTGGCCGGCGCTTACTGGCGGGGCGATGAAACCCGTCAGCAGCTTACCCGTATCTACGGTATCACCTTCCCCAAGGCCAGCATGCTCACCGAGTATCTGCAGGTGCTGGAGGAGGCCAAGAAGCGCGACCACCGCAAGATCGGCAAGGAGATGGAACTGTTCACCTTCTCGCAGCGCGTGGGCGCCGGTCTGCCCCTGTGGCTGCCCCGTGGCGCCGCCCTGCGCAACACCCTGGAGAACTTCCTCCGGAAGAAGCAGGCCGAATACGGTTATCTGCAGGTGGTGACCCCCCATATCGGCGGCAAGGAACTGTATGTGACCTCCGGCCACTATGCCAAGTACGGCAAGGACAGCTTCCAGCCCATCCGCACCCCGCAGGAAGGGGAGGAGTACCTGCTGAAGCCGATGAACTGCCCGCACCACTGCGAAATCTACCGCAGCGCCCCCCGCAGTTACCGGGACCTGCCGCTTCGTTTCGCCGAATTCGGCACCGTGTATCGTTACGAGCAGTCCGGTGAACTCCACGGCCTTACCCGCGTGCGCAGCTTCACCCAGGACGATGCCCACCTGTTCTGCCGCCAGGACCAGCTGCAGGAAGAGTTCGAAAAAGTGATCGACCTGATCCTGTATGTGTTCAAGACCCTGCACTTCGACAAGTTTACCGCCCAGGTCTCCCTGCGCGACCCCAAGAACCCGTCCAAGTACATCGGCAGCGAAGAGAACTGGAACAAGGCCGAACAGGGCATCATCGATGCCGCCAAGAAAAAGGGCCTGCCCTATGTGGTGGAAACCGGCGAAGCAGCCTTCTACGGTCCTAAGCTGGACTTCATGGTGAAGGACGCCATCGGCCGCAGCTGGCAGCTGGGTACCATCCAGGTGGACTACAACCTGCCGGAGCGCTTCGAACTGGAATATGTGGACAGCGACGGCAGCCGCAAGCGCCCCGTTATGATCCACCGGGCCCCCTTCGGCTCGCTGGATTATGCGAAAAAAGTTGTAAATCTGCTAAATAATTCCGAAATTCGCGCCTCAATAGACGATCGAAACGAAACGCTCGGTAAGAGGATCCGTGAAACGTCCCTGATGAGAGTTCCGCTTCTGGTAATTGTCGGCGAAAAAGAACAGGCCGACGAAACCGTGTCTGTGCGCCGTGGAGCCGAGGACCAGGGTTCCATGAGCGTGCCGCAGTTTGTGGACTATGTCCGCAATGCCGTGGCAGAAGAACTGGCCCAGAATTAAGTTTAACGTTTAAAGGAGCAAAGTTATCGCAACGCCTTTCAAACCCAGACCTTCGGGTCTGAAGAAAAAGCCCCAGCAGGTGCAGGCTGCCCAGAAGGACGAGAACGCCCTTCGGATTAACCGTGAAATCACCGCATCCCAGGTGCGTCTGGTGGGGGACAACATCCCCGAGCAGGGCATCTATCCCTTCACCAAGGCTTTGGCCCTGGCCGAAGAACTGGAGCTGGACCTGGTGGAAATCAGCGCCAAAGCCGATCCGCCCGTGTGCAAGATCCTGGACTACCAGAAGTATCTGTACCAGCAGCGCAAGCGGGCCAAGGAGATGAAGGCCAACGCCGCCAAGATTGTGATCAAGGAAATCCGCTTCGGCCCCAACACCGACGAGCACGACTTCCAGTTCAAGCTCAAGCACGCGCAGGAGTTCCTGCAGGAAGGGTCCAAGGTGAAGGCGTCCATCTTCTTCCGCGGCCGTTCCATCCAATTCGCCCAGCAGGGAGAGAAGCAGCTGCTTCGTTTCGCCGTAGAGCTGGAAGAATTTGGCCGCGCGGAGAACATGCCGGTCCTGGAAGGCAAGCGCATGAGCATGATGATCGCTCCTGTTAAAAAGAAATAATGAGTCCTTATGAGATACGCTCGGCCCTTTGGGCCTCGGTATGACAAATGTCATCCCGAGCGAAGCGAGAGGATCTCAAAAAGAACTCAATATGTATAATTATTAATTGTTTAACACAATGGCAAAGCTTAAAACCAACTCCGGTGCCAAAAAGCGCTTTACGCTTACCTTTACGCTTACCGGATCGGGAAAGATCAAGAGGAAGCACGCTTATCACAGCCACATCCTCACCAAGAAGACCAAGAAACAGAAACGCAACCTGGATCATTTCGCCATCCTGGAGAAAGACGATCTCGCACGTGTAAAAGAGCTTCTGGTCCTGTAATTTAATGTTTAACTGGAACGCAGTCAGTAAAAGCGCATCCCCGCGATGCCACTGCCTCCAAAAATGTCCAAAAATTTATGCCTAGATCAGTTAATTCTGTTGCCTCCAGGGCACGCCGCAAGAAGATTCTCTCCAGAACCCGCGGTAATTTCCTCTCCCGCAAGAATGTGTGGACGGTTGCGAAGAACACCTACGAGAAAGGTCTCACCTACGCATACCGCGACCGCAAGGCCAAGAAGCGTGAATTCCGCTCCCTGTGGATCCAGCGCATCAACGCCGCCGCCCGTCAGTACGGCCTCACCTATTCCCAGCTGATGGGTCGTCTTGCCAAGCAGAACATCGGCCTCAACCGTAAAGTTCTTGCAGACCTTGCCATGAACAACCCTCAGGCTTTTGAGGCGATTGTGAACTCTGTAAAGTAGTCATTGCCCCGTGAGCTGGAAGGAAATCATCCAAAACAAATGGCTGAAGCTGGGATTCTGGTCCTTGCTGTATGTCGCTTGGGTGATCTGGCTCGGAAACTATTGGTGGCTCCTGGGACTGATTGTCATCTTCGACCTCATCATTACGAAAAAGGTCAAGTGGCTCTTCTGGAAGAAAGAATATGCCCCCGGAGAAAAACATAATGTTTGGCTGGATTGGCTGGATGCCATCATCTTCGCCGTCGTTGTGGTAACGTTCATCAATATTTTCTTCTTCCAAGCCTTCAAAATTCCTTCCTCGTCCATGGAAAGCAGCCTGTACACCGGAGACCATCTCTTCGTGTCCAAGCTCACCTACGGACCGCGCGTACCGCAGACGCCCCTCACCATCCCCTTTACCCACAACCAGATATTCGGGCACGAGTCGTATTCGACCCTTATCCAGAATAAATACCGTAGGCTCAAGGGTTTCCGTGAGGTTCAAAGAGGCGATATCGTGGTTTTCGGTTTCCCGAATGGCGACACAGTCCTGACCAGACGTCCCGCAGACGACTATTACGCCTGGGTACGTTCCTACGGAAGGGAGAACACCATTCAGCAGTTTGGTCCCATCATCGTCCGTCCCACCGACAAGAAGGACCACTACGTAAAGCGCTGTGTTGCCGTTGCCGGTGACACGCTGGTAGTGAAGGACGGCCTGGTATGGGTGAACGGCGAAAAGGAAGCCGACTATCCCGGACGGCAGCTCACGTATCAGGTAATAACTACCGGTTCCCGCATCAACCAGCTGAAGTTGGAGCAGATGGGTATCAACCAGTCGGAGCTCTACTTCGATTCCCGCCTTCCCGGTTATCCCGCGATGCCGCTTACGGGCGAGATGCTGGAGCAGGTAAAAGAGCTGAAAAGCGTAGTGGAAGTGATCCCCAACCTGGAACAGTTCCCTACGGCAGGCCAGGAATCGGCCATTTTCCCCTTTACCGGGAAAACCCGCTGGACCTGCGATTACTTCGGCCCGCTCTGGATTCCTGAAAAGGGTGCCACCGTTGCCCTGACCCTGGAAAACCTGCCGCTCTACGAGCGCATCATCCGGGACTACGAGCACAACACCCTGCAAGTGGACCAAGACGCCATCCTGATTAACGGAGAACCGGCCTCGACGTACACGTTTCAGCAAGACTACTACTTTATGATGGGTGATAACCGGCATAACTCCCTGGATTCCCGCTATTGGGGATTCGTTCCGGAAGATCACATTGTAGGTACCCCATCCATCATTTGGCTTTCAACAGACGGAAGCAAAAGCTTCCCCAAAAGCATCCGGTGGAAACGATTCCTGAAAATCGTCTAACACCACAAACAAGTAACAATTAAAAAGTAAAATATTATGTCAAAGGTTTGTCAGATAACCGGTAGGAAGAGAATGATCGGCAACAACGTTGCCCATTCCAAGCTGCGCACCAAGCGCGACTTCTCCCTGAACCTCAAGACCAAGAAGTTCTGGTCCGAGGCCGAACAGCGTTTCGTCACCCTGAAAGTGACCACCAAGGGTATGCGTATCATCGAGAAGAATGGTCTCGATGCCACCCTGAAGGCCGCTCAGGAGAAAGGATACGTAAGCCTTGTTTAACCCTTTAATCCTGTAAAATTATGGCAAAGAAACAGAAAGGAAACAGGGTGCAGGTCATCCTGGAGTGCACGGAGCAGAAGGCCAGCGGTGTTCCCGGCATGTCCCGTTACATCACCACCAAGAACAAGAAGAACACCCCCGACCGTCTTGAGCGCATGAAGTACAACCCGTACCTCAAGAAAGTTACCCTCCACCGTGAGATCAAGTAAAGTATAGGAGATTTAGACTATGGCAAAAAAAGCTGTTGCTACCTTCGATGCCAAAGCCGGTGCCAAGCACATGGTGAAGGTGATCCGTATGGAAAAGAGCCCCAAGACCGGTGCCTACGTTTTCGTAGAGCAGCTGGTGGAAGAGGGTAAGGAGAAAGAGTTCTTCGCCAAGAAGTAAGTTCTCTCCTGCCACTACAAAAGACGCCTCCCGCACTATCGACGTGCGGGAGGCGCTCTTTTTATCTCAGGTCCTTGGGGCTAGCGCTTTTTCTTGGGCTGGATGAAGCGGGAATAGCTGAAGAAGACGCTCAGGAAATTGGCCTTGCGGGAAAAACGCAGGGAGGACATATGAGCCTTGCGGACATTTTCATCCAGGTATTGATTCTGGAAAGTGTAGTCGTAATCAATGCCCACCAGCGGAATGCCGGCGGAGATCAGGCTGCCGTCCTTGAGCCGGAGTGCGAGGCCGCCATCAAGGGAGAGATCGGCGTGGATGCCATGGGAAATGCGGTATTTCGCGGGCTTCTCCACGCGGGGGCTGGAATAGATGGAGCTGTAACGCCCTTCCAGGGTAACGCCGCCGAAGATGGCGAAAAACTTGCTGCCGAAGAAGGGAATATATTTGCGGCCGGCCACGGCAAAGCCGCCGGAATGATTCACCATATGCCGGCTGGAGAGCTGTACATTCAGCTCAGGGTCCTCGGTTTGCAGGATGGTGCGAAAATCCAGGTTGATGTCGGTGTCCAGCGAATAGCCGCTGTAAATCAGCTTGGCTTCTATGGCAAAATCATCGGCGGGGAACCAGGCGAATTTGGGCATCACCTTCCAGCTGTGGAGTTGACCGTCGCCGATATTCAGCAGGGACAGGATCTGGTACCCGTCTCCGTTCAGGTCGCCGCCTGCATTGAAATTCATATAATTACCCGAGATACCCAGGGCGCGGGAACCTTTTGCGATGAACGCTTTCCCGTCGCCGTCGGGGTTAAAGCGGTCTGTCAACATCTTTTGGCCCATTGCGGGGATGGTGAGGATGGCCAGGATGGCCAGGCAGCATAATTTCTTCATAGGTTAATCGTTTCTATTACGGTCATTAAAACAAAGGTACGGGATTCTGCGGAATAATCCAATTTTTTGTTTTGTGCGCGCAAAATGTTACCTTTGTATGATACGAAAGAATATGGGATTATTCGACAAAGGTTTTAAGAAGACCAATCTGAATTTCTTCCAGAAACTGGGGCGCGCCATTACGGGCAAGTCCCGGGTGGACGATACCGTGCTGGACGCTCTGGAGGAGGCTTTGCTGTCCTCGGATATGGGAGTCGATACCACGCTGAAACTGATCGAAAACATCGAAGACCGCGTGGAGCGCGACAAGTACGTGGATATGGAGGAACTGGTGGCCCTGATCCGGGACGAGATCGCCCGGCTCATCGGCGAGGACGATGCCCCTGTCCAAGCCTTCGATTTCTCCAAGAAACCCTACGTGGTGCTGGTTGTGGGCGTGAACGGGGTGGGGAAGACCACCACCATCGGCAAACTGGCCCACATGCTTTCCCAGCAGGGAAAGAAGGTGGTGATCGGTGCGGCCGATACCTTCCGTGCCGCCGCCGTGGACCAGCTCACCGTTTGGGCCCAGCGCGCGGGCGTGGACATCGTCAAGCAGGCCATGGGCTCCGATCCCGCCTCCGTCGCCTTCGATACCGTGAAGTCGGCCGTGGCCAAGGGGGCCGATGTGGTCCTGATTGACACCGCCGGCCGCCTGCACAACCGGGTGGACCTGATGAACGAACTCACCAAAATCCGCAACGTCATCCGCCGCGTGGTGCCCGATGCCCCGCACGAGGTCCTGCTGGTGCTGGACGGTTCCACCGGACAGAATGCCTTTATCCAGGCCAAGGAATTCGCCCGCGCCACGGACGTAACGGCCCTGGCCGTCACCAAGTTGGACGGCAGCGCCAAAGGCGGCGTGGTGGTGGGCATCGTGGACCAGTTCAAGTTCCCCATCAAGTTCCTGGGCATTGGCGAAGGTCTGGACGACCTGAAAGTATTTGACAAGAAAGCGTTCGTTGAGTCGCTGTTTAAGATTGAAGATATACAATAAGATATGAAACTGAGTTACAGCTGGTTACAGGAGTACCTGAAATGTGATTTAACGCCGGAGCAGGTGGCCGAGGCGATGACTTCCATCGGCATTGAAGTGGATGCCGTGGAAACGCAGGAAGTGATTCCCGGCGGTCTGAACGGGGTAGTGGTGGCGCAGGTGCTCACCTGCGAGGCCCATCCGGATTCCGACCATTTGCATATTACCACCGTAAACGACGGCAGCGAAGCCCCGGTGCAGGTGGTGTGCGGCGCCCCCAACGTGGCGGCCGGACAGAAGGTGCTGTTCGCGCGCATCGGAACGGTGCTCCCCGGAGACTTCAAGATCAAGAAATCCAAGATTCGCGGTGTCGAGAGCTTCGGCATGATTTGCGCCGAGGACGAACTGGGCATCGGCACCAGCCACGACGGCATTATGGTGCTCCCGGAAACGGCTGTTCCCGGTACGCCGGCCAAGGAATACCTCCAGCTCAAGGACGAGGCTGTGATCGAGTACGAAATCACCGCCAACCGCATTGACGCCGCTTCCCATATCGGCGTGGCCCGGGACCTGTACGGCTATCTGTTCAGCCGCGGCATCCCCGCCAGCCTGTGCATCCCTTCGGTGGAGGCCTTCCGCGAAGGCGCCGGCAGCGCGATGCCTGTCGAGGTGCTGGACAGCGACGGCGCCCCCCGCTACACCGGCATCACGATGAAAGGCGTAAAAGTAGGTCCCAGCCCGGAATGGCTGCAGGAGCGCCTGCTGAGCATCGGCCTGAAGCCCATTAATAACGTGGTGGATATCAGTAACTTCGTGCTGTTCGAGACCGGGCAGCCGCTGCATACCTTCGACGCCGGCAAAGTGCGGGGTGGAAAGGTGATCGTGCGGCGTGCCGCAGCAGGGGAGCCCATCCGCACCCTGGACGGGATTGAGCGCAAGCTGGCCGCCTGCGATATGGTCATTGCCGACGCAGAAGGCCCGATGTGCATCGCCGGCGTATTCGGCGGTGAAGATTCCGGCGTTACGGACAGCACCGTGAACGTCTTTATCGAAGGTGCCTACTTCGACCCGGTGAGCATCCGCAAGACCGCCAAGAGTCAGCAGCTCTCCACCGACGCCAGCTTCCGCTTCGAACGTGGCGCCGATCCCGAAGCCGCCCTGTATGCCGCCAAGCGCGCCGCCCTCCTGATTCAGGAAGTGGCCGGCGGACAGGTGGTAGGGCAGGTGCAGGAGCTGTACCCCCGGCCCATCGGCCGCGTGCAGATTGCCCTGGACTACGGACGCATCCAGCATTTCATCGGCAAGCAGATCGGCAAGGATACCATCGAGAAGATCCTGGAAGGCCTGAATTATCAGTTCGTCCAGAAGCATGAAAACGGCGCGCTGGTGGCGGCGCCCACCTACATGGTGGATGTTACCCGCGAATGCGACGTGGTGGAGGAAATCCTCCGCATCTACGGCTACAACAACATCGAGCTGCCCCAGAACCTCAGGATGAGCGTGAACGCCAGCGCCCAGCCGGAGCCCGAAGCCATCCGCAATGCCATTTCCAACTTCCTGGCAGCCAACGGCTTTGTGGAGACGATGAACAATTCCCTCACCAAGGAGGACTATTATACCCAGCTCCAGACTTATCCCGCCGAGCGCTGTGTCCACATCGTGAACCCGCTGAGCCAGGACCTGAACGTGATGCGCCAGACCCTGCTCCTGAGCGGTCTGGAGGTAGTGGCCTACAACCTGAACCGGCAGGCCGCTTCGCTGAAATTCTTCGAATATGGCTCTGTGTATCAGCGTCTTCCGGAGGTGGATGGTACCACCCTCAAGGGCTACGAGGAGCACCGCTGCTTCTCCCTGTTCCTGAGCGGAACGCCGGATAAGGTCTGGCGCAGTCCCGCCCAGAAATCCAGCTTCTTCCAGCTGAAAGGCTACGTTGAGGCCCTGATGGCCCGCTACCGGATCGACCTTTCCACCCTGCTGCTGGGCAGCGCCCCGGCCGACCTCTTTGCCGAAGGCATTACCTACAGCCTCCCGGGCAAGGAACCGCAGCTGCTGGCCACCCTGGGTACGATGCATCCGGTGCTGTGCCGCCGTTTCGGCATCAAACAGCCCGTTTTCGCCGCTGAAATCAACTGGGAAGTGCTGTTCACGCTGGTCAAGCGCGACAAATTCTCCTTCAAGGAACTGCCCAAGTTCCCCGAAGTGCGCCGCGACCTGGCCCTCCTCCTGGACGAGCAGGTATCCTATGCCGATGTCCGCAAGGTGGCCCTCCGTGCCGGCAAGAAGCTCATCAAGAGCGTCGGCCTGTTCGACGTGTACCGCGGCGAGAAGATTCTCTTCGGCAAGAAACAGTATGCCCTGAGTTTCGTGTTGCAGGATCTGGAGCGCACCCTCACCGATACCGACGTTGAAAAGACAATGGAACGCGTGCTGCAGGCCCTTCAGACCGAACTTGGCGCCATTTTGAGATAAATGCGCGGAAGGGTTCATATCCTGCTGCTCCTGGTGCTGCTGGCGGTTTCCTGCGGGGGACCGCGCAAGATTCCGCGTGACGACATGGTGGATATCGTGGTGGATATGCTCATTCAGGACCAGCAGCTGAAACAGGACCCGAAACTCCGTGCGCAAAACGACTCTACACTGGTCTATGAGGGCATTTTCCAGGCCTATGGTTATGATACGGACGACTTCCGTTACAGCCTGTATTACTACCTGGAGGACCCTTCCCGGATGGAAAAGATCATGGGCGAGGCCGCTGACATCCTGTCCAAAATGGCCCAGGCGACAGCCCGGGAGATAGACCTGGAAAAGTGGCGGCAGAAGATGATGGCCCTGTATGCGATGCCGCCGGATACGTCCTATCCCCATCCTGCTGTGCGACCGGTGGATACGCTGCCCGTGCGCTTTGACCACGACTCCGTATGGATCCATCGGCAGGTGGATTCGCTGACCCTGCTTCCGACAGATTCCCTGATATTCCGAAGAGATTCATTATGAGAAGGTTTACCGCCCGATACCTGTACACCCTGACCGCCCGCGAGCCCATCCTGAACGGCTTCGTGGAGGTGGGGGATGACGGTACCGTCATCCGAACCGGCGTCTGCGCCCCGGGGGAAAGCGTGGCGGAAGGGGCCATCGTCCCGGGCTTCGTGAATGCCCACTGCCACGTGGAACTGTCCTATATGAAAGGTATGTTCCGCAAGGGTACGGGGATGGCGGGCTTCATCGACCAAATCAATGCCTTGCGCGACACTTCGTCCCTGAAGGAAAAGGTGGCGGCCCTGCAGGCGGCGATGGATGTCCTCTGGGCGCAGGGAGTCTCGGCTATGGCCGATATCTCCAACTGCGACGATTCCTTTGCCGTAAAGGCTTCGCATCCGCTGTATACGCGTACGTTCCTGGAAGTTTTTGGCGCGGAGCCGTCGGAATGTGAGGCGGTGATGGAGGGCGTTCTGGCCCTGCAGGAAAAGGCCCTCGCTATGGGACTGGACGCAGCGCCCACCCCGCATTCCTGCTATACGATGAGTCCGGAGCTCTTGACGGCTTCTTCGGCCGCGGGGCTTCGCAGCGGTTTTCTGTCCTTCCACAGCGAAGAGTCGGACGAAGAGGAACAGATGATGAAAAGCGGCAGCGGGCCCATGTGGGACAACCGGGTCCGGAACGGCATCCCGACCCCGCCGGTGACCGGTGGAACCTCCCTGGAGTATTTCCTGGACCGCGTGCAGGCCGCCGTGCCCGCACCGGTGCCCGGACATGTGCTGCTGGTACACGAATGCTGCCTTACCCCCGAAGGCGCCGCCGCGGCCAAGGCCGTGCTGCAGGAGCCATATCTGGCCGTTTGCCCGCTTTCCAACCTGTTTATACACAATACCTTGCCGCCCATCCCCGTGATGCGCGAAAGCGGCATTCCTATTTGCGTAGGCACGGATTCGCTCTCCTCCAACGATCAGTTGAACATGGTGGCCGAACTCTTCTGCCTGCAGCAGGCTTTCCCTCAGTTGGCCCTGGGTGAACTCCTGGAATGGGCCTGCCTGAACGGTGCCCGTTTCCTGGGGGTGGAGGCGCGCCTGGGCAGCATCGAAACCGGCAAACGCCCCGGCCTGGTGCGGATTGACCATCTGTCCGGTCCGGACGGCCGCCTGACGGCTGAAAGTACATCCACACGCCTATGCTGAGAGAGACCACCGTATTCGGACCCATCTTCAGCCGGAGGCTGGGCAGTTCCTTGGGTATCAATTTGTTACCCGAGAAAGGGAAGCTATGCAACTTCGACTGCGTGTACTGCGAATGCGGCTGGAACAAAGACGGTCGCGGCGATACCCATCTGCCCTCGGCCCAGGAGGTGCATGAGGCGCTGGAGGCCAAGCTGGAAGAATGCATGAAGGGGGGAGTCCCCATCGACTCCATCACTTTTTCCGGCGACGGCGAACCTACCCTGAACCCCGATTTCCCGGTCATCATCGGCCGGACGCTGGCCCTGCGGGACCGGTATTATCCCGATGCCAAGGTGTCGGTCCTGTCCAATGCCACGCGGGCGGGCGTTCCGGAGGTGTTCCATGCCCTCAGGAAGGTGGACAACGCCATCCTGAAGCTGGATGCCCCCACCGACGCCCAGGCGGCTCTGGTGAACAAGCCCGTAGGCACCTATCACGTGGCCGATATTGTCCGTTCCCTCCGGCAGTTCGACGGACAGTTCGTCCTGCAGACCATGTTCCTGCGCGGTCCCGGCTGGGCCACGGAGGACTGGGTCGAAGGCTGGATGGACCTGGTCCGCGAGTTGCATCCCCGGACGGTGATGGTCTATACCATCGACCGGGAAACGCCCCATACGGGCCTGCAGAAATATACGGTGGAGGAGATGCGCGCCCTGGTGCAACCCCTCATCGACGAAGGATATACAATACAAATTAAAGGATAAAACTATGTCACTATCAAGCAAATACGGCTATACGCCGGACAAAGAGGCCATTGCCCGCCATCTGGAACTGATTGCTGCCGGCCTGGACGAGATTGCCAACGAAGAGGTCTATAAGGCCTGCTTCGGCATCATGGACCAGACCACCTTGGCCAATGACGACACCCCCGCGTCCGTGACCAGACTGGTGGACAAGGTGAATGCCTTCCCCAAGCACTATCCCGGCTGGCCCCTTCCCGCTTCCATCTGCGTCTATCCGAATTTCGCTTCGGTAGTGGCTGGCGGCCGCAAGGATCCCGGGCTGCACGTGACCACGGTGGCCGGCTGTTTCCCCACGTCCCAGAGCTTCCTGGAGGTGAAACTGCACGAGATTGAACTGGCTGTCCGCGGCGGCGCCGACGAAATTGACATCGTCCTGGCCCTGAACAGTTTCCTCATGGGTGACTACGACAAGGCCGGGGAGGAGATCCGCGCTTCCCGCGAGCGCATTGACGCCGTGGCTGCCGAGCTGGGCCGTCCCGTGGTGCTGAAAGTCATCCTGGAAACCGGTCTGCTGGTAACCCCCGAGGCTATTGCCGACGCTTCTTTCCTGGCCATGGAAAATGGGGCCGACTTTATCAAGACTTCGACCGGTAAGGTAAAGGTAAACGCCACGCCCTTAGCTGCTTATGTAATGTGCGAAAGCATTAAGAAATACTATGAAGTGACCGGCCGGAAGGTGGGCTTCAAGGCGGCGGGCGGCATTGCTTCGGCCCAGGATGCCGTGTGCTACTGGTCCATCGGCTGCACCCTGCTGGGCAAGGAATGGATGAACAAGCAGTACTTCCGTTTTGGCGTGTCTTCGCTGGCTAACAAGCTCCTGAGCGCCGTGTCCGGTACCACCGTTACCTATTTTTAGCAAGTAGGGATCGCGTCTTGAGCGCCCTCTGCCGGCGTTTTTGAACTTTTTTGCGCGATTATCCGTTGGGGTGACGCCCTAAAATCGGCCTTCCAGTAGTCTGGGAGGCCGATTTTTCAATTAAACGTTTCGGATTTCAAGAAACGGATAGCTTTTCTGAGCTTTGCAGCAAGAAAACTGTATGCTTATGAAAAGGACTGTTTTGTTTCTGATTCCGCTTCTCATGCTGGTGGCATGCGAACGCGACGACGGAGCCGGAGGGTCGTTGGCCCCGGACTCCGATGAGAGGGTGTACCACGGCATGATCCAGCTGGGTGAGAAGCTGGACGACCCCTATACCGTGGAGAATATGAAGCAGGCGCTGGCGTCGCTGTATCCCACTAAGAGCGAACGGATCGATGTGGTGACAACGGATCTCTACGCCCGTTTCCTGCCCCGGGACGAAAGCCAGTTGCACGCCCTGGAGGACATGGGCCTGACGCTCCTGGACCATCCGATGGACTACCGTATCGTGCGGGAAGGGGACTACTACCAGGACCCTTCGTTGGCCCAGGATGCCATTACCTGGCAGTACGCCGTGGTTCCCCGGGACTTTACCTTCCCGGAAGGCATTGAGTATGAGGTGTTGGACGAGTGTTACATCACCGAGCACGACCCCCTGGCCAAGTCCGACGGGGACATCGACTGGGAGCTGGTGGAGCGGGAGTCTTTCCGCCTGACGGGCAATGCCGACCTGCTGGAGCCGCCGACCAAGGCCAGCGTGCAGCCTCAGGGCCGCATTACCATCGAGGACCCGCAGTTCAGTGGCGGCAAGCCCTTCGGCGTGGCCGGCGTGGAGGTGGCCTGCAACGTGTTCGTGAAGATATCGACCGCCTACACGGACCGCGACGGCTATTACCAGATGACGAAGAAGTTCTCCAGCAAGCCCCGTTACCGGCTGGTGTTCCAGAACATCAAGGGCTTCAAGATCGGCTTTAACCTGATTCTGCTGCCGGCTTCCATGAGTACGCTGGGGAAGGGGGAACCGGAAGGGCTGGACGCCCGCGTGACGCCCGACGGGGACGAAGCGATGTTCCGCCGCTGCGTGGTGAACAATGCCGCCTATGACTATTACAACCGCTGCACCGACACGGACCTGGGGATTACCCCGCCACCGGCGGACCTTCGCATCTGGATTCTGAACGGACTTTCCTGTTCCAGCGCGACGATGCTGCATCACGGCGCCTTCCTGGACAATAGCCTGCTGGTATCGTACCTGAGCTATTGGTTGGCCCTGATCAAGATTTTCCTGCCGGATGTAACCATCGGTACGCAGGAGCAGGACTATGCCGACATCTACCGGCGCGTGGTGCACGAATTGGCTCATACCAGCCATTATGCGCAGGCGGGAAACGGCTATTGGAGCCCCTACGTGGACTATGTGATCCGCTCTTTCCTCACGGAAGGGGGTGAGGCCTATGGCTCAGGCCAGGGGGATGGCGCCGGCTACTGCGAACTGGGCGAATGCTGGGCCTATTTCATGGAGGAAAGCCTGTTCAAGGACCGCTACGGCGGGGTGATCCGCCAGTATGGCAATGCCTTCTGGTTCCGTCCTGATATCTTTACCAGCCTGTACGAGCACGGCCTGTCCCGCGCGGACCTGTATCGGGGCCTGAAGGAGTCGGTGACCGGCCTGGACGATTACCGGGAAGAACTGATCCAGCTGTATCCCGACAGGGAAAGTACCATCAGTCAAATCTTTCAGCGTTATGGGAAATAGACGATGGCTGCTGGTGGTGCTGCTCTTATTGGCAGGGGCCCACGCGGGGTATGCCCAGCGCTGGACCGTGGGGACGAATGTAGTGGATTATGCCAATTTCGGCACTTTGAACCTGGAGGGGAGTGTGGCCGTGAGCCAGCACTGGTCTGCCACGGCCGTGGCCAAGCTGAATCCCTTTCACTTTCAGAAAAACGGAGAGCCCCTGAATGCCCGTCAGCAG
>CACYHZ010000040.1 GCA_902774345.1 uncultured Bacteroidia bacterium | reverse complement strand
TGGACGAGAACGACATCCTGGTGATGGAAGGCATTCACGCCCTGGATCCGGCCATGGTCCCTTCGGTGGACCAGAGCCGCATTTTCCGCGTGTATGCATCGGCCCTGACTTCCCTGAAACTGGACGAGAACTGCTGCATTTCTACCACGGACAACCGCCTGCTGCGCCGCATCGTACGTGACAATCGCGTGCGGGGTATCACGCCCGAGGATACCATCCTGCGCTGGCCGTCGGTCCGTCGCGGCGAAAACAAATACATCTTCCCCTTCCAGGAGAATGCCGACGTGCAGTTCAACAGCGCCCTGCTGTATGAACTGCCGATGCTGCGCTATTACGCGGAGCCGCTGCTTCGGCGCATCCAGCCTTCGTCGCCGGCCTATCCCGATGCCGCCCGTCTGCTGAAGTTCCTCTCCTACATCGTCTCGCTGCAGCCCGACGAGATTGCCGCCATCCCTCCCACCTCCATCCTGCGGGAATTCATCGGCGGACAGACGCTGTAGGTGATTTCTCCGACAACAACCATCGCTGTTCTCTACCACAATGAACGGTGGGCAGCCTGGTATTGCTACTCAAGATTCGTCAACAACGAAAATGACGTACCATTTGGATGAGAAAGAGAATAAACTCACTGTTTATCAAATTGTCAAGCTAACGCAGAGTGAGTTCTCTTTCATGTCCTCCACAACAGTAAATGGTGAGACCATTTCTATGGTGTATAATTTCAAAAAGATAATATAGCGTATTAGCCCAACACTTCTTTCAGGAAAGGACCGGTGACGGAATGAGGGTCCGAGGCCAGTTGCTCCGGGGTCCCTTCCGCCACAATGCGCCCACCCTTGCGCCCGCCGGCAGGGCCCATATCCAGCAGCCAGTCCACGCTCTTGAGCACGTCCAGGTTGTGCTCAATGATGATGACGGTATTGCCGGCATCCACCAGACGCTGCAGCACACCCAGTAGCACCTGGATGTCTTCGAAGTGAAGGCCCGTGGTGGGTTCGTCCAGGATGTATAGTGTTTTTCCGGTAGAAGGCCGGGACAGCTCGGCGGCCAGTTTCATTCGCTGGCTCTCGCCGCCGGAGAGGGTGACTGCGCTTTGTCCCAGACGGATATACCCGAGGCCCACATCCACCAGCGCTTTCAGTTTGGCGGCGATGCGGGGAATGGGTTTGAAGAACTCGTAGGCCTCGCTGATGGACATTTCCAGGACATCGTTGATGTTCTTGCCCTTATAACGAACCGCCAGGGTATCTTCCTTGTAGCGCTTGCCGCCGCAGACCTCGCAGGGGACGTGCACGGAAGGCAGGAAGTTCATTTCGATCACTTTGATGCCGGCGCCTTTGCATTCCTCGCAGCGGCCTCCCGCCACGTTGAACGAGAAGCGGCCCGCCTTGAAACCGCGCACCTTGGCGTCCTGCGTCTCCTCGAAGAGGGTGCGGATGTCATTGAAAACGGCCGTGAAAGTAGCTGGATTGGAACGTGGGGTACGGCCGATGGGGCTCTGATCGATTTCGATCAGTTTGTCCAGGTGCTCGATACCTTCGATGCCCTCGTAGGGCAGCGGACGCTCTTTGGAACGATAGAATTTCTGCTTCAGGATGGGCATCAGGGTCTCGTTCACCAGAGAACTCTTGCCTGAACCGGACAGGCCTGCCACCCCGATGAAACAGCCCAGCGGGAAACGGGCGTCCACTTGCTTGAGGTTGTTGCCGGATGCCCCCCGCAGCGTCAGGAACTGTCCGTTCCCGCTCCGGCGGGAAGTGGGAACGGGAATGCTGCGGCGTCCCTGCAGGTAGTCCAGCGTGACGGACGGACCCACGAAGGCGTGGGAGGCTGTATCGGCATCCATTCTCTTGCCCTTGAGCAGCGTATCCAGCGGGGCGCTCAGGCAGATACGGCCGCCATTTTCACCGGCGCCGGGACCCACGTCCACCAGCCAGTCGGCGCAGAACATCGTTTCGGCGTCGTGTTCCACCACCATCACGGAATTTCCTTCGTCCCGCAGGGCCTTCAGCGAAGCAATCAGCTTCCGGTTGTCCTGCTGATGCAGGCCGATGGACGGTTCGTCCAAGATATAGAGCACATTCACCAGCTTGGAACCGATCTGCGTGGCCAGACGGATGCGCTGGCTTTCGCCGCCCGACAGCGAACCGGTGGAACGGTCCAGCGACAGGTAGTCCAGACCCACGTCCAACATGAACTGCACCCGTTCGCGCAGCTCTTTCAGGATGTCGCGGGCCACGTTGCTTTCCTTTTGGTTCAGGTGAGCGGGAATGCGGTCCAGCCATTCGCGCAGTTCCGACATCTCCATGGCTGCCACCTCCGAGATGGTCTTTCCGTCCACACGGAAGCACAGGGCCTCGCGGTTCAGGCGCGTTCCCTGGCAGACCGGGCAGGTGACAGTGTCTTCGATGGTGTCAATCACGCCATCCCAGCTTTCCATCTCCGAAAGGTTGCCTTCGCCTACGCGGAAAAGGTCTTCGGAACCATAGACCAGCAGGCTTACGGCCTCGTCCGGAAGGGTGCCGATGGGATCGTACAGACTGAAATTATATTTCCGGGCGATGGCGCGGATGATATCAAATTTCCGGTTTTCGCGCACCTTCCCCAGCGGGACGATGCCGCCGTCGGCCACCGATTTTCCCCGGTCAGGGATGATGGTGTCGATGTTGACATCCACGATGGTGCCGAGGCCCTTGCAGTGCGGGCAATAGCCCTGCGGCGAATTGAAGGAGAAACTGTGCGGCTGCGGTTCCTGAAAAGACAGGCCGCTTTCGGGATCCACCAGGTGCTTGGAGAAATGCGCCAGCGAGCCGTCTTCGTTGTCCAAAACGGCCACGGAGCCCTTTCCAATGCCGATGGCACGCCCCACCGAGTCCCGGATGCGGCGATCGTCGCCGGCCTCGGGCTTCAGCCGGTCCACCACCACTTCAATGAAATGCGGCTTGTAGCGGTCCAGGGGCTGTACTTCCTGCAGTTCCAGGATGTCCCCGTCGATGCGGACCTCCGTGTAGCCGCGCTTGCGCAGCTGGTCGAAAAGCTCGCGGTAATGGCCCTTACGGCCTCTTACCAGCGGCGCCAGCAGGTAGCATTTGCGGCCGGCGTAGCGGCTCATGATCAGGTCCACGATCTGTTCATCGGTATAGCGGACCATCTCCTTGCCGCTTTCGGGCGAGTAGGCCCGGGAGCCTTTGGCGTACAACAGGCGCAGGAAGTCATAGATTTCCGTAATGGTGCCAACGGTACTGCGCGGATTGTTGCCGGTGGTTTTCTGTTCAATGGCAATGATGGGGCTCAGGCCCGTAATCTCCTCCACCTCGGGCTTTTCCAGGATACCCATGAAGTGTTTGGCATAAGTGGACAGGGTGTCCATATAGCGACGTTGTCCTTCGGCATAGATGGTATCGAAGGCCAAGGAGCTCTTACCGCTGCCGCTCAGGCCGGTCACCACCACGAATTCCCCGCGGGGGATATCCACGCTGATGTTTTGCAGGTTGTTCGCCCGCGCGCCCCGTACCTGTATGTATTCCTTTCTTGCCATATCAGCACAAAGATACGAAGAATTCCCGATAGAACGGCGGCGGGTCCGGACCCACGTTGCCAAAAAATGCGTACCTTTACAAAAACGATTGCTGATATGGGTACCGCTGTCATTGTTATCCTTGCCGCTCTTATCCGGTATGTGAATCCTTTTGTGGGGACGGACGCGCACGGACACACGTTTCCCGGGGCTGTGGCGCCGTTCGGAATGGTGCAACTGAGTCCGGATACCCGCCCCGATGCGGGGGACTGGGACGGCTGCAGCGGCTACCATTACAGCGATTCCGTCATCTACGGCTTCAGCCATACCCATCTGAGCGGTACCGGCTGCGACGACTGGTGCGATATCCTTATCACGCCGGGCTGCCGCCCTTCCTGTTTCTCCCACGCCCGGGAAAAGGCCTCTCCCGGCTACTATGAGGTCTATCTGGACGATACCCAGGTGCTGGCCCGGCTTTCTGCCGGCCGCCGAAGCGCCATCCACGAATATCGGTTCTGGGGGCAGGCCAGCCTGTCCATCGATTTGCGCCACAGGGATCCTTTGGAGGATTATGCCATCAAGGTCGATGGGAATACCTGCTACGGATACCGGGTTTCCAACAGTTGGGCCCAGCAACAGCAGGTTTACTTCTATCTGGAATTCTCGCAAGCCCCCACGGCGGTTGTGATGGAAGGCCCCCGGGCCGAAATCGCCTTTACGCCCGGAAGTACCGTCCTGGTCCGGGCCGGCATTTCCTCCGTCTCCTGGGAAAACGCCCGGGAGAACCTCCGCAGTGAATATCCCCGTTCCCTGAAAGCGCAGAAAAAGGCCACGGAAAAGGCCTGGAACGCCTATTTGAACAAGCTGCAGTGCCCCTATAAGGACCCGGAGCACCGGATTCGCTTCTACACGGCCCTTTACCACACCGGCATCCATCCGTCGCTGTACTCCGACGTAAACGGGGAATACCGCGGCATGGATGGGGAAGTGCACCGGGCCGATGGTTGGGAGCGCTATACCGTCCTCTCGCTCTGGGACACTTTCCGCGGGGAGCATCCGCTGTTGTGGGAGCTGGAGCCCGCGCGCAGTTACGACTTCCTGAAAACCTTCCTGTCCATCTACGAGGAAGGTGGCAAGTTGCCGGTATGGGAACTCTCCGGCTATGAGACCAACTGCATGATAGGCTACAATGCGGCGCCGGTCATTGCCGATGCCATCGCACGGGGCTTCACGGATTTCGATGTGGAAAAGGCGCTGGAGGCCCTGCTGGTCAGTTCTACGCGTGCCGAGTTCGGCCTGGACAGTTTCCGTGCCAACGGACTGGTGCTCTCCGACGACGAGCATGAAAGCGTGTCCAAGACGCTGGAGTATGCCTATGACGACTGGTGTACGGCGCAGGTGGCCCTGTATCTGGGCCGGATGGACGTGTATGAGCAGTATATGGCCTCCTCCCAGTACTGGCGCAATGTCCTGGACCCCTCCACCGGCTTTATGCGTGCCCGGCTGAACGGACGCTGGTTCACGCCTTTTGACCCGCGCGAAGTGAACAACAACTATACGGAGGCCAATGCGTGGCAGTACAGTTTCTTTGTTCCGCACGATGTTGACGGCCTGATGGAGGCGCTGGGTGGCCCGGAAGCTCTGGAGCGGCGCCTGGATGCCCTGTTTGACGCCCCGGAAGGCAATACCGGCCGCACGCAGGCGGACATCACGGGCTGTATCGGACAGTACGCCCATGGCAACGAGCCCAGTCACCACGTGGCCTGGCTGTACGATGCGGTGGGCCGGCCAGACAAGCGGGAGGACCGCGTACAGCAGATCCTGGAGACCCTTTATACTTCGGCCCCCGACGGCCTTTGCGGTAACGACGACTGCGGACAGATGTCCGCCTGGTACGTTCTATCGGCCCTGGGCCGCTATCCCGTCTGCCCCGGCCAGACCCATCGTTCCCACCTTGAGGGGGCGCCCCTTGTCACCAACCCGGCCTTCGAAATGGAGAACGACATCTTCGCCGATTCCCTCCGGATCGCCATTTCCGGCGAGGGCGACATCTGGTACCGTATCGGGGACGAGGCCTTCCATCCCTATGAAGGTCCTTTCACCGTTTATGAACCCTGCCGGATGGAAGCCTATTCACAGGTCGAAGGACGAAGGAGCTTTACCACCCGTAGCGCGGTCCATCAGATTCAGCGGGACCGGGACATCGAGCTGCACGCCCGCTATAGCCGGCAATATACGGCCGGCGGCGACGAAGGCCTCATCGACGGCTTCCGCGGCGGCCTGAACTGGCGCACGGGCGGATGGCAGGGCTATCAGGATACGGATTTCGAGGCTGTGGTGGACCTGCGCAGCGTCCGGTCCGTCAGCTGCATCGGCAGCGGCTACTGCCAGGATGCCCGTTCCTGGATCTGGATGCCCCGTTGGGTGGAATACTCAGTTTCGGTCGATGGCAAAAGCTTCACGCCCGTCGCACGCGTGGAAAACACGGTGGACGAGCGTGATATGCAGCTGCAGATCTGGGACTGCGAGGTGCCCGTGGACGTTGAGGCCCGCTACGTGAAGGTCCTGGCCAAAAACATCGGCCCCATTCCTTCCTGGCACCCCGGTGCCGGCTACCCCGGTTTCATCTTCATCGACGAAATCTGGGTGCGCTAAACCCTATTCCAGCGCTTTCAGGTTGCGGGGATTGCAGATGTCCTTGGCCTCGGCGGTGTACAGGTAGTCCAGGAGGTCGGCGTAATGCTCTTCCACCTTGCCGCGGACAATCTTCATGGTGGAGTTCATCATCTTGTTGGCGATGGTGAATTCCTGGTCGCAGATGCCGATGGTGGAAGGAAGCCAGCGCTCGGGGAACACGCCTTCGTGCCTGCCGCCTTTCTTGTAGGCATTGATGTCGGCCTGGATCAGCGCCAGCATCGCTTTGTGGCCTTCTTCCGAATCGGGAGCCAGTCCCTTGGCCTTGACGGCCTCGGCCAGGGCGGCCTTGTCGGGCACGATCAGGGCCACGCAGAACGGCTTCTGGTTGTTGTGCAGGACGCAGGCATTCACCCACTTGGAACTTTCGGTGAGGTTGTCCTCGAAGCCTTCCGGGGAGTATTTTTCGCCGTCTGAGGAAATCAGGAGGCTCTTGAAACGGCCCACGACATACAGGAACTCAGGGTCTTCCGGGCAGATATAGCCCATGTCGCCGGTGTGCAACCATCCGTTGATGATGGTATCGGCCGTGGCCTTGGGATTCTTCCAGTAACCGGCCATCACGTTCTCGCCGCGGATGACGATCTCGCCGCGGGTGCCATGGGGCACTTCCTTGCCTTCGGCGTCCAGGATGACGCAGTCCATGGGCTTCACCAGACGGCCGCTGGAGCCGAAACGGGCGTGACCGCCGGCGTTGGCGCAGATGATGGGCGTGGCTTCGGTGAGGCCGTAGCCCTGGAACATCGGCATGCCCACGGCGCAGAAGAAGCGCTGCAGTTCAATGTCCAGCAGGGCGCCGCCACCGACGAAGAATTCCATCCGGCCCCCGAAACTTTCACGCACCTGCTTGAACAGGATCTTGTCGAAAAGGTCCACCAGGGGCTTGCGCCAGAAGGTGCCGCCGGTGCCGCGGTTGTAGTATTCCTTGTTGTAGGCAATGGCATTCTTGAGGGCGAAGTTGAAGAGTTTCTCCACCTTGGGGCCCTTCTTCTTGATGCCCTGTTCGATGTTCTTCTTGAAATTGCGGGCCAGGGCCGGGACGGACAGCATCACGTGCGGACGCAGGTCGCTGATGGCTCCGGGGATATTCTTCAGGGTGGCCATCGCATTCTTGCCGATGGGAACGAAGCCGATGGAGCCGCCGTAAATCATCATCGTGTACATACCGGCCACATGGGCGAAGCAGTGGTCCAGCGGCAGGATGATCAGCATCGTGGCGCCTTCTCCGATACCGATGACCGAGCTTCCCTGCTCCACGTTGGCCGTGTAGTTGCGGTGGGTCAGGAGGATGCCCTTGGGATCGGCGGTGGTGCCGGAAGTATAGGAAATATTGGCGTAATCGTCCGGTCCGACGCTCTTGAAGCGGGACTCGAATTCGAGCCTGTGCGCCTTCAGGAATTCATCGCCCATCTTCTGGATTTCCGACATCCGGATTTCCTTGGGACCCAGTTTGTCGTAGTCGAAGGCATTGTCGTCAAATACGATGACCCGTTCCACATTGGGGCATTCGGGGAGGATGGCGCGGATCTTGGGCAGGTGGTTGCCGGAAACCAGGATCCATTTGGAATCGGAGTGGTTGATGCGGAACACCAGGTCCTTGCCTTCGCCCAGGTTCACGGACAGGGGAACGTCCGTGGCGCCGGCGTACATGGCGCCCAGTTCGGCCAGGATCCACATGGCGCGGCTTTCGGACAGCAGGGCAATCTTGTCGCCCTTCTTCAGGCCCAGGGACATCAGGCCGGCGCCGATGCGGTAAGCCTCGTCACGGGTCTGGGACTGGGTAATCTCCTTCCACTGGCCGTTCACCTTCTCCCGAAGGTAAACGTGGTCGGGGAATTTGCGGGAATAATGCTCGACAAAGTCGATGATAGTCGGTCTATCTGTCATGGTCAATCGATTCAGGGGTGGTTATTCGCTGGGGAAGAGGCCGTACAGTTCGGCGTCAATCTTGTCGGTGATGTACTGGAAGTCCTCCGGGCTGCCTTCGAACTTGATCTTGTCCACGTCGATGATCAGCAGGCGGGCCTTGTAGTCCTTGATCCAGTCCTCGTAGCGCTGGTTCAGGCCGGTGATGTAGTCGATACGGATGGAACGCTCGTACTCGCGGCCGCGCTTCTGGATCTGGGCGATGAGGTTGGGGATGGAACTGCGGAGATAGATCATCAGATCCGGCGGGTTCACCAGGGACATCATCAGGTCGAAAAGGTCGCTGTAGTTCTCGAAGTCGCGGGTGGACATCAGGCCCATGGCGTGCAGGTTCGGGGCGAAGATGCGGGCGTCCTCGTAGATGGTGCGGTCCTGGATGATGACCTCCTTGTGCTTGGAAATCTCCACCACGTCCTGAAAACGCTTGTTCAGGAAGTATATCTGCAGGTTGAAGGACCAGCGCTCCATATCTTCATAGAAGTCGGCCAGGTAGGGATTGAAATCCACGGATTCGAATTTGGGCGTCCAGCCGTAATGGGCTGAAAGCATTTTGGTCAGCGTGGTCTTCCCACTTCCGATGTTACCGGCAATAGCGATGTGCATAGTATAGGGTGTTTAAAATAATCCGTAAAGTTCCGCATCGATCCGGTCCGTAATCACGGAAAAATCCTCCGGACGGTTCAGGAAATCCAGGTTGTCGGCATCCACCACGATCAGGCGGCCTTTGTAACTGTCGATCCACTTCTCGTAGCGTTCGTTCAGGCCGCTCAGGTACTCGATGGAGATGGTCTGTTCGTAGTCCCGTCCGCGTTTCTGGATCTGCGACACCAGGTGCGGAATACTGCTCTTGAGGTAAATCATCAGGTCCGGGTCCTTCACCACTTCCATCATCACATTGAAGGTGTCCATGTAGGTGTTATAGTCCCGTTCCGACAAGTTCCCCTGGGCGTAGTTGTTGGCCACGAAGATGTGCACGCCTTCCAGCAGGGTGCGGTCCTGGATGATCACGTCCTTGCTCTTGGCGATTTCCAGGACGTCGTGCAGGCGCTGCTGCAGGAAGTACATTTCCAGAGCGAAGGACCAGCGCTTGATATCGGCATAATAATCGGCCAGATAGGGGTTGTAGGTGACCGATTCGAACTTGGGCGTCCAGCCGTAATGGCGGGCCAGCAGCGTTGTGAGCGTGGTTTTTCCACTGCCGATATTACCTGCAATTCCGATGTGCATGCTCTCGTGTCTTAACTTTACAAAGTTGGCAAAACTTTTGTAAATTTGCAATCCATAATTGCGATGTCTATGCTACATACCCGTATATTCCGCTTCAATCCGCTGGAGACCAATTGTACCGTCCTATGGACCGATGGAAACCCTTCCTGCCTGATCGTCGATCCCGGGATGTCCTCGCCCGAAGGTGTGCAAGAGCTGGTCGGTTTTTTGAAGGAAAAGGGCCTCACGCCGGAAGCTGTCCTGCTCACGCACGGACACTTCGACCATTACTGGGGAGTGGACCATCTGCTGGAGCAGTTCCCCGTACCGGTGTATCTGCATCCGGCCGATAAAGACATCATGTCCCAGGTGACGCACAACTTCCGGGGGATGGAGAACTCCTTCTCCTTCCTCAAGCGTCGTTTCGAAACCGTTGATTTGCAGGATAATCAAGAGTTCACGATGGTGGGGACCAACTGGAAGGTGCTGCATACGCCCGGTCATACGCCCGGCAGCGTCTGTTTCTATGCGGCGTCGGACAGCCTGCTGCTGAGCGGGGATACCCTCTTTGCCGGCAGCATCGGCCGTACGGACCTTCCGGGAGGGGATTATGACACGCTGATGCATTCCATCCAAACCCGGATCCTGATCCTGCCCGGGGACACGGATGTGATTCCGGGTCACGGCCAACCCACCACGATTGCCCGTGAAGGGATGTACAATCCTTTCCTGCAGCCGTTTAACGAGCCGGAGGGAGATTCCCCCGAAGAAGGCATCGCCATTCATCCCGTGTAATGCAGATTCTCTGGCTGGATACCATTGATTCCACCAACTCCGAGGCCCTTCGCCGGCTTCCGGAGCTCGCTTCCGGTACGGTACTCTCGGCCCGCGAACAGACGGCGGGAAGGGGACAGCGGGGGAACAGCTGGTTCACCGAAGCGGGGAAGAACCTCACCTTTTCTATTGTCCTCAAATGGGAGGCAGGTGCTTTCCCTGTCCGGGACGCGCACTGGCTCAACTATTTAAGTTCGTATGTGGTGCTGCAGTTTCTGGCGGACCACGGCGTACAGGCCCAGGTGAAATGGCCCAACGACATCTATGTGGGCCGGCGCAAGATCTGCGGGATGCTCATCGAAAATACCCTTGGAACTGCCGGGCTGGCCGCTTCCGTCGTGGGTATCGGCCTTAATGTGAACCAAACGGTCTTCCCCCAGCTGGCCAATGCGACCTCCATGGCTCTCTGTACGGGCACCGGCTTGGATCTGGAACCCGCCCTGGAAGAGCTGACAGCCCGTTTTGAGCGCGCTCTGCCGCTACTTTTTGCCCCCCAGCTGTTCCAATCTTATTCCGCACATCTGTTCCAGAAAGGCGTTCAGGCCCGCTACCACGACCTTCTCACCGACCGCACCTACACCGGCATTATCCAGGGCGTTGAGGCCGATGGTCGCTTGCGCATCCGGGACCTCGACACCGCCGAAGACCGCCTCTACCGTTTCAAAGAGGTGGGGTATATCCTGTAGCCCCCTTTCATTATCGGCGTAAAAGTCTTACTTTTGCATTATGTTGATTGCACTTACAGGCTTTATGGGAAGCGGAAAGACCACCGTCGGGCAATCCCTGGCCGATGCGCTGGGCTGTCCCTTCCTGGACCTGGATCAGATCATCGTCAAAAAAGCCGGCCGAAGCATCCCGGAAATCTTTGCCGCCGATGGCGAAAAGGGCTTCCGCGCCCTGGAGAAACAGGCGCTGGAAAAAACCGTTGCCAAGTATGCCGAAAACACGGCCGTGCTGGCACTGGGCGGTGGCACCGTGACGGTGCCCGGCGCCGTGCAGCTGCTGCAGGAAAAAACCCTCTGTATCTATCTGGAAGCCTCTTTTGACACGCTTTGTCAGCGGTTGGAGGGGCAGAGGGAAGGCCGCCCCCTGGCCGATGAAGGTATGGCCGAAAGGATGGCCGCCCGCGAGCCTCTGTACCGGGCGGCGGCACAGGTCACCATCGACACGGAAGGGCTGAGCCCCGAAGAGATCACCGACGAAATCATCATCGACTGCCTGTAAAGGGCGTTTGGAATTCCGCTCAAGATTGCCTATCTTTGTGAGAACGCGCTTTTTGCGCGGTTTTTTCTATGGGCATTGCGGAAAGACAGTGGACCGTTCTGAGTCCCGCCGACCCTGCAAAGGCGGCGCAATTGGCAACGGAGCTCGGTATCGACCGGGTTCTGGCCGATTTGCTGGTGAACCGCGGCGTCGAGACCTTCGAGCAGGCCCGCAGTTTCTTCCGCCCCCGGCTGGAGGATCTGCACGACCCCTTCCTGATGACGGATATGGACAAGGCCGTGGAGCGCTTGCACCAGGCCATCGTGGAAGGGCAGCACATCCTGGTCTATGGGGACTACGACGTGGACGGCACCACCGCCGTCGCCCAGCTCTATTCCTTCATCAAGCATTTCACCCAGCGGGTCGATTTCTACATTCCGGACCGTTACGACGAAGGCTACGGCCTGTCGTACAAGGCCCTGGACTGGGCCGGTGACAACGGCGTGGACCTGGTGATTACGCTGGACTGCGGCATCAAGGCCATCGACAAGGTGGAATATGCCCGCACCAAGGATATTGAGGTCATCATCTGCGACCACCACCTCCCGGAAAGCGAACTGCCCGGCGCGGTGGCCATCCTGGACCCCAAGCGCGAGGACTGCCACTATCCCTTCGACGACCTCTGCGGCTGCGGCGTGGGCTTCAAGCTGGCCCAGGGCTATGTGCAGCGCTATAACCTGGATCCCGAACTGCTGATGCCCCTGCTGGACTTGCAGGTGGTATCCATCGCTTCGGACCTGGTGTCGATGACCGGCGAAAACCGCATCCTGGCGCACTTCGGGCTCAAGCGCCTGAACGAGAATCCCCGCAAGGGCCTGCTGGCCATGATCAACCTGGCCAAACTGGAGCCTGGACACATCGGCATTGACGATATCGTTTTCAAGATCGGACCGCGCATCAACGCGGCGGGGCGTATGGAAAGCGGCCGGCTGGCCGTGGAACTGCT
>CACYHZ010000039.1 GCA_902774345.1 uncultured Bacteroidia bacterium | reverse complement strand
GGCCTTCGCCTCGACAGCAGCCTGCCTTTCAGCTTCGGCGGCAGCCTCAATTTCGGCCTTCTGGCGCTCTGCCTCAACAGTGGCGGCGGTAATGAGCTCATAGGCGCTCTCGCGGTCCACGGCGTGGTCGTATCGGCCATAGAGGCGGCTGCGCTTGATCAGATCCGCGCGCTGCTCCTCCGTAATGGCCCCGATCTGGCTCAGCGGGAACAGAATCTTGGCCCGTTCCACCACCGAAGGGGTGCCTTTCTCGTCCAGGAACGATACCAGCGCTTCGCCGGTACCCAGTTCCAGCAGGGTGTCGTAGGTTTTGAAAGCCGGGTTGGGACGGAAGGTATCAGCGGCCACTTTCACGGCCTTCTGGTCCTGCGGGCTGTAGGCCCGTAAGGCGTGCTGCACCCGGTTACCCAGCTGGCCCAGGATGTCGGACGGGATGTCCGTAGGGCTCTGGGTGATGAAATAGATGCCTACTCCCTTGGAACGGATGAGACGGATGACCTGCTCGATCTTGTCCGTGAGGGCCTTGGACGTGCCTTCGAACAGCATATGGGCCTCGTCGAAGAAGAACACCAGCTTCGGAAGATCCATCTCCCCTACCTCGGGCAGCGTCGCGTACAATTCCGACAGCAGCCAAAGTAGGAAGGTCGAATACAGTTTGGGCTGCAGCATCAGCTTATCGGCCGCCAGCACGTTCATGATGCCCTTTCCGCCTTCGCACTGCAGCAGGTCGAAAATGTCAAAGTCCGGTTCGCCGAAGAACTGATTGGCCCCCTGGTTTTCCAGGGAGAGCAGCGCGCGCTGGATGGCGCCCACCGAGGCCGAGGTCACATTACCGTACTGCGTGGTATATTCAGCGGCATTCTGACCGACGAAATTCAGCATGGCCCTCAGGTCCTTCAGGTCGATGAGCAGAAGCCCGTTGTCATCGGCAATCCTGAACACGATGTTCAGCACACCGGTCTGCGTCTCGTTCAGGTCCATCAGGCGTCCCAGCATCTCGGGACCCATCCGGGAAATGGTGGACCGCATCGGATGCCCCTGCTCCCCGAAAATATCGAAGAAGCGCACGGGGCAGCTCTGGAACTGCGGATCGTCGATGCCGAATTCCGGCAGACGCTTCTCGATGAAACCCGACAGCTTGCCCACCTGCGAAATGCCGCTGAGGTCGCCCTTCATATCGGCCATGAAGCAGGGAACGCCGGCCTGACAGAAGGTTTCGGCCAGCACCTGCAGGGTCACGGTTTTTCCGGTTCCGGTAGCACCGGCGATAAGACCGTGCCGGCAGGCCATCTTGCCCACCAGCGAAATAGGACCGTTTTCAGAATGGGCTACGTACAGGCCCCGTGTTGCATCCAGCATATTACGTTTGATTTAACTATTTAACATTCAGTGTTTCACTCCCCTTCCGGAACTTCCAGACATAGAACAGCACCAGCGACACCACGAAGGTACCGATGCCAATCCAGGGGGCCAGCTGCTGCGGCAGGCGGAAGCCGGTCTTGTCGATAAGGATGAAGGTAACGCACACCGACGTCATGAACAGGGCCGACAGCAAGGTAATCAGGTAACTGAGACCGCCCTTTTTCCGGACGAAGTAAATGGTGGCCGTCCACAGCATGAAGGTGGCCAGGGTCTGGTTGCTCCAGCCGAAGTAGCGCCAGATGGTGTTGAAGCCGTTGGCATCGGCAATATTATACCAAAGCAGGATGGACGATGCGGCGAAAAGCGGCAGGGCGATGGCCAGGCGGCGCTTCAGGTCCTTCTGCTCCAGGTGCAGGAAATCGGCGATAATGAGACGTGCGCTGCGGAAGGCCGTGTCACCGGAGGTGATAGGAGCCGCAACCACGCCCAGGATAGCCAGGATGCCGCCCAGCAGGCCCAGCCAGCCTTCGGACACCTTGGTCACCACGGCGGGAGCCGCAGCGGAAAGGTCGGAACCCACGGTGGCCGCGCCGCCGTCAAAGAAGAACCAGGACGATACGGCCGCCCAGATCAGGGCCACCAGTCCTTCGGTAATCATAGAGCCGTAGAACACCGGCCGGCCCAGCTTCTCGTTCTGGATGCAGCGGGCCATCAGCGGGCTCTGGGTAGCGTGGAAGCCCGAAATGGCGCCGCACGCGATGGTGATGAACAGGCAGGGGAAGATGGGCTGGCCCGTGAGTCCGGCTTTCGCCGACCAGCCGCCCAGGCCATCCCAGAATTCCGGCAGCGAAGGCCATTTGATGAAAAGGCATACCATCAGGGCCGCCGCCATAAACAGCAGCGTCACGGCAAAGACGGGATAGATCTTTCCGATCACCTTGTCGATGGGCAGGAGCGTCGCCACCACATAATACAGGAAAATGATGCCCACCCACAGCATGATGGAGCCGCGGGTGCCGTCGCCGGCGATATCGCCAAGGATCAGGGCCGGGCTATAGACGAAGACGGTGCCCACCAACAGCAGCAGGACGATGCTAAAAATGAGCATCACCGTCCGGGTGCTTTTTCCCAGGTACTGGCCCACCAGTTCGGGGAAACCCGAACCTCCGTGGCGCACGGAGAGCATGCCGCACAGATAATCGTGCACGGCACCGGCGAAGATGCAGCCCAGCACAATCCAGAGATAGCTGGCCGGACCGAACTTGGCGCCCATGATGGCGCCGAAGATGGGCCCGGTTCCGGCGATGTTCAGGAACTGGATCATGAACACCCGCCAGGAGGGCATTGCAATAAAGTCAACGCCGTCGGCTTTGGCAATGGCCGGCGTGGGGCGGGAAGGATCGGGGCCGAAGACCCGGTCCACGAAAGCACCGTAAACGAAATAGCCCAGAATCAGGGCCGCAATGCTGATAAGGAAGGAAATCATTAGGCAAAGAATGAAAAGTGGACACGTCCGTATTTGCGTTCCTTGACGAAATGCGGATGGTCCTTGAAGTTGTATTCATCGCCATGCTCCAGAATGAAATAGCACTCCGGATGCAGCAAGTTCAGGGGAAAAATGAGGTCCGGAAGGCCGTCCAGGCCCTCCAGCGCATAAGGAGGATCGGCAAAAATGATGTCGAACTTCTCCCGGCAGATGGGCAGGAAATCAAAGACATTGTCCCGCACCATCGTTACGTTGGAAAGCCCCAGCCGGGCAGCCTCCGTCTTGATGAAGGAAGCATTTTCGCGGGCCATCTCCACGCAGTACACGCGCGAAGCGCCCCGGGAAGCGAACTCAAAAGCGATGGAGCCGGTGCCGCCGAAAAGGTCCAGCACCTTCAGGTCCTGAAACTCGTATTCGTTGTCCAGGATGTTGAACAGGCCCTCCTTGGCAAAGTCCGTGGTGGGACGCGCCTTGTAACCCGCCGGCGGCAGGATCACCTTTCCTTTGAGACGCCCGCCAATGATTCTCATAGCTGCACCACGGCTTTGAAGTAGCGGTACAGGGACATCTCGGCGTCGGATTCCAAGGGGGTACGGAAGCAGACGGTGGACACTTCAGGATTCAACTGAAGCTGCTTCATACACAGGAAGATGAAGTATTCGGCCGTGGTGAAGTCCGGAGCCTGGAACACATTGGCCAGGCGGAGGCTCTTGCCTTGGGCAATCACCAGGTGCAGCCAGCCGTCACGCCAGGAGGCCACAATCTTGTTGTATTCCGCGAGGGACTCCAGACTGCACAGCAGGTAATACATCTCCGGCAGCACCCGGACCGGATTCCCGGAAGGGGGCAGCACCGTCTGGGCCAGCACCTTGGACAGGGATTCGCCGATGGAATTGGAATACACCAGCACAGAGGCCAGCGAAGGCACCGGGATGGTCTCCACGAAATCGGTCTCCTCCAGGGCGCATACCTCCGACAGGGCGGCACGGGCCGACAGCGGGGCGAAGAAAGACTCCGGCACCAGGGTCACCTTCGGGGTGAAGAGGGAAATGTCCACCTGGTCGTAGCGGCGCTGGAACTCGGGCGTTGTGAAAATACGCTCGGCTCCCAGCCAGCCGGAAGTGGTCACCTCGTCACCGATCCGGACCTTAAAAGAATATCCACTCAAGGAGACTTGAATGGATATCCCTGTATATGAGGTATGAGTCTGGTCCATAGAGGACTATTCCCAGTTACCGGCGTTGTTGTTAGGAGCAGTGATGCTACCCACCTGCAGGCCTTCGTATTTGTTCTGGTCACGACGCTCGGCATCCAGGTTGATGCGCAGCTGGTTGTCCAGACCCTTGCAGAGGGCTTTGTAAGGCATACGGGCCTCGAACAGAGGGACCTGCACACCGGAAACGGTCTTGATGATGGCTTCCATCTCGGTTTCCATACCACCGGAGAAGGGGATGTACTTGAGGGAGTCGACGCAGAAATCCGGACGGTTTCTGAAGAGGGTGTCACGCACCGGGATTTCGGTAACGGTGGAGAACACCACTTTCTGACCAGCCTTGTAGGCTTCGGCCAGGGCGAGCGCCTGCTTGGCGTTCAGCTCCGTGCCCTTGAGCCGGGGATTGGCTTTCTGGACAGCCTTCTTGATGGCCTCGGTGTTGGCGACGGCCAGGGAGTCATCGTGGGAACCGATCTGCATCACGATGTCCATCTTGCCACCTTCGTAGAACATTTTCAGGGAGTCCACACAGGGGCTGAAACGGCCATTGACACTCTTGAAAGCCACCTGAAGGGTACGGATGTCTTTCAGACGCTGGATACCCACCTGGGAACGAGCTGCAACCTCTTTGTTGAACTGAACCGGCTTCTGGACACTCTTGACAATAGCCCAAACCAGAAAGCAGATAACGGCTGCAAGCGCAATCTCGATGATAATTTTTACAGTTTTGCTCATTATTTTAGTTTTTTATATTTTTTCCAAACTTCCGACAAAGTTAAAAAAAGGATTTCTCAAAAGCAATATCTTTTGTAAATTTGCCATCGCAAATTAAGTGTAATGATGGAGCTTTTCCAGGAACATACCCTGTCTGCCCTGCAGACGCTTCTGCAGCAGGCCCGTAAGATCGCCGTGCTGGGGCATACGCACCCGGACGGAGATGCCCTGGGCTCCACTACCGGCCTGGCCCTGTACCTGCAGCGTATGGGCAAGGACGTGACCTGCCTGTATCCGGACACGCCGCCGGAGCACCTGGACTTTATCCAGCATCCGTCAGTCCCCTTCCTTTGCTACGACACTGCCCCCTCCGCCGCGCAGAAGTGCATCGGGGAGGCCGAACTGATTTTCCTGGTGGATGCCAATGCCTTCTCCCGCACCGACGCCCTGGGCCCCTTCGCCCAGGAAGCCCGCGTACCCAAAGTGCTGCTGGACCACCACCTGAATCCGGACAGCGGCAGTTTCGACCTGGTTTTCTCCACGCCGGAAATTTCCTCCGCCTCGGAAGTCGTGTACTGGCTCCTGAAAGCTTTGAGTCAGGAGGATCTCCCGGTCGATATCGGCAGCGTCCTGATGGCCGGGATGACGACAGACACCAACAATTTCGCCAACTCCGTGTTTCCCAGCACGTTCCGGATGGCTTCAGAGCTCATCGCCGCGGGCGTGGACCGGGATGCCCTCCTGCAGAAAATCTACAACAGCTACCGGGAAAACCGCGTGCGGCTGCTGGGTTACATGCAGTACCGGGAACTGCACATCCTGCCGGAAGGCGCCGCCTATATGGTCATGACCAAGGACATCCTCCACCGTTTCGACGTCCATGAGGGCGAATCGGAGGGACTGGTAAACATGCCCCTGGCCATCGGCTCGGTCCGGATGAGCATTTTGCTGAAGGAAGAGGACAGCTATTTCCGCGTGTCCATCCGGTCGAAAAAGGGAACATCGGCCCAGAACTGCGCCCAGCAGTATTTCCACGGCGGCGGACACGAAAATGCCGCCGGCGGCAAACTGTTCATCGGAGCGGACATCGCCCGGCCCGAAGAAGCCCCGGCCTACCTGGAACGCGTCCTGAAAGCATTCCTCGCATGAAAAGAAGCACCCTCATATTTGTGACCGTCCTGCTGCTTGCGGGGATTGGCGCCTGTACCAAAGAGGCGCAGAAAGCCACCTACGACAAGCAGATCAACTACATCGAGAGCTTCATCCAAAACCAGATGAAGTTAGATACCACCGCCACCCTTGTGCGCAACGGCGGATCCTACCGCCTGACCCTGCACGACACCCTGGGCCTGAAAGACTCCCTGCGGCCCGGCGGGAAAGTGGCCCTGTACTACGCCTGCTTCACCCTCACCAGCGGGAGCATCAACCGCACCAACCTGGTGGCCACCAACCTGAAGTCGATAGCCTCCCAGGCCGGATGGAACCTCACGGACACCACCCGTTACAAACTGGACACCCTGGTCCTGAACGACAAACTGGTCAAGGGCCTGGAGCTGGGACTCAACGGGGTACAGGACCAGGACGAAGCCTTTATCCTGTTCACCGGTGAAAATGGCTTCGGAAATACCGAACGAGGCACGATTCCTGCAAGGTCAGCCCTCGTCTATGCAGTTTGGATTGAAAAGATTGACAATGACTAAAGCAATGAAGAAATGGATCCCGGCCGCCCTGCTCGTGCTGGTTCTGGGCGGCTGCGCCAAAGCCGTCAGTACGTCCACCGGAAAGCAGGCCCAGGAATACTTGAAGCTGTGGATTGACGAATTCCATCCCGGCATCCAACCCAATGCCGACGGCCTGTACATCCTGGAAGACATCCCGGGGAGCGGTCTCGAATGGAACAGCGAGAAGCCCTACACCCGCGCCAGCGTCACCATCCGGCAGCTGAATGGGACCATCTCCGCCACCACGGAAGAGCGCCTGGCCAAGCAGCTGGGCACCTACTCCCGCAAAACGTTTTACGGGGCCAAGTATATTCACACAGGCATGGACAACAGCTATGCCGGCGTGGATGCCGTCCTGAAAGGGATGCGCGTCGGCGGCACCCGCACCGCCGTGGTCCCCGCCTGGATGCTCACCACCAGCCGCTACGACAGCCAGGACAGCTACATCGAGAATTGCACCAGCTCCACGCACTTCATCTACACCTTCAGCCTCGAAGGCCAGTGCGTCGATATCGACGATGAGGAAAAGCATCAGGTAAGCACCTACGTTTCAGAACGTTATCCCAAGGAGAAGAGTTCCTCTTACACCGATGAAGATCCGGACGGCACCTTCTATTTCGTCAGTGACAGCTCGGCCTTCATCGGCACGCCCATGCATCCGATGGACACCACCATGCGCCTGAACTATACGGGCATGCGCCTCTCGGACGGCCAGGTGTTCGACACCACCATCGAAAAGGTGGCCCGCGATGCCGGCATCTATTCGGCCGACATCACTTACGGCCCCGTTTCCGTCACCTACGCTTCCACCTATTCCTCCATCTCGATGGGGTCCTCCGGATCCTCACTCATCAGCGGATTCCAGGGCGGCTTGTTCCTGATGAAGTATGACGGACAGAAAGCCACGGTCATCTTTACCTCGGGACACGGCTACAGCACCAGCGGCAGCGGCGATGTCATCCCGGCCTGGACGCCCCTGCGCTTCGACCTGGAACTCGTCAAGGACTAGTCTATGGGCGGCGCGGCACCTACCGAACTGGGCACCAAGCCCATCAACACCCTCATCCGGCAATACGCCGTCCCCGGCATCATTGCCATGACGGCCTCCTCCCTTTACAATATGGTTGACAGCGTATACATCGGCCATATCGCCGATGTGGGTTCGCTGTCCATCGCCGGTCTGGCGGTTACGTTCCCCCTGATGAACATCTCCACGGCTTTCGGTACGCTGGTAGGCGTGGGTGCCGCCACGATGATTTCCGTGCTGCTGGGGCAGAAGAATTACCAGACTGCCAACAAGGTCCTGAGCAACGACATCACCCTGAACATCCTCACCGGCGCCATCTTCACCCTGGTCACCCTGCTGTGGATGGATCCCATCCTGCGCTTTTTCGGTGCTTCGGATGCCACCCTCCCCTTCGCCAGGGGGTATATGACCATTATTGCCATCGGCAATGCCGTCACGCACCTGTATTTCGGCCTCAACTCCATCGTCCGTTCATCGGGCAATCCCAAACTGGCGATGGGCCTGACGCTGTTCACGGTCGTTTCCAACGCTATCCTGGACCCCATTTTCATTTTTGCGCTGGATATGGGCGTACAGGGAGCGGCCATCGCCACGGTACTGTGCCAGCTGATGTCCCTGTGCTATACGCTCTGGTATTTCATGAATCCCCAGCGTTTCCTGCATATTCCCCGTTCTCTCAAGGCTTTCAAGGTGGATTGGAAGATCGCCCGGGATTCCCTAGCCATCGGCATGGGGCCTTTCCTGATGAACCTGGCCAGCTGCATCGTGGTGCTGTTCATCAACCAGCAGCTGGTGAAATGGGGCGGGGACCTGGCCATCGGAGCCTATGGCATCGTGAACCGGATCAGTTTCCTCTTCGTGATGATCGTGTTCGGCTTCAACCAGGGCATGCAGCCCATTGCTGGTTATAATTTCGGTGCCCGGCAGTATGGCCGCGTGCGCGAAGTCTATCTGAAAACGGCAGGCTGGGCCACCCTGGTCGTATTGGTGGGCTTTCTGGTATGCGAATTCCTGTCGTATCCGGTGGTGCAGGCGTTCACCAACGATCCCGTGCTCATCGAAAAGGCATCCAAGGGGCTTCGGATCATTTCTTTAGCCCTTCCCATCGTAGGTTTCCAAATGGTGACCACCAACCTGTTCCAGTGCCTGGGAATGGTGAAAAAATCCATTTTCCTGTCGCTGTCGCGCCAATTGCTGTTCCTGCTCCCCTGCATCTACCTGCTCCCTCCCCTGCTGGAGTCCGAGATCGGGGTTTGGTACAGCTTCCCCATTTCCGATACCATTTCGGCCGTAATTACGGCCCTCCTGGCCTGGGGGCTGCTGAAAAAGCTGGCCAAACTCCAGGACGGGGACGATCCTGCCATTCTGGGAAGTCAAATCTAATCGAGCGGCTATGCAACACACCATCATCAATGTAGGACGAAGCTTTGGCAGCGGCGGGGGCTATATCGGCCAGGCCGTGGCCCAGAAACTGGGCATCCCCTTCTACGACAACGAGCTCATTTCCAAGGCCGCCGAGGAAAGCGGCTATTCCAAGGACCTGTTTGCCGGCGGAGAACGCAAGCGCAGCATTTTCTCCACTTCCAGCTTCTTCTCCCTGGGCAGGATGAGCTATATGGACGGTGCCTATGTGAACGAGGACGTCCTGTTCCAGGCGCAAAGCGAGGTGATCCGTTCCATCGCCGAAAAAGGCGACGCCGTGATCATCGGCCGCTGTGCCGACTACATCCTGCGGGACCTTCCCTGCCTCAACGTCTTCATCTCCGGTCCGGAACAGTACCGCATCCAGCGCCTGATGAAGAGTGAGAAGCTGAGCGCCGAACAGGCCGAAAAGCTGATGCACCGCAAGGATCACACGCGCGAGACCTACTATAATTTCTATACGTTCGGCGCATGGGGGCAGGCCTCCAACTACCACCTGTGCCTGGACAGTTCCGTGCTGGGCATCGAAGGCACGGCCGACTACATCATTGACTTCGGCCGCCGGGCCGGCCTGATCCGAAAATAATTGCCCGCCCGCAAGCTCATACGGCTGGTGCTGGCCCTGGTCATTCTGGCGGGGGCCGGCAGTTGGCTCCTGCTGCGCGGCCAGGAAGACCCTGACCTGCCGGCCGCAGCAGTGGAAATCGAGCCCCTTTGGGTCACGAACCTGAACGACAGCCTCAGTAATGCGCTTTCTTCCCTGCCGGTGATGGACCAGGTGGTGGACAGTTTCATGACCTTCTGGAACCTGCAGGGGGTGTCGCTGAGCATCGTCCGGAACGATTCCCTCCTCTATGCCCGGGGCTATGGAAAGGCCGATGCCGCTACGCCCATGACCCCCGGGACCCGCCTGCGCCTGGCCTCCGTGTCCAAACTGCTCACGGCCATCGGCATCATGCGCCTCCAGGAGCAGGGCAAGGTGTTTCTGGAAACGCCTGTTTTCGGCCCGCTGGGCGTTCTGAATGAATATGACGCCTATATTCGGGACGACAATTACTACCTGATGACGGTGGAGCACCTGCTGCGCCACCAGGGCGGCTTCTCCAGCCGGGGCGGCGACGTCATGTTCAGCACCCTCACCTTCATGCGGAATCACGGACTGTCCCAGCCCCCATCCCCGGACCTGGTGGTGCGAAAGGAAGTGGCCCGCCGGCTGGCCTTTGAACCCGGCAGCGACCAGGAGTACTCCAACTTCGGCTACCTGCTGCTTTCACTCATCATCGAAAAGGTCTCCGGGATGTCTTATGCCGACTTCATGCAGCAGGAGGTGTTCGCTCCGGCCCTCTGCTCCGGCTTCGACCTGGGAGGAAACTACCTGAAGGACCGCCTTCCCGGCGAAAGCCGCTACTTCACCCAGCCCGACGATACGCCCTGCCCTTCCTTCGACGGCAAGTATGCGTCGGTGGAACGCTGCTATGGCGGCAACTACATTTCGGGCCTGTACGGCGCCGGAGGCTGGATCGGTACCACTCCGGAACTGGCCCGGCTGGTCTGCGCCACCGACGGCCGGGGCCCGGTTCCCGACATCCTGGACCCCTTCTCCGTACGTCAGATGACCACCTATTTCGACGACGACACCTTCGGCCTGGGCTGGGTGGACTGCCGTCCCAGCGGCGAATGGACGCGGACGGGCTCGTTCGCGGGGACATCGGCCCTGATCAAAGTCTATCCCGACGGCGAATGCTGGGTGCTGGTGACCAACACATCCACCTGGCGCGGGTCCCGTTTCACCCGCAACACGGCGGCCCTGTGCCAGAACCTCCGCAGCCGCTTCAGCGACCAACTGCCCGCGCGGGATTTGTTCCGGGAGAATTAATCATTATCTTTGTGTGAAATACACAAAGCTATGGCCGACGAAAAGATCATCTTCTCCATGAACCGGGTGAGCAAGGTGCTCCCCCACAACAACAAAGTCATTCTCAAAGACATCTGGCTGGGCTTCTATTACGGAGCCAAGATCGGGATCATCGGTCTGAACGGCTCGGGTAAATCCACGCTCCTGAAAATCATCGCCGGCGTAGAGAAATCCTACCAGGGCGAAGTGGTGTGGGCCCCCGGCTACAGCGTGGGCTACCTGGAGCAGGAGCCGCAGATGGATCCGGAGAAAACCGTGCTGGAAGTGGTTCAGGAGGGCGTTCAGGAAGTGATGGACATCCTGCAGGAGTACAACGACATCTCCATGAAATTCATGGAGCCCATGGACGATGCGGAGATGAACCGCCTCATCGAGCGGCAGGGAGAACTGACCGAACTCATCGACCAGAAGGACGGCTGGGAGATTGACGCCAAGCTGGAACGGGCGATGGATGCCCTGCAGTGCCCGCCGCCGGACCAGCAGATCAAGGAACTCTCCGGCGGCGAACGCCGTCGCGTGGCCCTGTGCCGCCTGCTGCTCAAAGAGCCCGACGTGCTGCTGCTGGACGAACCCACCAACCACCTGGACACCGAGTCCATCCAGTGGCTGGAAGCGCATTTGCAACAGTATAAGGGAACGGTGATCGCCGTCACCCACGACCGTTACTTCCTGGACAATGTGGCCGGCTGGATCCTGGAACTGGACCGCGGCGAGGGCATTCCCTGGAAAGGCAACTACAGCTCCTGGCTGGAGCAGAAGACCAAGCGCCTGGCGCAGGAAGAGAAGGCCGAAAGCAAGCGCCGGAAGACCCTGGAGCGGGAACTGGAGTGGGTCCGGATGGCCCCCAAGGCCCGCCAGGCCAAGCAGAAGGCCCGTCTGGGTGCCTACGAGAAACTGGCTTCGGCCGATGCCAAACAGAAGGAGGCCAATCTGGAAATCTACATTCCCAACGGTCCGCATCTGGGCAACAAGGTCATCGTCTTCAACGATGTGTCCAAGGCCTATGGCGACAAACTGCTGTTCGAACACCTTTCCTTCGAACTGCCGCCGGCAGGCATCGTGGGAGTCATCGGCCCGAACGGCGCCGGAAAGACTACCCTTTTCCGCCTGATCATGGGCATCGAACAGCCCGACAGCGGCACCATCGAAATGGGCGATACCGTAAAAATCTCCTATGTGGACCAGCAGCACCGCTCCATTGACCCGGACAAGACGGTGTATGAAACCATCGCCG
Organism: uncultured Bacteroidia bacterium; assembly: GCA_902774345.1. Taxonomy (GTDB): domain Bacteria; phylum Bacteroidota; class Bacteroidia; order Bacteroidales; family UBA932; genus Cryptobacteroides. The sequence goes on along the minus strand of CACYHZ010000039.1, from coordinate 439 downwards.
GGAACTCCGAATGGGTACGGATGGGCGGCCGGGACGTGAATGCCCGCGCCTGGGTGTCCCGCTTCAACTTTTCCGGCGCCGACCAGGAGAAGAAGTGCGGCGTCCTTTCCGGCGGCGAACGCAACCGCCTGCACCTGGCCCTCACGCTGAAGGACGAAGGCAACGTCCTCCTGCTGGACGAGCCCACCAACGACGTGGACGTGAACACCATCCGCGCGCTGGAGGAAGGCCTGGACGGCTTTGCCGGCTGCGCGGTGGTGGTTTCGCACGACCGCTGGTTCCTGGACCGCATCGCCACCCACATCCTGGCCTACGAAGGCGAAGGCAAGGTGGTCTTCTTCGAGGGCAACTACCAGGAATACGAAGCCAACCGCAAACTGCGTCTGGGCCCGGACGCCGAACCCAAGCGCTTCAAGTACAAGAAACTGGTGGAATAAGG
>CACYHZ010000038.1 GCA_902774345.1 uncultured Bacteroidia bacterium | reverse complement strand
CCCTCATGGAACCTTGATCGGTGTACTTATTGCCTGTTTCACCCGTTCCCGCGGCAACATCCACATAGATGGGATACAGTTCCACTTCGGCCGGAAGGTCATCGCTGCGATAGGAAGCAACAAGATTTCCTGCCAAGGCAGTGGAATAAGTTCCATAGTCGGAAGGATAGAAGACCCGTAAGGCGAAACCGCCGGATGCTCTGTCTTCAATACCGGCCTGGAAAGTTACAAAACGCACTGCGTCACCACTCTCAATGGTGAAGTCCAGGTAATCATCTCCGGTAATGCCCTCCACATATGTGGTGTAATTGAAATGATCCTTGGCTACCAGATAGGGATTGGGAACACGGTAGTGACCGGTAATCTGATCACTCGCATAAAGCTCGATGTTCACGCGCTCGCTGCCCCATCCATGCAGACCCCACATCTTTTCATCGATGAACGTACCGTCCAGCACCTTGGTGAAGGTTTCTTCCACGTTGGCCATCAGATGAATGACATCACTCTTGGTCCAATACTCACCGGAAGGGCCGGCATCCGGAGTGTACAGAGAGTAGCGGGAACTGAATATCAGTTCGTAAAAGTCACCAGTCTTCTGGGACGATACCACCCTGCTGCTTCCGGACATGACCAATTTCATGGGATAACCGTTCTGATCTTCCAGACCAGTCTGGCAATCGGTATAAGAAATGGCCCCATTCTCCCCTATCAGGAATACGAAGTAAGGATCCGGATCGATCGGGGTATATTCTACCTGCGCACTTGCTACGACATAAGGATTGTTGATACGGTATTTGTTCGGATTCAGTCCGCTGCGCTCCAAAGTGACCGTAACGGAAGTTACAGAAGTAAAAGCCGAATTGTTCTTCCACAGGAAATCGTCCTTAAATGTGGCAGTTCCACACTCCGCCCACTGCTGGTCCACCGGTTCGAAGACCAGCGGATAGGTCTTGATGATGTTGCCGCGCGGAATGGTAAGAGCCTTGGTGGTCTGGCGCGACATCTGGAGATCCGGATTGGAAGAGGATCCTACGGTAAGGACCAGGCCGGAAGGAATATCACCCACCGGAACGGCAAAATAGAACGTATGTTCTCCCTCCAGGCCGGAGAAATGCTGGACGACGGTTTTTTCCACGTCGGCGGCTGCCTGACGGACAGCAATAGACGGAATCTCGCCCACCAGGTCAAAACTGCCGGCCAGGGCTGCGGTTTCGCTGTGAAGGGAGATGAAATCCGCCTCCATCGGCAGGTTCTTCACCGTAACGGCCAGTACGCCCACCGGCTGGGTGAATGCGTACTTCCCTTCCGCATCGGTTCTTCCCACCATCGGGATAGTGGCCAGCGGCTTTGCATTAGGCCTAATGAAGGAAACCGGAAGATCCAGCTTAAAAGCGCCGCTTTCGAAACTCCAGTCGGCGATATAGCCTCCATTCAGGGCCTCCGGAGAGACGCGGGAAGGATAGAAGGCCCAACCGGACAGGGCATAACCGGCACGCTCGGACAGCGTGGGCTGACCCTGCAGCTGACCGTCGATGAAGACGTTTTCCTGCTCCTGCGTATCGGCCTGCTTGGTGAAGACCACATAGGACAGGACATCGCCTTTTGCGACGGTGGCATCAATATGGTCCCCATCCACCCAGGTGAAAAACGCCCTCTTGTTCACGTCATCAATCGTATAATCGGTCTTGGTGGCGTCGGATTCCGGGGCCTGGACAATATAGGCCTGGATGGACGAAGAAGTCGGCTCGGGCCGGACATCAGGTACTTCCTCCTCTGCCTTTTTGGCACAGGAAAGAGCCGTAAGCCCCACAAGGGCGAAGGCGATAACTGAATACTTGAATCTGTTCATAGCTGCTCCTCCTGCATTAAATGGAACCCCACATATCGGAATCATCCTCATAGGTGTCGTTGAGGAGCATATCGGATTCACTGTTGGACCCGGTTTTCAGGGAGGTCAGGACCAGAAGAGTGTCTTCAAGGTCCAAACCCAACTGACGCTGTCCGGGAGTTATGTAAATTCTTTTCATCAGCGTTCCTCTTTAGATTATTTCTTCGTCACTGCCACACGGGTACCATCGGCCTGGACCGCCCACAGGGAGTTGTTGCTCAGGTTGATGTTGCTGGGAAGCGTGAAGCTGAACATATTGGAGAAGTAGCGGAGCTGGCCGGCAAACGAACTGCCCTGGCGCACCTCTACGGCCACTGCTTCATCGCAGTCCGTCAGGGAAACCGTATTGCCGTTAAGCTCGTACTTGGGAGACTTGGTAATGGGTTTCTTGTCCTTGAACTGGGAGAAGTGACCCATCTGGCTGTAAGTTTCGCCGCCGTGCTTGGTACGGTCCTCCAGATACTGGATTGGAGCAGCCTTCGGAAGCTTCATATCGCGGACACGGGCCTTGGAGGCATTGATCATCACGTCGGTGACCAGGTACTTCGTATCGCCGTACTGGGAATAGGTCTGGTCGATGGTGCGGAAGAAGCCCCATGCATCGAAGAAGTCGGTGAGGTCTTCCCCTGCCACGATACAGCAGGCCTCGTAGTATTCCAGCTGGCAGGCGCCGGCGTCTTCGGCCCGGCCATAATAGCTGGGAGCAGCCTGGTTGGGCATCTGGTGACCGTTGCGGAAATAATTGAACAGGGCCGGGAAGAAGTCCTCCTTGTAGCCGCAGACGTGGTAATAGTTCCAAAGCTGCCAGTTCATTCGCATATGCAGGGACGGATCCTCGCCCTGGTAGCTGCCATCGCCCAGGATGGCCCAGGGACGGCTGATAGCATAGTCCTTGGCCAGTTTCTCCAGTTTGTCACCACGGGACCAGCGCGTCTTGTAATACTCGGAGCCGGCCAGCTTGTAGTTGGCATAGTTGGAGAAGAGGTTGTTGGAGCTCTCCGTAGTGGAACGCCAGTTGATGGCCATCTGGTTCACGTGACCCATTTCGTGGGCGGGACCCCAGATGTTGCACACGCCGGGACCTTCGCCGGGCTCCAGCAGGCTTTCGGCGGAGCAGATCCAGCTGATGGTGCTCTGGTTGAACTGGACACGGCGGTTGGTGGCGTTCATATACACGTCCGGGTTGGAGGATGTAACGGCCATCATGTGGTTGTTGAACCACTTAACCTTGTCCAGGCCCATCAGTTCCAGTTCCCATCTCACCAGATTGTCCCAGGCCTCGATGCCGCCCCGGATACTGTTGGGGAAGTCGGACTGGAGCTGATTCTTATGGAAGAGGAACAGGCATTTCTCGCCCTTCACCATGAAGTACTTATAGGTGCAGCGGTTCAGGATTTCCTTGTAACGCTCGTCGGAATGACGGGCAGGGTCGAAGTAACCCTGGACAGTACCGCAACCAGGCAGGATGTGCACCTTCACGTTCTTGAAGTTGGCCAGGTCTTCCCTGTTCTCCATCGGAACGGTATTCATGATATAGGCCATACCGTCGGCGTTGATGCGGACATTGTTCACACCGGCCGAAAGCAGGGTGTTCTGGTTGTAGCCTTCGTTCTCGCCGGCGCCGCCGTAGTTGGGGCCGTATTCGGATTCCTCACCGTACACAGCCAGCGAAACCGTCTGGCCGGCAGGAATCTGGTCCACGCACACGATGATGTCCTGGCCAGACTGCACCTGAATACCGGTGGGGTTGTTCATGGCCGAATAGAGCTGCATCACCAGGGCGCGGTTCACACGGTTGTCGGAATAAGGCTCATAGCTGTGGATGCGGAAGTCCTTTTCGTTCTCGTCGTAGGTGCCGTTGAACAGCGGGATAGCCACCTTGGAGGCCAGATACGGGGATACCGCATTCATCTGGATAATCTCCTTCTTGGTAACGCCGCTCTTGAGCTCGGAGCAGGAACGGTCGGTGAAGATCTTGTCAATCCAGGAGTTCACTTCGCTGCGGTTGGTGGTGAAGAACTCGACCTCCGCGGTGCAGACGTACTGGCCGTCACTGCCTTCGTCCTCGCTGTGGTTGGGATCGGCGTCGTCCAGGATTTCGAACATCACGGAAACTGCATCCTGGATAGGCTGGTCCAGCCAGGCGGTCTGGTAACCGCCGTTGCCGCCGAAGTCGAAGACCTGCACCAGGGTGTAGGGTTCGGCGCTGCTGTACTTGGCATACACCTTGAACGTGCCCAGCTGGCCGCGGCCGTGCGTGCCGTTACCGGAGCCGGAGCCGCGGTGCATCACGTTGATGTAGTCCACGCGATCGCCGCCGCCCAGTTCGAACTCCCAGATAATCGGGAAGGTTGTCTGGCCCTTGCCGGCAGGAGAATGGTAGAAGGTACCATAGTTGCCGTCGCACAGGGCACTGGGACCACCGCTGTAATACGGGTCGTCCTGGTTCGCGGAAACAGATATCACAGAGATCTTCTGGTCGGTAAAGACCGTAGGATCGGACACGTCGATGCTGTTCTGGGTAATGGTGCACTTGGTGTCGGCCTTGCTGTCCTGGGTCTGCAGCGCCTTTACGGAAACCGTAGCGACACGCTGGTCAGGAAGTTCGTTGGTGGCCACGTCGAAGATGAAACGGGTGGAAGCAAACCCCTTGGTCCCTTCCTCGATTCCCACGAAGTGGATCCAGTTCTCGCCGTCCTCCTTGTTGTAGTCGGGCTTGGCGATGAGGCTCTCGTTCAGGGGGATGTTGGCCGCCACGTCCATATACACCTGGCCGCCTTCCGGCCCCACAGTGACATTGCTGACCAAGATGGCAGGGCCGTAACCGAACTGGGAGACAATGAGCTTGTACTCCTTGTCCGCGGCTTTCACGTGCACCTGGGCCTGGCGCATCTGTTCTTTATTGTCGTTAGCCTCCACCGCAATCATAATGCCTTTTTCGGCCGAAATGCTGCGGGAAGCCTTACACCAGCTTGCCGATGTAACAATGGACCAGTCGGTCTCAGAGACGTTGGTGGTCACCGGGATGAAGGCCACCTGCTTGTACTGCTCCAGGACGATGGAACCGTACTGGTTCATATCGATCTGGAAGGTAGGAGCGAGCGTCTCCTTGCTTTCCTTGACGCAGGAAAATGCTGCGCCAAGGGCAAGGACCGCAAATATTCTGATGATTCTTTTCATGGCCTTTTAGTTTGTTCCATAAAGTTGAAGTTCGGACAGGGAAGTAAAGTGCGTGGTGGACTGGTCGCGCAGGTCGCCGGACTCACGCGGGTTCGCCTTCAGCACTGAGAAGCGGATGTAGCGGAACGATTGGGCCGCCGTCCGGACGGGCAGGGTGACCCACTGGGCCGTACCGGCATTGAACATCTCGTCGGTTTCGATTTCATCGCCCAGCTGGACCCAGTCTTCGGACTGCTCGTTGCGGGCCCAGATGGCTACGCACACGGGAACGCCGTTGCTGTTCTGGGAACGGGTGCAATAGCTGAACACGACGGACTTCAGCGGGGTCTTGAGGGCGATGTCCACATACTCGCCGTAGATGGGATCGCCGTTGTGTCTGGAGTAAACGGAGTGCCAGTAAGTGAGCACGTCGCCGTCCACCAGGGCCGGAGCACCGCCACCGTCGCCGGGAGCCTGGGAGCTCACGGAAACCATATCCTCGGTGATGGTAATCTGGTCAGGATCCAGGCGCAGCACCAGCACGTACACGTTCTTCTTATCGTCAATCTTGAACTCGGTCTTGCTGCAGGACACCAGCTCCACGGGAAGGGCGTACTCCTTCAGCATTTCCATATCGTTCCGGATAACGGTAATGTCGAAGTTCACTTCCGTGTTCCCCTCGGTAAAGTTGAGCAGGGTCGCGGGCAGTTCATACATGCTGGCGGGCAGCAGTTCGTACTGGGTACCCTTGGACAGATTGTACCGCTGCAGCCACTCGGCATCTTTCACCTCCAGGGTGCAGGAGAAATTCCAGCGGTTCTCTTCCATATTCAGGGAGACGGTATTCTTGTAGGTCTCCTTCTCCTGGCTGGCCGGGGTGTACTTGTGCGGTTCCTCACCGGAAGTAAGGAGGCTCAGCAGCGGCACTTCGATGGAAGGCCTGAGCAGGATGAAGTTGATGTCGGACGAAACCTTTCCGCCGGAGAACAGCTGGAAGGCCAGCACGTACTCGGAGTCGGGATCGGCCTCCTGCAGGGCGCTCACCTTATTGGTGTTGACGCTCAGGGAAACCACCTTATAGGCATCCGAAGCCCCGAAATCCATTTCCACGCTGGTCTGCACCGGCAGTGCGGCGCCGTCCTGATCCACGAACTGATAGCACGTGGGAGGGACCAGTTTGTACTTGGTTTCGTAAGTTATATTGTACATAGAAATCTGCGCATCGTCGAAGGGGATGATGACGGCGCTGATTTCGCCGCTCAGGTTGCGGCCGCTCTTGCACACGGGAATCTGGTACAGACCCTCCTCGCCGGTACGGAACAGGCTCAGTTCCTGCTCGCCGCCGTTGCGGAAGTAAACCATGGTCTGGAACTCTTCCATGTAGTCGGAACGGTGGTCCTCACAGGCAGTGGCGGCCAACAGGGCCAGCACTGCGGGAACCAGGTATTTGATCATTGTTTTCATCGTTCTAGAGGATTAGCGGTTTACCATCCATAGTTTTGGGTCAGGACTTTGTTACGGTCCAGTTCACGCTGCAGGAAAGGATAGAGGTAGTGCTGCGGGCGGAATACGCGGGTTTCCACCACTTTGCGCTTCCACAGTTCGGCCGGGGCCGAAGTAGCGGAAATGCTGCCCACCACATCCGTATCCAGACCATAGACCGGTCCGTTGCACACGTCGGTGGCAATCATCCACGTGTGGGTGTCGAAGTAGCGGTGGCCTTCCTGGGCCAGCTCCACCTGACGCTCGCGGTGAACCAGGTCGATGAGTTCATCGATGGAAGCGCCGGGATAGACCTCGGAGATGGGAGGCATGCCGCTGCGGGCGCGGAGTTCGTCCCAGCAGCTCATGGCCTTGTTCAGATCCACGCCTTCACCGGAAACACCGGCCTTCTGGCATTCCAGGACAGCCTCGATGTAGTTCAGGTAGATTTCGGCGTAACGATAGGTGGGGAAGGTAATGTTGCCCCACTGGCCCTGGTAGGAATCCAGGGTATGGTCGTACCACTTATTCACCAGATAACCGGTGATGGGATAGTCGTGGGTGGTGTGGCCCTTCATGCCGTTGCCGAAGAAGGCCCGGCCCACGGACTCGCCGTGCTTCCAGCCGGTTCCGGGGAAATACACGGTCACGTAGAAGCGGGGTTCGCGGTTGGCATACATACGCGGGGAACTGGAGGTAGCATCCGCCTCGGAGCAATCCAGGGCCCGCAGGAACGGGTTCACCACGGAAGCCAGGTCGAATTCACGGTCGGCGGCAGGATAGCCGGAACGGGAATCCACCAGCGGAGCGCCGGCGCGGTCGTAGCCGGTAATCGGATAACGGCCGTTGGCCATGGCATAGGCATCTACTGCAGACTGGGTGGGACCCCAACCGCCGTATGCGGAACCGGTAGCGATGTCCGTAGGCGTCGTGTGGATGCCCAGCGTCCAGCGATCCTGGTAACCACCGCCGCTGTAAATGATTTCATCGTTCCAGTTCTGCTGGAAGATGCCATAATAATTAAGGTAAGGATTATCGGGTTTCTTCTCGTCCTTGTACAGCTGGTACACGTTCAGGTCCATCACGCGACGGGCGGCCTGGGCGGCCACCACCCACTTCTGGGGATCGGCTTCGGTCGGGAACAAGTCCGTGCCGTCAGGGTTACGCACCGTACGGTACAGGGTGGCACCGTTGAACAGCGGACGGGCGCTGTACAGCTGCAGGCGGGAGATCACGGCCATGGCGGCGCCGCGGGTGGGCAGGCCCAGGTTGGCGCTGGTCTGCGTTGCGGGCAGATTCTCCGCGCACCAGGTCATTTCGTCCACCACATACTTCACGCAAGCCTCCCAGGGGTCACGCGGCCGCTGGAGTTCCTGCGTGGAGGCAGTGAAGTCCATCAGTTCGTCGCCCACCAGGAACACGGGACCGTAGTCGCGCATCAGGAGGAAGTAGGTATAGGCACGGGCCCAGCGGACACAGGCATACCACAGTTCCAACTGCTTCTGACGGGCAGAATCGGCTTCCAGCACGGGATCCGAGCAATTCATCACGTTCTTCAGGAAGATGTTGCAGTCGCGGATGCACTGGTAGCGATGGTTGAAATAGTCGTTGGGCACCGTGGTGGCGTTCCACGAGCCGAAGTTGATATAGCGGTAGGAATAGTTCCAGGTCATGGAAGCCTCGTCGGTGGCGCCGAAGTAAGGGACGCTGCTGTAGAAGTTGGTGGCGTCATTCGGCAGGTAACCCATGCAGTTGAAGAAGTACTGCCGGGTGTAGTTGAACGAAGCCCAGATCTTTTCCTCAGTGAGCTGTTCATCTTCCTGACGGTCCAGGAACTTGTCGCAGGAGGCGGCCAGTACAGCCGCGGCGGCGATCATCAGTATATATAATGTCTTTTTCATATTCCCAGTCCATTAGAAGTTAATGTTGAGGCCGATGGAATAGACGCGGTTGTTCGGATAGGAAGCACCCTGTCCGCCACCCTGCTCAGGATCCCAGAGTTTGAACTTGGAGAAGGTGAGAAGGTTGTTTCCCGACAGGTAGAAGCGCACGCTCTGCATGAAGCTCACGCGGCCCATGACCTTCTTGGGAAGGGAATAACCCACCTCGAAGTTCTTCAGACGGATGAAGGACCCGTCACGCTGCCACCAGGAAGAGGTCTGGCTGTTGTTGGACGAACCGGCGGCCGAACCGATGGACAGACGCGGATATACAGCCTCGGAGGCCCGGCTCAGGTCTTCGCCGTTGTTGGTCAGGCGGTCCCAGCCGTTGTCCCACACGTCGCGCTGGACGGCGGATCTTTCGATAGCGGTAGAAGAGAAGGGCGAAGAGAGGGAGGAACCGCTCACAAAGAAGTTCACGTTTCCGATACCCTGGAAGAAGACACCGATGTCGAAGCCCTTGTATTCGGCATTGAGGCCGAAACCGTAAGTGATTTCAGGCAGGGTGGTGTAACCCAGGTAGATTCTATCGTCGGCGTCGATGCGGCCGTCACCGTTGATATCCTGATACTTGATATCACCCACGCGGTATTCGCCGAAGGTCTGCTTGGGAGAGTTGGCAATTTCTTCCTCGCTCTGGAACAGGCCCACGGCCAAGAGGCCCCAAGGCTGGGCGGCGCCCACGCCGTACGGCTTGCCGATACGGTTCTGGTACTTGTACTTCCAGTCGGGTTCGTCGTTGTTAACCAGGCAGTTGCGGTTGTAGGTAAAGTTGCCGCGACCGGTGAGGAACAGTTCTCCTATCTGCTTGTGCCATTCCAGAGACATATCCACACCTCTGTTGCGGGTTTCACCCACGTTCACGTAAGGGAGCTTGCTGCTGTTCTGCAGACCGGCGATGCCGGGCAGACCGCCGCGGAGCATCAGGATGCCGGTACGATGGGAGTCGAAGTAGTCCACCATCACGCGGAGTTCGCGCCACATCTCGAATTCCACACCCAGGTTCAGCTTGGTTTCCTCTTCCCAGGAGAAGTTCAGGTTCTCGGGACGGCCGATTGCCAGACCATAGCCGCCATTGCTGCCCGTTTCACCCAGGGTAGCATAGTTGCCGGTAATGATCGTGGGCAGGTACAGCCAGCGGTCGCCGCCGATCTGGTCGTTACCCACCTTACCGTAGGAACCCTTGAACTTGAACATGTTCACGGTGTTCTTGATGGGGTTCCAGAAATCTTCTTCGGAGATCATATAACCGGCACTGAAAGCCGGGAAGAAACCGAAGCGGTGGCCCGGGGCGAAGTTTTCGGAACCGTTGTAACCGATGTTCACTTCCGCGAAGTAGCGGTCTTTCAAAGCATAGGTGACACGGCCGGCGACACCCTGGTTCTTATAAGGGAGCGAAGTGGTGGCGCTGCCGCCCAGGGTGGTACGCTTGATCGAGTGGTTGTAAAGGATCATGGCGCCCACGCGGTGAATGCCGCCGAACAATCTGGAATAGTTCACGGAAGCCTCCAGGTAGGTATTCATGGAGGAGGAACCGGAGGCCGAATAGGACAGCGAAGAGGAACCTTCCACCACAGGCTCACCCAGGATCAGGTTGCCGTCTTCGTCGCGGCCGGTAGCATGGTACTGGCGAGGCGTCTTGGTACGGCCCTGGGCCTGGTAGTTCCAGGCGTCCCAGGAGAACTTGATATTGGCCGTCAGGCCCTGCAGGGGATCCCACAGCTTGCCGAAGTCCTGCGAGAGGCCGATCACCGACTGGGCACTGTTGGTAAAGGATTCATAATAACCCGTGTGCACCAACAGGTTCCAGGGGTTCTCGTTGGTACCGGAAGGACGCGAGATGGTTCCGTCGGAGTATTGGTAAGGCACTGCGTTAGGCGAGGTGGAGAAGGCCCAGCTCCAAATGGTGCTGGTGCTTGTACCAGGAGATACGCGCGTCTCGTAGATGTTCGCCAGATTCAGGCTCAGGACCGTGGACTCCGTCAGGTTGATGTCCACGTTGGCACGGAAGTTAAACTTGTCGTAGCTGATGGACGAGTCGTAGTCGTAGATGTTTCCTGCATTCTTGAAAATGGAACTTTCCGTGAAGTAGCTGCCGGACACGAAGTAACGCACCACGTCAGAACCACCGCTCACCGAAACGTTCACACGCTGGTTGGCGGCCAGCTTGCGGTACATCTGGTCCATCCAGTTCACATCCGGATACAGGTCCGTGTCCGCGTGCGTGCGATACATTTCAATGTCGGAGTCGGAATAGTACCTGGTATCACCGCCGGAAAGACGGGCCCAGTTGTACATGGTGGCGAACTGTTCCGAATTCACGAACTGCGGCATGATGAGCGGCTGGGTGATACCGGTCTCACTGCGCAGATTCACCTTCGGGCGGCCCACATCACCCTTTTTGGTGGTGATGAGGATAACGCCGTTAGCGCCTCGCACACCGTACACGGCGGAGGCCGATGCATCCTTCAGGATGGAGAAGGAGGCAATATCGTCGGTATCCACCAGGTCGATATCACGTTCCACGCCGTCCACCAGCACCAGCGGCGTCACCGTGCCCTGGAAGGACGAGACACCGCGGATGTAGAAGTCCGCGCTGCTGGAACCCGGCTGACCGGTCTTCTGGACCGCGACCACGCCGGAAAGCTGTCCAGCCAGACCGGAGGACAGCTGGGCGGAAGGCACTTTCAGGTTGGAGGCGTCCACCGTGGAGATGGAACCTACCACGGATTCACGCTTCTGGGTGCCGTAACCTACCACCACAACCTCGTCCAGGGAAGTTGACTGGAGTTGCATTTGCACATTGATTTCCGTGCGGCTGTTCACAGGGATTTCCTGATCCTCGTATCCGAGGGAGGAGAAAACCAGAATACCACCGCCGGCAGCGGCATCTACCGTGATGGAGTAATGACCATCCAGGTCCGTGATGACGCCGATAACTGTGTTCTTCACCAGGACGCCCGCGCCAATCATAGGCTCTCCCAACTCGTCCAGGACGGTACCCTCGACGGTGATCTTGCCTTGCGCAAACGCGTCCGGAATGGAGCAGAAGGACAATGCCAGAACGGCAACCCCTGCTGCAAGGAACGCTAGAAATTTGCTTCTCATGAGCTTTAGTGTTATTGTATGTTCTTCAAAAATGCCTATTATTTTTCACTTTTGCAAGTTTTAGCAGGACAAGATAATATTAAAAGTTCTTAATAATCTAATACTTACTACCTTCCGCGTTCTCGCCCTTCACCCTTGTTGAGCAAGAAAAAAAGAGGCCGCATCCGATTCTTCGGATCCGGCCTGAAAAGTTCGTCCGGAGTTTTTCCTATTTACCGCAGGGTGCAGCCTTCACCAAATCCGCCAGCAGACGGACATATCGTTCCACGACGGCCTCTGCATAGCGGCGTCCCTTTTCGGCCGAAGCCTTGAAAGGATTGCCGATGCCCGTATCGTCGGTGGTCTGCCTCCAGTTGCGCGGATGCCAGGCCACCTTGGTATTCAGCCCCTCGATGGGCGACGGGCGGCTTTTCCCCTCTCCTGCCAGGTCCATCCGCACCAGGTCCGGATAGTAGTGCAGCATCACCGAGGTCTCCTGCTCGCCGGCATGGTCGTCCACGCTTTCCTCGAAGTAATCCTTATGCGGCAAAACAGTGTACCATTCGCTCACGCAGATGAAGAAGGAAGGGTCTTCGGCCAGCAAGTCCCGGATGGCGCCCTTGAAGAAACTGTTCCCGCCGTGCCCGTTGATAATCAATAACTTGTCGATACCCTGCCGCTTCAGCGACTTCACGATATCCACCAGCACGGCCGTCTGGGTAGCCTGACTGAAATGCAGGCAGAAAGGAAGGTCCGTCTGACCCGGATTCTGCGAACCCAGCGGCATCCCCGGCAGCACCATGGCGTGTATCCCCTGCCCCTTCGCCGCCGCCGCCACCTCGCAGGCAATGGCCGCCGACGACAACATATCCGTGCAGTACGGCAGGTGATAATTGTGCGGCTCCGTAGCCCCCCAGGGCAGAATGGCCACATCGTAATGTTCGGTTTCTTTCACCTCGCCCCACTTGGCGGTAGTGATATCAAAGGCAGACGGACAGTTCATAAGGCTAACAATTTTAGTGCGGAACAAAAATAGCGATTTCCCTTGAGGAAAGCAAAAG
>CACYHZ010000037.1 GCA_902774345.1 uncultured Bacteroidia bacterium | reverse complement strand
GTGGAAAATCAGGTCGATGGCCCGGGCATGGTCCTCCACGTACAGCCAGTCACGCACATTCTCGCCCTTGCCATAGACCGGCAGCGGTTTGCGGTGCCGGATGTTGTTGATAAACAGCGGAATCAGCTTCTCCGGGAACTGGTAGGGGCCGTAGTTGTTGGAGCAGTTCGTGACAATCGTCGGCAGGCCAAAGGTATCGTGGAAGGCCCGCACAAAGTGGTCGGACGAAGCCTTGGCGGCAGAATACGGGGAATGCGGCTGGTACTTCAGTTCCTCCGTAAAGAACTTCTCCCCGTACGCCAGATGATGCTCTCCGCTGGACGCCTTCGTGGTAAACGGCGGTTCAATGCCCTCCGGGTGCGTCATTTCCAGCGCGCCGTACACTTCGTCGGTGGAAATATGGTAGAACCGGCAGGGAATACGCTCGCCCTCCGAGCTCGGTATGACATAGCTCGGTATGACATACCCCATGGGCCCCCAATACGCCTTTGCCGCCTGCAGCAAACTCAAAGTCCCCATCACGTTCGTCTGGGCGAAGGTGAAGGGATCCTTGATGGAGCGGTCCACATGGCTTTCGGCGGCCAGGTGGATGATGCCGTCCACATGCTCCTCCTGCAGCAGGGCCAGCACCCCTTCGAAGTCGCAGATGTCCATCCGGACAAAGCGGTAATTGGGCCGGTCCTCAATATCGCGCAGGTTGGCCAGATTCCCGGCATAGGTCAGTTTATCCAGGTTGATGATCCGGTACTCCGGATACTTGTTCACAAAGAGACGGACCACATGGCTGCCGATAAAACCGGCACCACCGGTAATGAGAATGGTTCTTTTCATGGAATCTATTTTTTCTGGTCGCCGTCCACCCTGGAAAGGGACGACGGCGGAATGTTCGAAATCAGGAGGGAGCAGACATTCCGGATGCTCACCACCACCTTCCGGTCCTTGCCCACCCGGAAAATATGGCCCTGCATCCCCTTGAACTGCCCTTCGGTAATGAGCACGGCGTCCCCCTTGTGATATTCCGGCGCATCGTTGTCGAAGTAGCGGACATCGTCCGAAAGCGGCGAAGTTGCCCGCATGAAGGGTTCCATCTCCTCGTCCCGGATGCGTCCGGGCTCCCGGCTTTCCTTTTCCAGGTTCGGATAGTACCGCACCCCCGGGGTATGGGTAAAGGCATAATCCTTCACATAATCGGCCGATGCATAGACGAAGATGAGCGAACTCACCAGCGGCTTTTGCCTGGACCGTCCGCCCGGGATCACCTCCACCCGGTAGGGGACGAAGGTCCGGACGCCGGCCTCTTCGAAGTCCTTTTTGGACTGGGCCATACCCTTGAAAATGCGAAGGGCAAACCAATATTTTGCAGATGAACGAGGCATATAGCACTACTTTACCTCCCTATCCTGTGAGTACAAAACTCCCAGAACGGGCACTGACGGGTTCGCTTCTTCCCTGCCCCGAAGGGCCTCCTACCATCTCGCAAGGGCGCCCCTATCGTCAGGCGGCATGATCACCCTTGAACCCCGATTCTTCAATTTTTGCTTCAGCAAAGTGAATATCCAAGCAAAGGTAACACAATTTCAGTCGTTTTCAAAAGAAAACGGGCTGATTCGGCGCAAAACTGATAAATAAAATTTATCAAGAAGTTTTATTTGGATATTTTGCGGGCCCAATATAATTTTGCTACAAATTCCAAAAGCCATGAAAAACCATTCCTTCGGACTCCTTTTCGGCCTCCTTTTGATCCTGGTCGCCTGCGCTCCCAAAACCAGCAAAGCCCCTGTGGAAGAAGACCTGATCCAGGCGCAGCTGGACAGCATGACCCTCCGGGAAAAAGTGGGGCAGCTCTTCTGCATCCGGCCCGAATCCTACAATGTTGCCTTGAAGTGGGAGACCTACGATCAGCTGGCCAGCTACAAGCTCCAGGCGGTGAACGAGCAGATGAAAAAGGTGAGCCGGGAGTACCCCGCTGGCGGCATTATCCTCTTTGCGTACAACATTGATAACGAAGCACAACTTAGCACTTTTCGGGACAGTTTAAAAGCCCTTGCAGGTGCGCCGCTCCTGTACATTGACGAGGAAGGCAGCCGCGTGGCCCGCATCGCCAACAACCCGAATTTTTCCGTGGAGAAGTTCGAGTCTATGGGCGCCATCGGCAAAAGCGGAGACCCGAAGAATGCCTATCATTGCGGCAACACAATCGGCACATACTTAAAACGTTACGGCTTTGATGTGGACTTGGCTCCCGTCGCCGACGTGAATACCAATCCCAAGAATCCGGTCATCGGAACCCGGGCTTTTTCCTCGGATCCGGAGCTCGCAGCCAAGATGGTGGTGAGCTATGCGAAGGGCTTGAAGGACGCCGGGGTCGCCAGCTGTCTTAAGCACTTTCCCGGACACGGAGATACCAGCACCGACACCCACTTCGGCTATGCCCAGACCCTGAAAACCTGGGAGGAAATGCTGGGCTGCGAGATGGTCACTTTCAAGGCCGGAATCGATGACGGCGTGCCCATGATCATGACCGCCCACATCGCCGCTCCGGGCGTCACCGGCTCGGGCGTTCCCTCCACCCTCTCCCCCATTATCCTGAGTGAAAAACTGCGCAAGGAACTGGGCTTCGACGGCATCATCATCACCGATTCCATGGCCATGGGCGCCATCACGCGCGAATACGACAGCGCCACCGCCGCCGTCCTCAGCCTGCAGGCCGGGGCCGATATCATCCTGGATCCCAAGGTGTTTACGGAAGCATTTGAAGGAGTAATGAAAGCCGTCCAGCAGGACAGCACCCTTACGGAAGCGCGCATCGACGAAAGCGTCCGCCGCATCCTGAAACTGAAGGCTTCGCTGCAGTAAGCCTTCAGCCAAGACAAAAACATTTTATCCGGCAGGAAAGGCTTATACCATGCCTTTGCCGTGGCAGTTCTTGTATTTCAAGCCGCTGCCGCAGGGGCAGGGATCGTTGCGGCCTACGTGCTTGTCCACGCGGACGGGGGTGCGGGCCTGCTGCTCGCCGTTGGTGGACAGCTGCGAAGGATCCGTATGGCGCATCTGCTGCAGGTTGCGGTTGGGCTGGGTGGCCGGACGGGCTTCGCGGGCATCCGCGGCGTCACGCAGCGGGATGAAGGCGCGGAGCAGGAAGGTCAGCACTTCCTCGTTCAGCTTCTCCAGCATTTCGGTGAACAGGTTGTAGCTTTCCAGCTTGTACACCACCAGCGGGTCTTTCTGCTCGTAGGCGGCGTTCTGCACGCTCTGGCGCAGGTCGTCCATGTCGCGCAGGTGCTGCTTCCAGTTGTCGTCGATGTAGTACAGGACGATGCTGCGGCTCAGGGCCTTGGCAATCTCGCGGCTTTCGCTTTCGTAGGCCTTCTTCAGGTTCACGCTCAGGGTGAGCTGGCGCTTGCCGTTGGTGATGGGAATGGCGATGTTCTCGTACATCGAGCCCTGCTTTTCGTACACGGTCTTGATCACGGGATTCACCTTCTCGATCATCGTATTCATACGGCGCTCGTACACCTCCTGCATGTGGGCAGCCAGCTTTTCGGCAATTTCCTTCGGCTTGGCGTTGGCGAAGAAGTCGGCGTCAAAGCCCAGGTCGATGGACAGTTTTCCGATGACATACTCCTCGAAGGCCTCGTAGCTCATGCCCTCGGACTGCTGCACCAGGATGTTGGCGGTGTCCGTCATCATGTTCTGGACGTCGATCTCAATGCGTTCGCCGGACAGGGCGTTGCGGCGGCGGGCGTACACGGCCTCACGCTGATAGTTCATCACGTCGTCGTACTCCAGGGTGCGTTTGCGCCAGCCGAAGTGGTTCTCTTCCACTTTCTTCTGGGCGCCTTCGATGGCCTTGGACAGCCAGGAGCTTTCCAGGGCTTCGTCCTCCTTCATGCCCAGCTTGTCCACCACGCCGGCAATACGCTCGGAACCGAATTTCCGCATCAGGTCGTCCTCCAGGGAAATGTAGAAGCAGGAGCTGCCGGGGTCTCCCTGACGGCCGGCACGGCCTCGGAGCTGCCGGTCCACGCGGCGGGAATCGTGACGGGTGGTGCCGATGATGGCCAGGCCGCCGGCTTCCTTCACTTCCGGGGTCAGCTTGATATCCGTACCACGGCCGGCCATGTTGGTGGCGATGGTCACGCGGCCGCTGTGGCCTGCCTGGGCCACGATTTCGGCCTCACGGGCATGCTCCTTGGCGTTCAGCACATTGGCGGTGATGCCGCGGATGCGCATCATGCGGGCCAGCAGTTCACTGGTTTCCACGTCGGTGGTACCCACCAGCACCGGGCGGCCTGCCTTGGACAGTTCCACCACCTTGTCGATGACGGCGTTGAACTTGGCCTTCTTGGTCTTGTAAATGACGTCTTCCTGGTCGTCACGGATGACGGGACGATTGGTGGGGATTACCACCACGTCCAGTTTGTAGATGCTCCAGAACTCCCCTGCCTCGGTTTCGGCGGTACCGGTCATACCGGCCAGCTTGTGATACATACGGAAGTAGTTCTGTAGCGTCACGGTGGCGAAGGTCTGCGTGGCGGCTTCCACCTTCACGTTTTCCTTGGCCTCCACGGCCTGGTGCAGACCGTCGCTCCAGCGGCGGCCCTCCATGATACGGCCGGTGCTCTCGTCCACGATCTTCACCTTGCCTTCCACAATCACATAGTCCACGTCCTTGGTGAACATCGCATAGGCTTTCAGAAGCTGGATCACGGTGTGCACACGCTCGCTCTTCAGGGAGAAATCCTCCATCAGGGCGTCTTTCTTTTCGGCCTTTTCCTGGGCCGTGAGGTCGGAGTGGGTGATTTCCGCGATGGCGCTGCCCATATCCGGCAACACGAAGAAGTTGGGGTCGCTCACGCTCTGGGCCAGGGTATCGTGGCCCTTGTCGGTCATATCCACAGAGTTCAGCACCTCGTTGATCACGAAATACAGCGGATCCGTCACGGTGGGCATCTCGCGTTCGTTGTCCTGCATGTAGTAGGCTTCCGTCTTCTGCATCAGGGCTTTCATGCCGGGTTCCGACAGGAACTTGATCAGGGGCTGGTACTTGGGCAGACCCTTGTAGCAGCGGTACAGCAGCAAGCCGCCGTCCTTTTCATTGCCGTCCGCAATCAGCTTTTTGGCTTCGTTCAGGGTGGTATTGATTAGGGCGCGCTGCTTGTTGTACAGGTTTTCCACATACGGACGATACTCCATGAACTGCTCGTCGCCGGAGGATTTCTCCATGGGGCCGGAAATGATGAGCGGGGTACGGGCATCGTCGATGAGCACGGAGTCCACTTCGTCCACGATGGCGAAATGGTGCTTGCGCTGCACCAGGTCCGTCTGCCTCATGCACATGTTGTCACGCAGGTAGTCGAAGCCAAACTCGTTGTTGGTACCGAAAGTGATGTCGCAGTTGTAAGCTTTTCTGCGGGCCTCGGAGTTGGGCTGGTGCTTGTCGATGCAATCCACCGACAGGCCGTGGAACATGTACAGGGGGCCCATCCACTCGGAGTCTCGCTTGGACAGGTAGTCGTTCACGGTCACCACGTGCACGCCCTTGCCGGCCAGGGCATTCAGGAACACCGGGAGGGTGGCCACCAGGGTCTTACCTTCACCCGTGGCCATTTCGGCGATCTTGCCCTGATGCAGGACGATACCGCCGATCAGCTGCACGTCGTAATGCACCATGTCCCAGGTAATTTCGTTGCCGCCGGCCACCCAATGGTTGTGCCAGATGGCCTTGGCTCCGTCCTCGCCGGGCTGTCCGGTGATTTCCACGAAATCCCGGCCTTCAGCCGCCAGTTTCCGGTCGAAATCGGAGGCGGTCACCTCCACGCTTTCGTTTCCGGCGAAGCGGCGGGCGGTGGACTTGACGATGGCAAAAGCCTCCGGAAGCGCCTCCAGGAGGGCTTTTTCGATGGCTTCGTCCTCGTCCTTCACCAGTTTATCGGATTCCGTAGCCAGGCTCTCTTTCCGGGATACGGGGATGTCGGTTTCCAATTCCGCCTTGATTTCGGCGATGCGGTCTTCAAAGGGTTTCTCCACTTCGGCGATGTGCGCACGGATGGCGGCGCTGCGGGCACGGAGTTCATCATTGGAAAGCCCATCGATTTCCGGGTACAGTTTCAATACCTGGTCCAGGATGGGCCGGATGGCTTTCATGTCCCTGTCGCTTTTGGAACCGAAAATAGTCTTGAGAATATTTGCTAATGCCATAATGTGTAATCTTCAAATTTTACAAAGTTTGCAAAATTACACATTTCGGGGCGTTATCGCAAATAAATCACGTGTTATGTGCACGTGTACGCACGAAGGCGCGCTGCTCACGCACGGCGCTCCCCTGCCGCAGCAGTTGGCGGAAATACTTGAAAGGCAGGAAACTACGGTACTTCAGGGCCTTCACCAGGGTGAACAGGCACACATAGGCCCATTGCATCCAGAGGGGCCGCCGGGCATCGGTCAGATGCAGGAGCGAAGCGGTGTAATAGTTCCGTTTCACCAGGGTCTCCAGGGGTTCTTCCCGCCGGGCCCGGTCGTGGACCGCCCGCGCCCCAGGCACCACCCCCACCTGCAGGCCGGCAAGGCACGCCCGCTGGCACCACTCGTCGTCCTGTCCCCAGTGCGGGAACAGCTCCGCGGCAAAAAGTCCCAGGCGCCTGATTGCCGACACGGGAATGAGCCAATGCGCCGCCATTATGCGCGGCACACTTACAAGAGGAGCGTTTTCGTAGGAGCGGGGAAGACATTTGGCGAATTGGGCGTCCAGGGCCTGAAAGCCGTCGGTCATTTGCAGGGGGCTCAGCACGGCATAGTCCGGATGGGCCTCGGCGGCAGCCAGCAGCTTTTCCAGCGCGCCGGCTTCCAGCCAGGCGTCCTGGTTCAGCAGATACACGTAGTCATAACCGTGGTCTAGCGCCCACCGCATCCCCAAATTATTCGGAATGGAAAATCCTAAATTTTCCGCGCTTCGAACCAGCTTGGCTTGCGGGAAATGCGCCGCTACAAAGTCCGCCGATCCGTCCGTGGAATCATTGTCGAACACGTACAGGTCCGCCTCCGAGGGCACCGAACCCAGGCAGCGCTGCAACCAGTGCCGTCCATTGTATGTTACAATGATGACAAGGACCTTTTTCATGGCTTGAATCGAAGGAAAATCGCTTTCGGCGTTTCGCGGGAGAACACCGTCCGAAGGACGTTCGCGGCCGTCCGGCGCATCAGCACGGAATGGGCCGTGCGCGGCTTCACCAGGCCGTTTTTGACATAGCGAAGCGCCTCAACCGCGCAGATAAAGAGCTTCAGCAGCAGCGGCTCCCCGTAGAAGATCAGGGACCCGCGGACCCGGGCAGGCTTGATGGCCTGCTCCATCTGCGACACCGAGCCACCGGCCAGGTGGGTAATGGAGATACGGGCATCGGCCCAGACGGAATAGCCGAAATCATTCAGCCGGTGCCCCAGGGCTATATCCTCCGGTGTAAAGAAGAAACGCTCATCGAACCAACCGACCGAACGGAAGACATCGGTCCGAATCAAAAAGCACGCGCCATTGAGCGTAAAAGTCCTAAACAAGGCAGGGTCCGAGGGATACTCCGGAAGCAAGTTCCAGCGGCCGGGTTTAGCTTCATTCACCAGGTGCAGATAATGCAGGGCATAGCGGAACGGCGTCCAGGGAGCGCGGCCGCAGGTCTGCAGGCTGCCATCGGCCAGACGGATGCAGGGGCAGACGACGGCTGTATCGGACGGCAAGCGTTTGAAATCGGCCATCAGAGCATCCACAACGGGCATATCGATGCGTGTATCGTCGTTCAGCACCAGGCAGTAACGGCCTTTGGCACGGGGCAGCGCCAGGTTGTTGTTCTCCGAGAAACCGCGCGTCTGATCGGAGAAAATCAGCGTCACTTCCGGATGCGCCTGGGCAAAGGCTTCCTTCTCCTGCGCCGGCCAGAGATAGGCCACCACCAAGACCTCGTACGATACGCCGGTATGCGCCCGCAGCCCTTCCAGGCAGGCCTCCAGATGCTTCTGGGGACTGCCCATACAGACCATAATGACACTCACCTCAGGCATTGTACGGGACCCCCATACGGAGGCGTTTTTTAAGGATACGTCTGGCGCAGCCCTGCCAGAGCTGCCAGCGGGAGACGGACTCCCGGGCGCAGAACTCCCGGGCCACCCGGAGGGTTTCCCCACCCTCCTTCCGGCACATCATCCACAGGCCGTAGAAAGGCTCCAGGGGGATGTTTTCCTTATCAAAGAAGCGCTGCACCTTCCAGTAAACCTGAAGGCGGTCCAGCGTCTTTTGCGGGCTGTCAAAATAGTGGCTGCTCACACTCCCCTCCCGCTCTGTCACGCAGTAAACGGGGGTAGGGTCGAAGCAGACCTTGGCAGCGAAATGTCCACACAAAACGGAGAAAGTGAAGTCGTTGGCGCAGAGGGTCTCGTCAAAGCGGATCCCCTTGCGTTCCACCAGCGAGCGCCGAATCATCTTGCCCCAGGGCTCGTTGTAGAGATATCGGCCATAGAACTGCACCTGCGCGGAATCAGCGGCATAGCGCGCCAGCATCCCCGAACGCGCCTGATGACGGGCCGAAGGCTTCAGACTGTCCGAATAAACGCTGGTAATGTCGAAGAAAACCAGGTCTTCCTCCCCTGCCGCATGCCTGTCCATGGCGTCGAAGGCCCCGGGCAGGAAGAAATCGTCGGAATCCAGGAACACCAGCCACTCCCCCTGCGCCTTCTCCAGCGCCCGGTTGCGGGCCCAGCCGGCGCCACGGCCCTCAGCATCCTCAACGGCCAGCACCTCCACGTCTGCCCGTTGCGGCACGGAGGCCAGCGCCCGCTGCAGCAGCTCGGGCTCTCCCCTGTACGGCACTATGACGGAATATCGGATCATTTGAGGAAAGGCAGTTTGGATCGGACGAAGGCCTTCTCCCCTTCCGTAAGGCCGTAGAACCATACGCTCAAGGCCATCGAGACCACACCCACCAGCGTCATCACCAGGAAGCGCCACCAGGCGGGAGGGAGAAAGGACACCACGGAGGTCACCACCAGGAGGGTCGTAAGACCGGGACAGAGAGCCGGCCACAGGCCCTTTTGCCAGTAATCCTTAATAGGAAGTCCGGTATCCTTGTGGGCTATGCGCAGCATCACGGCCGCCTTGGCTATGTAGCAAAGGGCAAAGATGCCGTAACCCGTCCAGCCGGGAGCCCCCAGTCGGTAAGCCACGTAGGTAAGCACAAACGCCAGGGCAGCGGTAGCGCTGGTATAGATATAGTAACGTCGGATGCGGCCGTTGGCCAGTTCCAGGATATTGAGCGTACCGGGCGTGAAGTCAATCACAAAGCACAGCAGGGTGAGCTTGGTAAATAAAGCGGCCTCCGGCGGGACTTCCCCCAGCCACAGGTTCAGAATGGTATCGGCGTCCGTGAAAAAGGGGATGGCAATGACCCAAAGCACCCAGAAATAGTATTTGGATCCCTTGCACACCAGCTCATAGGCGTATTCCCTGTTGCCGCTCACATAGCTCTTGGTAAGGGCCGGATTCAGGGCCAGGGCAATGTTGGTAGCAAACTGGCGTACCACCTGTTCCACCTTGTCGGCCACTCCCCTGGCGGCGTTCATACCCACGCCGAAGAAGAGGTTCATGAGCTGGTTGATACCCTGCGTATTCAGCATATAGGCCCCGCTTCCCAGGAAATTCCAGCCGGCGAAGGCGCCCATCTCACGCACCAGGGCTTTGTCGGCCCGGAGACGCCCCCGGCACTCGGGGTAATGCCAGGCGGCATAAGCCGCATAGGTGCCGCGCGCAAGCACGGAGACCGCCAGCAGGAGCCAGGCATACACCACCAGTTTATCGGCCCCGGCATACCAGACGCCGGCCGCGACGGCCAGTTTGAGAACGGCTTCCAGGATGGAAATGTACGCGTAGGCGCCCATGTGCTCGTGGGCATTGATGGCCGCCGTATATGGCAGGCTCAGGAGGTTCACGATAAGGATGGCCATGGAGGTCTGCAGCACCACGCCGGCCGCCACCATGCGGCCCGGAGGAATCACCATCTTATGATGCAGATACCACAGTCCGGCCGTCTCCGTCAGGAGCACGATGAGCAGGCCGAAACCCGCCATGATGGCAATGCTGGTACCCACAATGGTCTTGAGGCGCTCCGGATCCCCTTTTCCCAGTCCCACGGTAATGTAGCGGGTAATGGCCGAGGCCACCGTGTTCATCACCAGCATGAACATGGTGACCACACCGCCCACGGCGCTATAAACGCCGTAGTCTTCTATGCCAAGGGCCCTGAGGATGATGCGATAGGTGAAAAGACCTATCACCATCATCACCCCCATCCGAAAATACAGAAGGATAGTGTTTTTCGCTATCCTTCGAGAATTCTCGGATATGTTTATGTTACTACTCAGGTTTGTAGGAATCTTTCAGGGCAGTGGTCTTGTTGAAGACGGGATGCTCCGGCGTGGAGTCCTTGTCCATCACGTAGTAGCCGGTGCGCTCGAACTGCACGGCAATGCCGGAGGCATCCTCCAGCAGGGCCGGTTCCGCATAGCCCTTGCCGATGACCAGGCTTTCCGGATTCAGGAAATCCTTGTAGTCCTTGTCCTCGGGAACCTGGGACATGTCGGCCAGGGTGAAGAGGCGGTCGTAGTTGCGCAGCTCCAGCTCCTTGGCGTGCTCCCGGCTCACCCAATGGATGGTGCCTTTGACGGGACGATATTCGGTGGAAGGATCGTAGGTGCACTTGAGCTCCACCACTTCCCCATTGTCGTCCTTGATCACCTCGTTACACTTAACTATATAGGTGTATTTCAGGCGAACCTCGCCGTCGGGTTTCAGGCGGAAGAACTTCTTGGGCGCGTCCTCCATGAAATCCGCCCGGTCGATGAGCAGATCCCCGGTGAAGGGGACGCGGCGCTTGGCGCCTTCCGGGTCCGCGGGATTCAGCGGGCAGTCGAACCATTCCACCTTGCCTTCCGGCCAGTTGGTGATGGTCAGCTTCACGGGATCCTGCACCACCATGTAGCGGTTGGCGCGTTCGTTCAGGTCCTGGCGCACGCACCATTCCAGCAGCTGGATATCCATCAGCTGGTCCCGCTTGCTCACGCCGATCTTGTCGCAGAACATCCTCAGGGCCTTGGCCGTGTAGCCGCGACGGCGCACGCCGCAGAGGGTGGGCATGCGGGGATCGTCCCAGCCGCTCACCAGGCCTTTCTGCACCAGTTCCAGGAGCTTGCGCTTGCTCATCAGCGTATAGGTCAGGTTCAGGCGGGCGAATTCGTACTGATGGCTGGGCCAGATGCCCAGGGTCTCGATGAACCAGTCATACAGGGGCCGGTGCACGTCGAATTCCAGCGTGCAGATGCTGTGGGTGATATGTTCGATGGAGTCGCACTGGCCGTGGGTATAGTCGTACATCGGATAGATGCACCACTTGTCCCCGGTCCGATGGTGATGCGCGAATTTGATGCGGTACAGCAGCGGATCGCGGAACATCATGTTGGGATGGGCCATGTCAATCTTGGCCCGGAGCACCTTCTCCCCTTCGGCGTACTTGCCGGCCTTCATTTCGCGGAACAGCTTCAGGTTCTCTTCCACGCTGCGGTCCCGCCAGGGACTGGGGGTGCCGGGCTTGTCGATGGTGCCGCGCCCCTCGCGGATCTGGTCCTGGGTCTGGTCATCGACATAGGCAAGGCCGCGGCGGATCAGGTCTTCGGCCCATTCATACAGCTGGTCGAAATAGTCCGATGCGTACAGCTCCTTGTCCCACTGGAAACCCAGCCACTGGATGTCTTCCTTGATGGAATCCACGTATTCGGTGTCTTCCTTGGTGGGGTTGGTGTCGTCGTAGCGGAGGTTGGTCTTGCCGCCGTATTTCTGCGCCAGGCCAAAATTCAGGCAGATGCTCTTGGCATGGCCCAGGTGCAGGTAACCGTTGGGTTCCGGAGGGAAACGGGTCATGATGGAGTCCACCTTCCCTTCGGCCAGGTCTTTTTCGATAATCTCTTCCAGGAAATTCAATTTGCGCTCTTCCATAGTTTACAATAATAATCCCTCAAAGGTAAGAAAAAAAATCGGCATTCATTTGCGTTAAAATTATTTTTCGTAATTTTGCGGAATCAAAAAACAAGGATCTAAACCTACTAAAGCAGAAAAATGATGGGCTTATTGCACGCCAGACTGGCTAAATACGACCTTCCGCAGAAGATGATGGAAAAGGGAATTTACCCGTATTTCCGCCAGATTACCAGCAAACAGGGAACCGAGGTGACCATGGACGGTCACCAGATCATGATGTTCGGCTCCAACGCTTATACAGGCCTCACCGGTGATGAACGCGTGATCAACGCCGGCATCGAAGCCCTGAAAAAATACGGCTCCGGATGCGCCGGTTCCCGTTTTCTGAACGGCACCCTGGACATCCACGTGCAGCTGGAACAGGAGCTGGCCGCTTTCGTGGGCAAGGAAGAGGCCCTGGTATTCAGCACCGGTTTCACCGTGAACAGCGGTGTGATCCCGCAGCTGCTCACCAAGGACGATTTCATCATCTGCGACGACCGTGACCATGCTTCCATCGTGGATGGCCGCCGCCTGTCCTTCGCCAAGGGCCTGCACTACAAGCACAACGACATGAAGGACCTGGAGCGCTGCCTTCGCCGCTGCCCCAAGAATGCCGTGAAACTCATCGTGGTGGACGGCGTCTTCTCCATGGAGGGAGACCTGGCTAAACTGCCTGATATTGTGGAGCTTAAGCACAAGTATGATAATGTCGTGATCATGGTGGACGAAGCCCACGGCCTGGGCGTTTTCGGCAAACAGGGCCGCGGCGTGTGCAACCACTTCGGCCTTACCAACGAGGTGGACCTCATTATGGGCACCTTCTCCAAGAGCCTGGCCGCCATCGGCGGTTTCATCGCAGCGGACAAGGTCATCATCAACTGGCTGCGCCACACCGCCCGCACCTACATTTTCCAGGCATCGGACACCCCGGCCGCCACGGCATCGGCCCGCGAGGCCCTGCGCATCATCCAGGCGGAGCCCGAGCGCATCACCAAGCTGTGGGATGTCACCAATTATGCCCTGCGCCGCTTCAAAGAGGCCGGCTTCGAAATTGGCGAGACGGAAAGCCCCATCATCCCGCTCTATGTGCGCGATCTGGAGAAGACCTTCATCGTCACCAAACGGGCCTTTGACGAAGGCGTATTCATCAATTCCGTGATTCCGCCGGCATGTGCCCCGCAGGATACGCTGATCCGCTTCTCCCTGATGGCCACCCACACCCGCGAGCAGGTGGACAGAGCGGTGGAAGCCCTGACGAAAGTCTTTAAGGAAGAAGGCATTATCAAATAAAGCGCAATAATAAAGGAGGCCCGGTCGAGAGCCTCCTTTTTTATACTCTTTAACCAGTTTATCTGAGGATTTCAGCAGCTTTGTCGGCGTCCGCGGCATCCACCACCAGGGAGATGGAGAGTTCCTCGCCGCCCTGGGCCGAAGCGATGATGTTGATGCCGGCTTCGCCCAGTTTGCCGAAGACCTTCCCGGAGATGCCGGGAACGTTCTTCATCCGGGAACCGAAGACGGTGAGGATGCAAACCTCCTGATTCAGGACCACCACGTCGTCCAGCGGGAGCAGCGGGTTGTCCTGGAACAGGCCGTGGATGGCGTCCTGCGCCTTCTGCTGTTCCTCCTTTTTCAGGGCGAA
>CACYHZ010000036.1 GCA_902774345.1 uncultured Bacteroidia bacterium | reverse complement strand
AGGTAACGTTTGAAGTCCAGTGATACCTGGGAGAGTTTACTATGATAAAACTCAACAATTGGGCGAATATCTGCAAGTTCCATAATTCAATTCTTTTTCGGCACAAATATACAAAACACTTTTGGAAAAGTGAAATTATTTTTAAAAATCACTTTTGGAAAAGTGAATTCTCCTCTTTAATCGATATGCCGGTAGTAGTAACCCCGGCCAGCCTGAACCTGGGTTCCATCATCCTGGACGAGGAAACGGGAGAGCGTTCCATCGGCGATGTGGGTGCCGATGCGCAAATCAACCTGGAGCGCGGCGTGGTGGTGACGCATGCCAAGGTTCCAGAGGTGTCGGAGGAGGTCGCCCAAAAAACGGCCGAATTCTTCGGCCCGGATGGCCGCCATGCCTACGACTATATGTACTACTTCAACAACATCAAGGAGAATGTAGCCAAGCGCGTTGCCGCCTATCGAAAATTAATCTAGGCTTTCCATGGTGATGCCTGGTAAGGATTTGAGTTTCTGAAGGATCCCGTTCGGGTAGTCTTTCTTTTTAATCAGCATACTGACTTCGGCTTTATAAACTTCTCCCTGCTTGAACAGGGAGAAGTTGCCGACGTGTTTTCCCAGCTGCTGAAGCGCATTCAGGAGGTCCTGCTGACTGGCGGCGGACAGAGTGGTGTTGACCTGACGTTCGCCGATAAGGATGTTCAGATGGTGCAGGACTTCCATACACAGGAGCAGCAGCAGCGTGCAGAGCCCGGATACTTCGTACATTCCGGCCCCGATACTGAGGCCGATGGCACCGGTGACCCAAATGCCGGCTGCCGTGGTAAGGCCGCTGACGTGCCGGTTTTTCATGATGATACCACCACCCAGGAAACCGAGGCCGCCCACCACGCCGGCGGCTACGCGGGCCGCGTCGAATTTGATGGCGCCCGGAAATCCGAACTGGGAGATAATCATAAACAGCGCCGAGCCCATCGCCACCAGGAAGTGGGTCCGGATACCGGCCACCTTGCCCCGGAGTTCGCGCTCATAGCCGATGAGGCCGCCTGCGAGCCCCGCCACCAGCACGCGGATGGCTAGATCGATTGAAAAGTCCATGTCTCGTTCGGCTTATGCGGTTTTTTTCTGCGGGTCCTTGAAGAGAATCCAGAACAGAATGGCCACCACGAAGGCATAAGCGGCGAAAATGTACCAGGCCTTGCTCCAGGAAGGATTGGCGGCATTGTAAACGGTGGCATCCACCACGGCTCCTGCTGCCAGGGTACCCAGCGTGGCGCCGAAGCCGTTGGTCATCATCATGAACAGGCCCTGGGCGCTGGAACGGATGTCCTCGGCGGCGTTCTGCTCCACATACAGGGAACCGGAGATGTTGAAGAAGTCGAAGGCGAAGCCGTACACGATGCAGCTGAGTACGAACAGGAGTACACCCGGCATCGCAGGGTTGCCCAGGCCGAAGAGGGCGAAACGCAGCACCCAGGCAAACATCGAAATCAGCATCACGTTCTTAATGCCGAACT
Source organism: uncultured Bacteroidia bacterium (assembly GCA_902774345.1). Taxonomy (GTDB): domain Bacteria; phylum Bacteroidota; class Bacteroidia; order Bacteroidales; family UBA932; genus Cryptobacteroides. The sequence continues at coordinate 27,530 of CACYHZ010000036.1, read as the reverse complement.
TGCGCATCGCGAAGGGGATGAAGAGGATGCAAAGGGTCTCGGAAGCCTGTGAAATGGCGATCAGGGCATTGGAATTCTTCACGGCGAAAGTGTTGGCCAGGGCCGGATCGCTGGCGAAGGAGCCCAGGAAGGTATTGGCGTAGCCGTTCGTAATCTGGAGGGAGGCGCCCAGCAGCATCGAGAAGATGAAGAAGATGGCGAACTGGCTGTCCTTGAACAGGGAGAAAGCCTTGAGGCCGAAGGCATCGGCCAGGGATTCGCTCTTCTTGGTCTTGTCCACCGGGCAGGCCGGCATCGAGAGGGCATAGCCGCAGAGGATGAGGGACAGGATGCCGGAGGAGATGAGCTGGGTGTAACTTTCCTGCATTCGGACACCGCCGATGCTCAGGAAGTTGGTCAGGAGCATACTGCAAATGAAGCCGATGGTACCGAAGACACGCATGGGCGGGAATTCCTTCACCGGATCCATCCCTTCCTTGGCCATCGCATTGTAGGACACGGAGTTGACCAGGGCGATGGTGGGCATGAAGAAGGCGACGCTGAAGCTGTAGAGGATAAACAGCGGGGCAAACTGGACCTGGTCGCCGGCGGTCATGCAGTAGATGCCCGCACCGGCCATAAACAGGCCGGCAAAGCCGTGGCAGAGGGAAAGGACCTTCTGGGCCTCCATCTTTTTATCGGCCAGAATACCCATCAGGGTGGGCATGAAGATGGAAACGATGCCCTGCATGGCGAAGAACCATTTGATCTGGGGACCCAGGCCGATGTTGCCCAGGTAACGGCCGAGGGACGTCAGGTAAGCGCCCCAGACGGCGAACTCCAGGAAGAGCATCAGCACCAGTTTGAAGGTGAGGGGTTTGATTTTGATTTGCATGGTATGACTTGTGTTATTGTTGGCTAAATCGTACAAATGTACGAAAATTTCCGTATTTTTGCAGTATTAAAAAACCGAGATGTTCAAATTCACCAAGATAGCCACCGACCCTGCATCCGCCGCCCGGGCGGGTCTGATTTCCACCGATCACGGGGAAATCCGTACTCCCATCTTCATGCCCGTGGGCACGGTTGGATCGGTCAAAGGTGTGTACCACAGGGACTTGGCGCAGGATATTCAGGCCCAGATCATCCTGGGAAATACCTATCATCTGTACCTTCGGCCCGGCCTGGACACCCTGTACAAGGCTGGCGGTCTGCACCGCTTTGAACATTGGGACCGGCCCATCCTGACGGACAGCGGCGGCTTTCAGGTGTTTTCCCTGGCCCCCATCCGGAAACTGACGGAGGAAGGCTGCAAGTTCTCTTCTCACATCGACGGCAGCAAGCATATCTTCACCCCGGAGAACAATGTCGATACCCAGCGCATCATCGGCGCCGATATCGTGATGGCCCTGGATGAGTGCTGTCCCGGTGACGCCGACATCCGCTACGCCGCCAAATCCCTGAAACTGACCCAGGGCTGGCTGGAGCGTTTCGCCCGGCATTTCGACGAGACGGAGCCCCTGTACGGCTATCAGCAGGTGATGTTCCCCATTATCCAGGGCTGCGTGTATCCGGAGCTTCGCCGTCAGGCCGTGGAGCACGCCCTGACGCTGGACAATGCCAACCGTGGCGGATATGCCGTGGGCGGTCTGGCGGTAGGGGAGCCTACCGAAAAGATGTACGAAATGCTGGAGCTTACCTGTCCGCTCCTGCCTTCCGACAAACCCCGCTATCTGATGGGTGTGGGCACCCCGGCCAACATCCTGGAAGGCATCGCCCGGGGCATCGACATGTTCGACTGCGTGATGCCCACCCGCAACGGCCGGAACGGCATGCTCTTCACCTGGGACGGCATTATGAACATGCGCAACGCCAAGTGGACCGACGATTTCTCGCCGCTGGATCCCAAGGGAACCTCCTTCGTGGATTCCTACTATAGCCGGGGCTACATCCACCATCTGTTCATCGCCAAGGAGATGTTCGCCGCGATGGTGGCCACGGAGCACAACCTGGCCTTCTATCTGGACCTGGTACGCGTGGCCCGCGAACACATCCTCGCCGGCGATTTCCTCTCCTGGAAAGACGCCGTGGTTCCCAAACTGATGCAGCGCCTATGAGAATCCAGGGATTGCAGCGTTTGGACTGGTACATCATCAGGAAATTCCTGGTGACTTTCTTCATGGCCATCCTGTTCCTGGCCCTGCTGATCGTGATTTTCGACATCAGCGAAAAGATCGATGACTTCGTGCGGAAGGAAGCCCCCCTGCACGAGATTGTCTTCGATTACTACGTGAACTTCGTCCCGTATTTCATCAATATGTATTCGCCGATGTTCGTGTTCCTGACGGTAATCTTCTTTACCTCCAAGATGACCCAGGATTCAGAGGTGATTGCCATGTTGTCCAGCGGGATCAGTTACCATCGGTTGATGGTGCCCTATTTGGTGTCGGCCTCGTTTATCGCCGTCCTGTCGCTGGTGCTGGGCCTGTGGATCCTGCCGCCGGCCAATGCCACCCGCGTGCAGTTCGAGCAGAAATACAATTCCTACCGGAAGGTGAAGATGGGCCACGATATGCATTACAAACTGGAAAACGACCATTTTGTGTATATCGAGAGCTTCAGCGCCTATAACAGTACGGCCTACAATTTCACGCTGGAGGATCTTTCCACCGGGCGGCTCACATCCAAACTTACGGCCGAATCGGCTCAGTACGATACCATTAACGGCATATGGAAACTGCGCAACTGGTTCATCCGGGACTATGACGAAGGAATGGGCGACCATATCCGTTCCGGCCGCCGGCTGGACACCACGCTCAGCCTGACCCGGGAGGACTTTTTCCGCAACCGTTATACCATTCAGGAACTGAACAAGCGGGAATTGGACGAACTCATCGAAACCCAGAAGATGCGCGGTGACGCCACGGTGAATATGTCGCTCATCGAAAAGAACAACCGCTATTCGCTGCCTTTCTCGGCCCTGATCCTCACCATCATCGGCGTGGCCCTGTGTACCAAGAAAAAACGGGGCGGCATGGGTTGGAACCTGGCGGCGGGTACGGCCCTGGGCTTCTCCTATATCCTGTTCATGCAGTTCAGCGAGATGTTCGTGATTACGGATACCCTGCCCGCAGCCGTTGCCATCTGGCTTCCGAACTACCTGTATACTGCGATTGCCATCGTCCTGTATATCAAGGCTCCCAAGTAATTGTATATGAAAGTCAAGATTGTCAACCATTCGCCTTATCCCTGCCCGGCCTATGCGACGCCGCAGAGCGCCGGGGTGGATTTGAAGGCGCATCTGGATGAGCCCGTCGTGCTGCAGCCCTTGCAGCGGACGCTGGTTCCCACCGGTCTGTATATCGCCCTTCCGAAGGGTTATGAGGCGCAGGTGAGGCCCCGTAGCGGCCTGGCCCTTAAGCACGGCATTACGGTGCTGAATACGCCCGGGACGGTGGATGCCGACTACCGCGGTGAGCTGCGCGTGATCCTGGTGAACCTCTCGGACCAGCCTTTCGAGATTGTCCCCGGAGAGCGCATCGCGCAAATGGTGATTGCCCGCCACGAACAGGTGGAATGGGAGGAAGTGGAAGAGTTGGACCAGACGGAACGTGGCGCCGGCGGCTTCGGCTCCACTGGAAAATAAGCTATGGAAATCAAAGATTTATATGCCCTTTTCCTGCAATCGGCAGGAGTGAATACCGATACCCGGACCATCCGGGAAAACCAGTTGTTCGTGGCCCTGAAAGGGGAGAACTTCGACGGCAACGCCTTCGCCCTCCAGGCCCTGGAGGCCGGCGCCTGCTATGCCGTGGTTAATGATACGGTCCAGGCCGAAGATCCCCGCCTGGTAAAGGTCCCCGATACCCTGCAGACCCTGCAGGCGCTGGCTGCCTATCATCGGCAGCAGCTGGACATTCCTGTCATCGGCCTTACCGGAACCAACGGCAAGACCACGACCAAGGAACTGATCCGCAGCGTCCTGGCTGCCAAGTATAAGGTCACGGCCACCGAAGGCAATCTGAACAACGACATCGGCGTTCCGCTGTCGGTGCTCAAGATCGGGGCCGATGCCCAGCTGGCCATCATCGAGATGGGCGCCAGCCATCCGGAGGACCTTCGTCCGCTCCTGGCCGTTGCCCAGCCCACGCACGGTCTTATCACCAATGTGGGGAAGGCCCATTTGGAGGGTTTCGGCAGCTTCGAGGGTGTGAAACATGCCAAGGGACTGCTCTACGACTGGCTCAAGGAGCACGACGGCATCGCCTTTGCCAACGGCGACGACGCTGTCCTGCAGGAAATGCTGTGGGAGCGCGGGCTCAGCTGCATTGCCTATGGCATGCAGGATGTGCAGGTGCTGCCTTCTTCGCCGGAAGAGCCCTTCCTGCGCATGCAGTTCCCGGATGCCCTGCTGGAGACGCATCTGGTGGGCGCATACAATGCCGCCAACGTCCTGGCCGCCCTCAAACTGGGCTGGTTCTTCAACGTGCCGCGTCAGGATGCCCTGGACGCCGTGGCCGCTTACGTGCCGTCCAACAACCGTTCCCAGCTCATGAAAACGGCCCGCAATACCGTGATCGTAGATGCTTACAACGCCAATCCTTCCTCGATGGCCGTTGCACTGGATAACCTGGCACTGGTCGAAGGCCGCAAGGTAGCCCTCCTGGGCGATATGCGCGAGCTGGGGGCCGATTCCGCCGCCGAGCACAGCAAGGTGGTGGCCCGCCTGAACGGTCTGGAAGCCTTCCTGGTAGGGGAGGAATTCACCCGCGCCGCCGCCGGCACCGCCTTGAAGACCTTCGCGACCTCTGACGAACTGGCCGACTACCTCCAGGCCAACCCGCTGGAAGGCTGCACCGTCCTGGTCAAAGGCTCCCGCGGCACCCGCATGGAAAAAGTGATTCCGGCACTGTAGATTTCAAGTTATGGCAGAATCCAACTTCATAGATTACGTCCGAATCTTCTGTGCCAGCGGGCATGGAGGTGCGGGCAGCGCCCATCTGCATCGGGCCAAGTATGTGCCTAAGGGCGGTCCGGACGGCGGTGACGGCGGACGCGGCGGACACATCATCCTGCGGGTGAATCCCCAGTTGTGGACCCTGATCCATCTGCGCTACCGCAAGGTGGTGCGGGCCGAGAACGGCGGCAATGGCGCCGAGGCCCTGAAAAAGGGCAAGAACGGGACCGATATCATCCTGGAAGTGCCTCAGGGGGTGGTGGTGAAAGATGCCGAGACGGAGGAGGTAATCACCGAACTGGTGGAGAAAGACCAGGAATACATTCTGTGCCAGGGTGGCAAGGGCGGTTGGGGCAACGACCACTTCAAAAGCCCCACCAACCAGACGCCCCGCTATGCACAGCCCGGCGAGGATGGGCAGGAAGGCTGGTTCATCCTGGAGCTGAAAGTGCTGGCCGATGTAGGCCTGGTGGGCTTCCCGAATGCCGGTAAGAGCACCTTGCTGGCCGCCATCACTTCGGCCAAACCCAAGATTGCCAACTACGCCTTCACCACCCTGGAGCCCAATCTGGGCATCGTCCGGTATTACGACGACCGTTCTTTCGTGATGGCCGATATCCCCGGCATCATCGAGGGCGCGCATGAGGGGAAAGGCATCGGGATGCGTTTCCTTCGACATATCGAACGCAATTCCGTGCTGCTGTTTATGGTGGCGGCCGACGAAGCGGACGTGACCAAAGGCTATCAGGTGCTGCTGAACGAGCTGGAGGAATACAATCCCGAACTGCTGGTGAAGGACCGCGTGCTGGCTGTCACCAAGACCGACCTGATTGACGAGAAGCAGCGGGCCAAGATTGAAAAGAAATTGCCCGCCGACATCCCGCACGTCTTCATCTCCTCCGTGGCGCAGACCGGCCTGAACGAGCTGAAGGAAGAACTCTGGAAAGCCCTGACCCGATGATGCTCGACTCCCTGGTTCAGTGGGACCAAGCGGCCACGCTGTGGCTGAATCAGCTGGGAACCCCGTTCTGGGATCCCTTCTGGTCTTTCATCTCTGCCGTCAAGGTCTGGTTTCCGGCCTATTTGCTCTTCGTGGTATTTGCTTTCTGGCGCCTGGGCTGGAAAAAGGGCCTGGTGGTGTTGCTGTCCCTGATTCTGACGGTCGTCCTCACGGACCAGCTGTCCGTTCTGGTGAAAAATTCGGTGATGCGCCTCCGCCCCTGCTATACGCCCTGGATGCTGGAGCATGGAATCCGGCTTCCGCTGGGCGCCGACGGCGGGCAGTACGGCTTTTTCTCCAGCCATGCCAGCAACACCTTCGGCTTTGCGGTGGTATCCTACCTGAGCCTGAAAGGGAATGATTCCGCCCACGATTACCGGATCTACGGCATCTGCGTTTTTGTATGGGCCGCGCTGGTGAGCTTCAGCCGCGTGATGGTGGCGGCACATTTTCTGGGCGACGTGCTGGTCGGCACCCTTTTCGGCATCCTGATGGGCTTTGCCGTGGTCTATGCCGTCCGCTGGATACAGTCGAAGCTGCTTCCTACCAACTGAAGGAGACGTTCCCCATCAGATTAATACCCGGCATCGGATAGCCTTGGACAATTTGGTAGGGTTGGTTGAAGAGGTTGCCGCAGGTGAGGCCCAGGCGGAGTTCGGGGCAGCGGGCGCGGTGACGGAGCGGGGGAAGGCGCAGCAATTTGCCCAGCGATACGTCTGTGATGCTCCAGGGGGAGAGGTAGTAGTCGGGCGTATTGGCCGTCCGGGACCATCGGCTGCCGGTAAAACTACTGTCCCATCCGAGTTCCCAATCCTTCCATTTTGCTGAAAAATAGATACTTCCGCTGTGCAGGGGAATGTAGGGGATCTGGTTCCCGTAAGTGCTGCTACCAGGCGTACTGCGGTCCAGGGCCCGCTGGAGGCTGTAGCGGAGTGCCATTTCCAGCGTCCAGTCCCCGGCATGGAAGTCAGTTTGTGCGCAGACATCCATCCCCAGCGTTTCCACCCGGCCGATGTTCAGCATGGTCCAGCGGAATTGCGACAGGGTCGGGATGGCCACAATCTTCTGCCGGACACTGTTCCAGTAGGGCGAAATCCGCAGCTCCCAATGCCAGGGGCCGGGGCTGGTACCGAGGCGGATATCGGCCCCCAGTTGAAGGGCTTGTTCCGGTTCCAGGGCGGCATTGCCGATAAGGCTGTAATAGAGGTCGTTGAAAGAGGGGAGCCGATACGAGCTTTTGGCATAGGCGTCCACTTCCAGCCAGTGCCAGGGCGATGCCCAAATGCTGAAAGCGGGCATCCAGGCACTACGGAAGGCATTTTCCCGGGACCATCCGCCGGCCTGGGGCGTGTTGAAAATATCCCAGCTTCCCTGGTACACCACCTGGGCCGAGGTCCGGATCTTCTCCCACGCCAGCCGCGTGGCCAGGGCTCCGTAAAAGCTGGTGCGACGGGGCGTCACAAAAGCCCCCGCATCCGAATCCAGGGCGTTGAACTGCACGTCTGTAGCCAGATCCACGGACCAGAAATCGGCCAGGATATACGACTGCGCCACAGAGAGATAGGCCGATTGCTGCAGGTAGTGCAGGTCGTAGGGGAGGGCCATCGGGTTCAGCTCAGGATGGGTATTGTAGTGGGTGTAGTTTCGGCTGTATTTGTATTTGATAGCGGTGGCGTAGCGGGCCGTCCATTCCTGCTGCCAGCCTCCCTGGACGAAGAGGTCCTGGTCGCTCTGCCGCTCGGCGCTGAAGGGGAAGCCCTGGGCGCGCCGGATTACGGGTCCGGGAAAGCCCCGCTCGGAGCCGTAGGTGTACAGATGCAGGTCCCAGCTGCCGCCCCGGACCTGCCCCCGGAGCCGGGCCTCCAGCCGGAGGCTTCGCAGGTCGCCGTTCTCCCGCACCAGGGTGGTGTCGAAGCAGGGATAAGGGTAGCGTCCATTCGTGCTTACAAAAGCCGCAGCTGCCTTTAGTTGCAGCCGGGACGAAAGCCGCTGGTCCCACTGCAGCGAAGGGGCGATGGTCCCAAGGGCCCCGCCCCGGAGGCTGAACTTGCCACCGTAGCTGTCCAGGAGCAGGGGCCACTCTGACTGCAGGTGCACGGCTGCTCCCGATGCATAGGCTTTTGCGGTTTGTAAACGCGTGGATTTCTGTGCATTATAAAGCTGAATTTGACCAAGGCTTTCGGTTGAAAAGCGCCCCAGGTCCACCTGCATATTCTGGGCATTGTCCACCTGGATGCCGTCCAGGAAGATGCCCACATGCTCGCTTCCGAGGCTGCGGACGTTGATGGTTTTCAGTCCGCCGGCTCCGCCGTAATCTTTTACCTGAACGCCCGTGAAGCGGCGCAGGATATCCGCCAGTTGGGAGGGCGGTACCGCCAGCCGGGAAAGCGATACTTCCTCTGCGGCTTTGATCACCGGGAGGCTTTGCACGGAAAAGACCTGCGCCGGCGCAAGCGTATCCGCCTCCTGTGCCTGCACCAGGCAGCAGGGGGCGGATAGCAGCAGGGCCAGTAGCAGGCGGCGGCCCATCTTACCAGATGGCAAAGTGGCCCGGGCAAACGCCTGCCGTCACGCTCCACTTCTTGTTGCCATCGACGTAGAGGGCGACGCTGCCGGGATTGAAATAGTCGCCGGCATCGCCGATCATCAGGGCGTTCTGTCCCAGGACGCAGAGCCCGTAGGGCGTCTGTTCCTCGAGGGCAAGATCGATGTTCTCCTTTTGCCCATTGGTGCAACGCCATGCTTCCCAGATCTTACTCGGGAGGGTCCATTCGTATTCTTCTTCCGTTCCCAGGCAGTAAAGTGTGTCGCCGGACAGGGCCGCCAGGCTCACGTAATCGGAAATATGGCTGACATGGCCCGCGGCATCCAGCATATACAGACCGGAATGGACGTCCCAGTAGTTGCCGGCGGTGGTCACATAGACATTCCCGCTACCATCGGCAAAGACTTTGGCCAGGTTTACCTGCACTTCGACGGTTTGCCGCAGCTGGAAGGAGGCGGCGTCGATGATGCTGACGGTATTGTCATAGGAATAGGACGGCGGAAGCGTGCTGGAAATGCCGCCGGAATTGGCCACATACAGTTTTCCCTGGCTCAGGGCGATGCCTTCGGGCTGGTAGCCTACCTCCACGGACCCTTCGACCTGCTTCGTTTTCAGGTCGATGCGATAGACCTGTCCCTTGGGGTTCTTGGTGTCGGAGAAGCTGGCGCCGGCCCAGGAGGTGACGTAGGCGTATTGCTGGTCGAAGGCGATGGAGCGGGGTGTCGGCAGTGCAATGACGGCGACTTCCGTTTCGTCCCGGGCCGACAGCACTTCGACGATACCGGAGTTGTTGACGACCATCCATAGCTCATCGCCGATGACCACGATGTCATTCCCGACATCGCCCAGACCGGCTGCGGCGTCCGGGTTCATTTTCTTGAAGGCCCCGGCGATGTAATTGGCGTCACTGACCCGTAAAAAATCCAGGGTGGCGTTGTTGGAGCCCATCTGTCCTTCGTTCAGAACGAAGATCTTCCGGGCAACCAGGCCCTGGACGGTGGAAAGATCGACCGTTGTTCCGCTGAGATCCGCATCGGCAGGGGCGGGTTCCGGAACGGGCGTCTTCTGGCAAGCGCATACAGCCGCCAAAAGCAAACATAACAATGTTGTTTTACGCATAAAATATGAGGCGTTTAACAAGGACTTGCCCCCGAGCCCTTTTGTTTCACTTGACGATGGCAGGTCTTCTGACTTCTCCCGATTTTCGCCTTCTCGAAACAAAAATGTTTCAATGGCAAAGTGATGAAAATCGTCTGGATGACACAGCTGCGGGCACAGTTCCGGAGTCTCACCGGCTTCCCTTTTGAGCCCGCCGGAAAGGATTCCGGCCGGGGCACCATCGCCTAAGACAAAAATACGGCAATAATCGGGTTTGTGCAAATATTTTGCGCTGAATCTGGAAGAATTTCGCTATATTTGAGAAAAGAATTTGCGATGCCTTCCGTACGTGAACTGATTATCTCCCTGACCGATTTTGTGTGCGGCTATCCGCTGTTCATCTGGCTGATGGGCGGCGGACTTTTCCTGTTCATCTACTCCCGGGCGGTGCCCCTTCGCAAGTTCGGAACAGCCATCCGTTCCCTGGAAACGCGTCAGGAAGGGGCCGGTGAAATCAGTTCTTTCCAGGCCCTGATGAGCGCCATCAGCGCCACCGTGGGCATGGGCAGCATCGCCGGCGTGGCCATCGCCATCGTGGTCGGGGGCCCCGGAGCCATTTTCTGGATGTGGGTGAGTGCGCTGCTGGGCATGGCCACCAAGTTCTTTGAAGGCACGCTTACCATCATGTACAAGGGAAAGAATGACCAGGGCGAATACCGGGGCGGGCCGATGTATGTGATTACGGAAGGCTTGGGCCCGAAGTTCCGGCCGCTGGCCGTGTTCTTCGCCTGTGCCGGTTTGCTGGGTTGCCTGTGCGTGATGCAGGCCAATCAACTGGTGGAAACCGTGATCACGGTCTTCGTTCCGGGCCAGACTGCCGGCGTGGGCGTGAAGTTGCTGATGGGCGTGGGCATTACCCTCATTGTCTCGATGGTGGTGCTGGGCGGCGTGAGCCGCATCGCCAAGGTGGCTTCCCGGGTGGCGCCCATTATGGTGTCGGTGTATTTTATTCTGGTTGTGACAGTTATCGTCCTGAATCTAAAGGAAGTTCCAGCTGTTTTCGGCCAAATCTTCGAAGGCGCTTTCAGCCTGAAAGCCGGGCTGGGCGGCCTGGCGGGTGTGGCGGTTACGGGTGCCCGAAGGGCGATGCTGGTGAACGAAGCCGGCGTGGGAACGGCGATGATGATGCACGGCGCCTCCCGCAACGCCGAGCCCGTTCGGGAAGGGCTGGTGGCCATGCTGGGGCCGGCTATCGACTCGGGCTTTGTCTGTACGCTGACGGCCATTCCCATCATCCTGGCCGGGAATTTCCATGTGGAAGGCGTGAAGGGACTGTCGGTGGCGCTGGGGGCCTATGATATCCTCCTGCCCGTGGTGGGAAAATACGTCCTCATGGTGCTGGTGGTGGTTTTTGCCTTCTCCACCATGTTCTCCTATTCGTACTACGGACGCACCTGCGCGGAATTTCTTTTCGGCAAGAAGAAGGCCCGCTACTACGATATTTTCTATTTGCTGATGATTCTCATCGCCAGCGCCATTACCCTGGATGTGGCGGTGGGGCTGATGGACCTGGCTTTTGCGCTGATGTCCGTGCCCACGCTGATCGCCGTATTCAAGCTCTCGCCCAAGGTGGTGAAGGCGCTCAAGGCGTATAGAGGATAACCCGCAGATACTCTTTTGTCAGCCCGCCGGCCCCGTCCTGGGAGTCGGCGATGAGCAGCAACACCTGCCTTCCGTCCTCCAGCCGCGGCCCCAGGCACATTCCCTCGAAGTTCGCGAGATTCCGGGCCGATGTCCGAAATTCCGTCAGCAGGGTTTTCTGAAGGAGGGGAGAGCCGTCATGCAGCGGGTCCACCAGGTAGATGCGGGTTAGGGAGAAAGCGCCGCGGAGCGCATTCAGCAGGCTGCCGCCGGGGACATAGATTTCCCGCTCCAGCACCGCCAGGCGCCCGTCTTCCAGCGCCGTCATGGCCGAGACACCCCAGGCATGGGCCCGGGCGCTACGGGAATCTTCGGCCGAAATGAGGGGCTCGTCGCAGCGGTAGCCGTACTGCTCCAGGGGCTGCAGGCCGTCCAGGGAGAAGCACTGGAGCCGGTGCTGCGCTTCGCCGGGCAGGGGAGCCTTTTCAGCGCTTCCGGAACGGCCAGTTCCCGCCCCGTGGGACGCCCGGATAAATCGTATTCCCGGATCCGCTGTTCTCCTTCGGCCGCAACGAAGAGGGTACGGGTTTCGGGAACGAAGACAACGTCCTCATTGTCGCGGCCAGTGGGCCCCCCGGCATCTGTCTCGAAGGAGAGGGCGCTGGCGATACGGCCGCTTCGCCGGAAGTTCAGAGTAAAAAAGTGCAGCCCGCCGCCGGCCGATTTGTCGTGTACGACGGCGTATACGCCTTCTTCCACCTGCGTGATGCCGGAATACTGGCCGCTGGCAACATGCATCCGAAGCTGCTGCAGCTGCTTCACGCGGGTGCTGTCCGGGCGGGCTGCGGCGCGGGGCCACAGTCCTGCCAGGAGGGTCAGTATCAGGAGGAGTCGTTTCATCGTTGCAAAGTTAAAAAGAATCTGCTTTTGCTTGGAAAAACAATCGATTTATTTACTATCTTTGTAGATGCGGTACAGGATGCCCGCAAACGATTAATTATTTAAGTGTATGGCAAAAGAAGCAGACGTGAATCCGCAGAACGCCGCCAAACTGAAGGCGCTGCAGGCCACCATCGACAAGATTGAAAAAGACTACGGCAAGGGTACCATCATGAAGCTGGGGGACCAGCCGGAATGGGACGCCACCCAGGTGATTCCCAGCGGCTCCATCGCCCTGGACCACGCTCTGGGCATCGGCGGTTATCCCAAAGGCCGCATTATCGAAATTTACGGACCGGAGAGCTCCGGTAAAACCACCTTGGCCATCCACGCCATTGCGCAGGCGCAGAAAACCGGCGGCATCGCGGCCATCATCGACGCGGAGCATGCCTTTGACCGCAGCTACGCCAAGGCGCTGGGCGTGAACCTGGACACCCTCCTCATTTCCCAGCCGGACAATGGGGAACAGGCCCTGGAGATTGCCGACAACCTGATTCGCAGCGGCGCGGTGGACATCGTGGTCATCGACTCCGTGGCGGCCCTGACGCCCAAGGCGGAAATCGAGGGCGAGATGGGGGACAACAAGGTCGGCTTGCAGGCCCGCCTGATGAGCCAGGCCCTGCGCAAGCTCACCGCCAATATTTCCAAGACCAATACCTGCTGCATCTTCATCAACCAGTTGCGTGAGAAGATCGGCATCATGTTCGGCAACCCGGAAACCACCACCGGCGGCAACGCCCTCAAGTTCTATGCTTCCGTGCGCCTGGACATTCGCCGCACCACGCAGATCAAGGACGGGGACGACGCCCTGGGCAACCATGTCAAGGTAAAGGTGGTCAAGAACAAGATGGCTCCGCCGTTCCGCAAGGCCGAATTTGACATCGTCTTCGGTGAAGGCATCTCCCGCAGCGGTGAAATTGTGGACCTGGGCGTGGAGCTGGGCATCATCCAGAAGTCCGGTTCCTGGTTCAGCTATGGCGAAAGCAAGCTGGCTCAGGGCCGCGAAGCCGTGAAGAAGCTGATGCTGGACAATCCCGAACTCTCCGAAGAGATCGAAGCCAAGATCCGCGAAGCCCTCAAGCAGGTGCAGGACTAAGCGCCCTGCTCCGCTACTCCTCCAGAGCGTCCCTCCCGGGCGCTCTTTTTTGTTTTGCAAAAGGTCCGTTTTTAACCCGCAGACCTTTTGTACGTAAAGTGCCGTAGAATGTCCTCAGGCCTATTTTTGATGCAAAAGGTTGGACACATATTTTCGGACCTTTTGCAAAAGGAAAGGGTAATGGGCGTAAGCGGAAGTAGAGAGGCCTGCCTGCGTTATTCTGTGGGGGGAGAGGCGAGGCGGCAGCGGGAGAGGGCGGTGAAATGGGCTTCGGAGAGGATGCCGGCCTGGTGGAGGGCTTCCAGCGTGCAGTCGGATGGTCTGTGGTGCTCGCGGAAAAGGACGATGCTGTGCGCTTCGGCCTTGGAGATGTGGGGATGTAGCGCCAAATCGGTCTCGGGGAGGGTCCAGAGGGCGAATCCGGGCGGGGCTGAGCAGGTAATCAGATCCTTTAGCCCGTCGTATTTTTCTCGGTCGAAGTGCCAGATTTCCAGGAGTTGCTCCGGGGTGGAATAGCCGCCCAGCTGCTGCCGGTACTGCACGATCTTTCCGGCGAAGAAGGGACCGATGCCGGGCAGTTCCAGAAGGGCCAGGCTGTCAGCCGTGTTCAGATCCAGCAGGGGAATGTCGATATAGGGTTCCAGGCGCCGATAGACGGAATCGGCTACGACAAAGCTTTTGGCGAAATCGGACGGGCGGCGGAAACGCCCTCCGGCTTCGCGGTAATGCAGGATGGACTGTGCCTGCTTTTCGCTGAAACCCAGCCGCATCAGCTCCTCGAGGGTGGCCGTATTGGGATTGAAGCGGAAGCTCTCTACGGGGCGGGGGGCTGCTTTTTCCAGGACGGAACGGACCGCAGGGGAATGGTTGGACTGCCTGCGAATCACCACAGGACCGTCGTCCAGGGTGCTGGGAGAGGGTTTATCGGCCCGGAGGATCTCCTCCGCCAGGGCCCGGTCAATGACATAGACCGTGTCCGGATGGTCCCTGTTGGCTGCCATACGGGTAACGGCGGCCTTGTGCACGAACAAGGCTACTTGATAACCGAGAATCAGGAATACCAGGGCGATGGCCCCGGTGGTGAAACTGGCGCTGAGAACGTCAGCTTTCTTCGATTTCTTCTTCCCCTCCTCCATAACGCTTCTTCTTTTCGGATTTCACCGGCTGGGCGCCGGCAACGATAATGACGATTTCGCCTTTGGGCTCATGCTCCCGGAACCAGGAGCAGACTTCCTCCAGCGTTCCCCGATGATGGGTTTCGTGGAGTTTGGAGATTTCCCGGGCCACGGAGCAGCGACGTTCCCCGCCGAAGAACTGGATGAACTGTTCCAGCGTCTTCACCAGCCGGTAGGGCGATTCATAGAAAATCATCGTCCGGGTTTCGGCCGATAAGGCGGTCAGCAGGGTCTGGCGCCCCTTTTTCTGCGGCAGGAAGCCTTCGAAGACAAAACGGTCGCAGGGGAGGCCGGAACTGACGATGGCCGGGATGCAGGCCGTGGCGCCGGGCAGGGTCTGGACCTCGATCCCTTCTTCCGCACAGGTGCGCGCCAGCAGGAAACCGGGATCGGAGATGCCGGGGGTGCCGGCGTCCGACACCAGGGCCACGTTCAGGCCGCTCAGGATACGTTCCTTTACCAGCTGGACCGTCTGGTGTTCATTGAATTTGTGGTGGCTCTGCAGGGGGCGGTGGATGTCGTAGCGATGCAGGAGCACCGAGCTGGTGCGGGTATCTTCGGCCAGAATAAGGTCGGCCTCCTTCAGTACCTGGACGGCACGGAAGGTCATATCTTCCAGATTTCCCACCGGCGTGGGAACGATATAAAGTTTTCCAGCCATAGACGCTGCCAAAATAGCGATTTTTTGACTATATTTGTAGTCACAAACAAAGTTACGGAAATGTTTTTGGAAAATGCAAAAAAATCGGGCTGCATCGAAGTCATCTGCGGCTCCATGTTCTCCGGTAAAACGGAGGAACTGATCAGAAGGCTCAAACGCGCCCAGTTCGCCAAACAGAAAATCGCCACCTTCAAGCCCACCATCGACAAACGCTACTCGGACCTGGATGTGGTATCGCACGATTCCCACAGCATTTCCTGCACCCCCATCAAATCGCCCTCCCGCATGCTTCAGATCGATGACGACGTACAGGTCGTGGGCATCGACGAAGCCCAGTTCTTCGACGAGAGCATCATCGAAGTCTGCCAGGAACTGGCCAACAAGCGCGGCGTACGCGTGATCATCGCCGGCCTGGACACGGACTTCCTGGGCAAGCCTTTCGGCCCGATGCCCGGCCTGATGGCCATCGCCGAAGATGTCCAGAAGGTGCACGCCATCTGCGTCCGCTGCGGCTCCCTGGCCAATCACTCGCACCGCCTGTCTGCCTCCAAGAAGCTGGTGGTCCTTGGCGAAAAAGACACCTACGAACCCCTCTGCCGCGAATGCTACCAGAAGGCATTGGCGGAAGACAACGAATAATAATCAATCTTCTATGCTTATGAAATCTTCACCCCTTTTTATCGTCGCCGCTTTTGCTCTGCTGGGCGCCGTCGCATGTAACAAGACTGAAGTCCCTGCTGCCGCCCCCGAAGAAGAGGCAGAAGCCCAGGAGGCCGTAATCCCCGAAGCCGCAGAACCTGAGCAAACGCTTGATATCAATGCCGTTGCCCGTATTCTGAACGAAGCCGCCGAGAATGAGTATGTCGTCTATCGCATCAAGAATTTCCTCATCGGCCTTCGAGAGGGAATGGATTGCAGGCACATTGAATTCTCCATCTCCAAAGTGGAAGAGGAACAAGAGGATCCCATCAACTATGTGGTTGGTTCCGTGGGCATTGTGAACGGCGAATTCCATTCCAATGTCCTGGATCTGGACCTTATGATTTTGGACATGGTTCCCATTGTGGGTACGCTGGACCTGATTCAGGTTTCCGTCAACTATGGCAAGGCGATCCTGGCCAAGGATGTACCTGCCACCGAAGAATACCTGGCCCTGGCCAGCGCCGGTCTCGACCTCAACGTTATGGGTATCTATAGGATGTGCTTCCTCTGCCAGGTCGACGAAGAAGGACACCGCATCTTTGACCTGTACCTTATCAATCCGCTCGATCCCGAGTCAGAGCCCGTCTCTCTCAGCAATTTGCTGAAGCTCTTGCTCATGTAATCGATTACGGCAATTAGATAATTAGCCAGGCTGCCCTTCCGGTGACCTGGCTTTTTCAATCTTAAATTGATTTTGGGCCGTTGGTTTTTCGCGCGAAATTGGTTATTTTTGTCTTATGAAGACGCGTCTGCTGGGGAAAACGCCCGATGAACTGAAACAGATTGCCCTGGAGGCCGGCCTCCCTGCTTTTGCGGGGAAGCAGATGGCGCAGTGGCTGTATCAGAAACGGGTGCGCAGCATCGACGAGATGACAAACCTGTCCAAGCAGGGCAGGGAAGCGCTTTCCCGCAGCTATGAAGTGGGCCTGACCCTGCCGGTGGACGTGCAGACTTCCGTGGACGGGACCCGGAAGTACCTCTTTCCCGTAAGTTGTCCCTCCGTGCCTGACGCCGCAGAGCGGCCTACCTTTGCCGTGGAGGCCGTGATGATTCCGGACGATGACCGGAAAACCCTCTGCGTGAGTTCGCAGGCGGGATGCAAGATGGGCTGCAAGTTCTGTATGACGGGCCGGCAGGGATTCCACGGCAACCTGGATGCCGCCGATATCCTGTCGCAGTTCTTTGCCATCGACGAAGCCGCCGACCTGACCAATGCCGTCTTTATGGGAATGGGCGAGCCGCTGGACAACTGGGAACAGGTGAAGCGGGTGCTGGATATCCTCACTGCCAATTGGGGCCTGGCCTGGAGTCCGAAGCGCATTACCCTGAGTACCATCGGCGTCCTGCCCAAGCTGAAGCTGTATCTGGACCAGAGCAAGTGCCACCTGGCGGTGAGTCTGCATAACCCCTTCCCGGAAGAGCGGGAACAGCTGATGCCCGTCCAGAAAGCCTGGTCCATTACGGAAGTGGTGCGCCTCATTAAGCAATACGATTTCACGGGCCAGCGCCGCGTGAGCTTCGAATATACCGTTTTCGAGGGCTGGAACAACGAGCCCCGGCATGCACAGGCCCTCGTTAAGCTCCTACGGAACCTGGAATGCCGGGTGAACCTGATCCGTTTCCACCGCATCCCTGATTTTTCCTACGGTCCGGCTTCCCGGGAAAAGATGGAAGCCTTCCGGGACCTCCTGACAGCGGGTGGCCTGACCGCCACCATCCGTGCCTCCCGTGGGGAGGATATCTTTGCGGCCTGCGGCTTGCTGGCCGGTAAACACAACCAACTATGAAAAAAGTCTTCTTGCTGCTAGCAGGCCTGTTCCTGTCCTTCTCCCCGCTGCTGTCCCAGACGCAGGCGGAACCGGAGTCGTCCACCTTCGGCCTGGACGAAAAAGATGCCGCCGCCGTACGGCAAATCCGTTACAAGATGTCCCAGATCCGGAAGACGCGTCCCACGGTGGCCCTGGTGCTTTCCGGCGGCGGTGCCAAGGGCGCTGCCACGGTAGGCGTGCTCAAGTTTCTGGAGCAGTACGACCTTCCCGTGGATATGGTGGTGGGAACCAGTATCGGTGGCCTGGTGGGCGCGATGTATTCGTTGGGCTATGACGCCGACTACCTGGAGGACCTGTTCAAGAATATGGACTGGAGCGTGGCGCTGAGCGACAAGGTGGACCGTTCCTACATTCCGTATTCCCGTATCCGCTACAAGGAGAAGTACCTGCTGTCTTTTCCCTTCTATTACAGGCAGGACGACTATAAGAACTTCATCAAGGGCGATATGCCCTTTGCCGCCGGCCGTTCCCGCGAGATTCACCTGGGCGCCAACGAATCGGGAGATTTCAACAACCTGGCCCGCGGAAACCTGATGGGCAGCCTCCCTTCCGGCTTTGTCTTCGGCCAGAACGTGAACCAGATCATTACCTCGCATACAGTAGGGTATAGCGACAATATCGATTTCTTCAAGCTGCCTACCGCTTTTGCCTGCGTGGCCACGGATATGGCTTCCGGAAAGGCCAAGATCTGGCACGACGGCTCCATCAACCTGGCCATGCGCTCCACGATGTCCATTCCGGGTCTGTTCGCCCCCGTGCGTACCGAAGGAATGGTGCTGGTGGACGGCGGTATGCGTAACAATTTCCCGGTGAACATTGCCCGCGCGATGGGGGCCGATATCGTCATTGGCATCGACCTTTCGGGTGATACGGCCAGTGCCGAAGAGATCCAGAACCTGGGCGGCATCCTGATGTCCACGATGAACCTCTTCGACGATGATGTCTTCAACCTGAACGTCAAGGATGTGGACGTGTACATCCATCCGGACCTGAAGGGATACAACATGCTCAGCTTCAACCGGGAAGCGGTGGATACCATGTACGTGCGCGGCTATCGGGCTGCCGAAGAGCACAAGCCCCAGCTGGATGCCCTGCGGCGCCGTCTGGGTAAGGCACACCGGCAGCTGAACGACAAGCCGGCCGTGTACCTGGGCGCACAGCCCGTCATGATCGAGGACATCGACATCGTGGGCGTAGGGGATGTGGAGGCCGAATACATCCGTTCCAAGATGCAAGTCAAGCCCGGTACCCTCACGGACAAGCAGACCATTGAATCGGATGTGGCCACCATCTTCGGCACGGGCTCTTACGATTACGTAACCTATGAACTGCGTGGAAAGGAAGAGCCGTACCGGCTGCGCATCCTGTGCAAACGCGGTCCCATGCACCAGATCGGCCTGGGTGTGCGGGTGGATTCGGAAGAGATTGTTTCGCTGCTGCTGAACGTGGGTCTCAATACCCATGCGATGCAGGGCCATTCGCTGGATTTGACGGCCCGTGTCAGTATGAACCCGTACCTGGATGTGCTGTACACGCATAAGGCGCCCAAGCTGTCCACCCTGAATGTGCGGGCCAATGTGGCCTACACCGGCAGCAGTAGCTTCCTGGCCTTGCAGTCCGGGAACGGGAGTCTGAACCTGGCCATGTTCAACTGCCTGCTGGAGGCATATTTCTCCAATATGAAATGGTCGTTCTTCGACGTGAAGCTGGGTCTGCGCAATCAGTATTACTACGGTTTCTCCCCGGCCTCCTCGTGGATAGACGGCCAGACCCCCACCCCCGATTCGGGAGTACGCTTCAATATTCCCAGCGTGTTCGTGGACGGCCGGGTGGAAACCCTGGACAACGGCTATTTCCCCACGAAGGGCGTATCGGCCGGTATTGACGGCCGCCTGGCAACGGACTGGCTCTCGCCCGGTCTCACCCAAAACCATTTCTATGGCATCGTCTCGATGGACGGCATGTTCCCCTTCGGCACGCAGCGCCTGACCTTTATTCCGCAGGTGGCGGCCCGTTTCATTTTCGGCGACAATGTTCCTTACCCGCTCACCAATATGCTAGGTGGCGTTTTCCGGGGACAGTATATGGAACAGCAGCTTCCTTTCGTGGGCCTGAACGACGTGGCCTTGATGAACGACCACATCATCCTGGCCCGGCTGGACGCCCGCTATCGCATCGCCAAGAACCACTATGCGTCGCTGATGGGCAATGCCGCCTATTCCTTTGACGGCTTTAACGTCTTTACCAAGGGAATGCTGCTCTATGGTGTGGGACTGGGCTATGGCTTCAATACCGTTGCCGGTCCGCTGCGTGCGCAGGTGCACTGGTCCTCCTTTACCCACCGGGTGGGCGTCTATGTGTCCTTCGGCTATAATTTCTAGGCCGATGGAACTTTCTTCCTACGAGCGCATCCTGAGCCGCCTGCAAAAGCGCTGCGCCCAGGCGGAATACTGCCGTTCCGACATCTACCGGAAGGCCTTGAAGGACCTGGAGGGAGACGCCGCCGAGGCATCCCGGCTGGTGGATGCGCTGGTGGAGGATCGTTATGTGGACGATGCCCGCTATGCTGCGGCTTTCGCCCGGGAAAAAGCGTCGCTGCAGGGCTGGGGCCCGGTGAAAATCCGCTTTCAGCTGCGTTCAAAGGGCATTCCGGACGCCGATATTACCGCTGCCCTGGCCGAAATCGAACCTGAAAAAGCCGATGCCAAGCTGGACCGCCTGCTCTCCGCCAAGGCGCGGACCTTGGAGGGAGATCCCCAGTTCCGGCTGAAGATGCTCAAATTCGGCCTCTCGCGCGGCTACGACTACGATGCCGTGGAGGCTTCCCTTGAGCGAATCAAAAATAATTCGTAACTTTGCCGCCAGAATGGCGGGACGATCTGTCGCGGCCAATCACTGACTGTTCAGTGATGATGCTGAGGAAAGTCCGCACAGGATAGGGCACCCGTCTGCGGAAAGCGCAGTGGGGAGTAATTTTCAGATATCCGTAACAGAAAACAACCGCCGGAGGTTTTTCTTTTTTTTCCTCCGATACCGGCAGATGAGGGCGGCCCGCCCGATGCCGGGGGGTAGGTTGCGAAGATAAATGACAGATTCAAAAACAGAAAGCGGCTTACGGCCCCACCATTCTTTTACAAAAAAACGGCCCGGTTGATTCCGGACCGTTTCTTATTAGATGCGTTTTAGATGCGCTCCTGAATGGCCTTGGTGGCCTCCTCGTAGCCGGGTTTCTCCAGCAGGGCGAACATGTTCTTCTTATAGGCTTCCACGCCGGGCTGGTTGAACGGATTCACTCCCAGGGTGTAGGCGCTGACGCCGCAGGCGAATTCGAAGAAGTACAGCATGATGCCCAGGCGCTTGGTGTCCAGGGTCTCGATGGCTACCTCGATCTGAGGCACGCCGCCGTCGATATGGGCGATGCGCGTTCCCAGTTCGGCCATGTGGTTGCAGTGCTCCACATGCTTACCGGCCAGGAAGTTGAGCTGGTCCAGGTTCTGCTTGTCGTACTCGATGACCATGCTGCGCTGGGCGTTATCCACGTGCAGGACGGTTTCGAACATGACGCGGGAACCTTCCTGGATGAACTGACCCATGGAGTGGAGGTCGGCGGTGTTGTTGACGCTGGCGGGGAAGATGCCGGTGCCGTCCTTTCCTTCGGACTCGCCGTACAGCTGCTTCCACCATTCGGCCACATAGGTGAGCTTGGGATTGTAGTTGACCAGAATTTCCACCTTCTTGCCCTGCTCGCTGAACAGGTAGTTACGCATGGCGGCATAGACGATGGCGGGGTTGTCGGGATGCTTTACGGAGAGGGCTCTTTCGGCCTTCTTCACGCCGTCCAGCAGGGCACGGATGTCGAAGCCGGCCACGGCGATGGGGAGCAGGCCCACCGGAGTGAAGACGCTGAAACGGCCACCCACGTTGTCCGGAACCACGAAGGTCTTGTAGCCTTCCTGGGTGCTCAGGGTCTTGAGGGCGCCCTTCTGGGCATCGGTAATGGCGACGATACGCTGGGAAGCTTCCTTCTTGCCGTAATGGCTTTCGATGAACTGCTTCACGATACGGAAGGCCACGGCAGGTTCCGTGGTGGTGCCGCTCTTGGAGATGACAATGCAGGCTACGTTGCGCTCCTGGGCCAGGTCCATCAGTTCGGCCAGGTATTCTTCGGACAGGTTGTTGCCGGCGAAGACCACCTCGGGGGCATCCTTGCGCTTGAGCTGCCGGGCGAAGTTGTGGCTCAGGGCCTCGATGACGCACTTGGCACCCAGATAGCTGCCGCCGATGCCGATGGCGATAACCAGGTCCACACCTTTCTTGATCCAGGAGGCCCGGATGGACTCGATGTCGTCCAGCACGCTCTCGCGCATATCGGTAGCCAGGTGTTTCCAGCCCAGGAAATCGTTACCGGCGCCATTTTCGCTTTGCAGGGTATCGAAAGCGGCCAGGGCCTTGTTTACATAGGACTCGTACTTGTCGGCATCCACGAAGGATTCGCAACCTTTTACATTGACTTTAAGCATAGTATCGTTTTGTTAGAATATTCAATCTTACAAATTTAAGCATTTCCGCGAAATAATCCTTATCTTTGCATTGATATGAGACGACTGAGTGTATTTTTTGCGCTTTTGCTGCTCTGTTCCTGCACGCAGGCACAGGTGACGCAGTATCGCTTGAAGGTGGTGAAGGAGTATCCGCACGACACGGGCGCCTACACCCAGGGCCTGTTTTTCCACGACGGAACCCTGTATGAAACCACCGGTCAGTACGGGTCCAGTTCCATCCGGACGGTGGATCTGGAAACGGGCAAACCTTTTCAGAACAAAAAGCTCAGTTCCAAGTATTTTGCCGAAGGTTCCGTGGTCCTGAACGGGGACCTGTACGTGCTCACCTGGACCAACAGGGTGGCGTTCCGCTACGACGCCGGGACCCTCAGCTACAAGAGCACGGTCAGCTATCCGCGCGAGGGCTGGGGACTCACGACGGACGGAAAGCAGCTCATTGCCAGCGACGGCAGCGCCCAGCTGTATTTTCTGGACCAGAACCTGAAGGTGACCCGGAAGCAGCAGGTGACCCTGGACGGGCGCCCGCTCCGCCACCTGAACGAGCTGGAGTGGATCAAGGGAAAGGTCTGGGCCAATGTCTATCTGACCGATATGATTGCCATCATCGACCCTTCGTCCGGCAAGGTGGAAGGGACCGTCGATTGCGCCGGCCTGCTGCCGGATGCGCTGTGGACCTCGTCCACGGACGTGCTGAACGGCATTTAATAATTAGGGGTGAATAGCTGGATTATTCGGAAAGAATAATCGAAGATATTCTGAGATTATACCCTTTGAACTTGATGCGGTTGATACCGCCGTAAGGAAAATGAAAAGAACTCTGCTGATGGCAGCGCTGAGTGTGCTGCCCTTCTGCGCCCAGGCGCAGGAAAGCCCGACCGAGCGTCTGGATTCGGCGGTGGTGTCCGTCAGCCGGGCCCACGAGCAGACGCCCGTCACGTACACTACCATTTCAAAATCGGCCCTGAAGGCCACCTCTCCCATGAATTCCCTGCCGATGGCGCTGTCCCTGACGCCTTCTGTGGTCACGTACAATGAAGGGGGAACGGGCCTCGGAAATTCGTCCATGACCATCCGCGGCTCCAGGGGGTCCCAGATCAATGTGACGCTGAACGGCATCACCCTGAACGATGCCGAAAGCCAGGAGGTGTTCTGGGTGAATATCCCGGCCCTGCCGAGCCTCCTTTCCGGGGTGCAGGTGCAGCGGGGGCTGGGGACATCGGCCTCCGGAGCGGGTGCTTTCGGCGCCAGCATCAATATGGACACGGGATTCGTGCAGGCGGAGCCTTCGGCCCGGCTGGAGCTCAGCGCGGGTTCTTACCGGACGGCCATCCTGTCGGCGGCCGTTTCTTCGGGCCGATTACCCTCCGGCCTGTATCTGGACCTGGCCTGGAACGTGGCGGGAACGGACGGCTATATCCGCAATGCCCAAGTGGCGTCGACCTCGCTCTTTGCGGTCCTGGGATGGCTCAGGGGCAGCCATTCCTTCCGCCTGACCTACCTGATGGGAAACCAAGTGAGCGGGATCACCTGGGACGGCATCGACCTGGAACAGTATCAGAAAGACCGCCGCTACAACGGGGCGGGGGAATACTACGATGACCAGGGGCACGTACATTATTATGACAATCAGACGGATAACTATGCCCAGCATCACATCCAGCTGAACTATACGCAGGCTTTCGGACCGTCCTTTACCTGGACGAATACCTTGAATTATTCCCGGGGCGATGGCTACGACGAGTATTACAAGATGAACCGGAAGCTGAAAAATTACGGTTTTCCCTCCGGTCTGGAGCCTCCGCGCAGCGATATGATTTACCGCAAGCTGATGGACAACGACCTGGGGGTATTCAATTCCACGCTTCGCTACCGTTCGGCAAAACTGGACGTGACGGGCGGGGTGTATCTTTCCATGTACCGGGGCGGTCACTGGGGCGAGGTCCTGTGGGTGAAGACGCTGCCCGAACTGCCGCAGGCCGACTGGTACCAGCATACCGGTAACAAACTGGACGCCAGCGCTTTTCTTCGGGCCGAATACCATCCGCTAGCCTGGCTTACGGCCTATGCCGACCTGCAGTACCGGGGCATCCGCTACCGGCTTGACGGGGTGGATGACGACTGGCGGGAGTATGGTTCCCAGCCCGAAGACCGCTTCGACTACGACCGGCAGTGGCATTTCCTGAATCCCCGTGGCGGCGTCACGGCCGTTTTCGGGATGCACAAGCTGTATGCATCGGCGGCCGTGGGGCATCGCGAACCGGGCCGGGGAGACATCAAGGAAAATATCAAAGGGGAGGGGGCACCCATCGCCCCGGAGAAGATGCTGGATGTTGAGGCGGGTTATCAGTTTCGTTCGCAACGCCTGACGGCATCGGCCAATCTCTATCTGATGGAGTATTGGGATATGCTGCTGGAGACGGGGCGCCTGTCCACGTCCGGCTATGCCATCAAGGAGAATGTGCCGCGCGCGTGGCGCCGGGGCATCGAGCTGGCACTGGGCTGGGACGCCCTGCCGTGGCTGCGCCTGGATGCCAATACCACGCTGTCTCTGAACCAGATAGCCGATTATACTTCCTATGTTCCTTACGACGATGGTTCGGGCCGAAGCCTGCCTGTCTCCTATGGCCGGACGACGATGCTGATGTCGCCTTCGGTGATCGGGATGGGGCAGGTGACGGTGACGCCCTGGAGGCGGGGAACCATCGTCTTTAATGGTAAATATGTCGGGAAGCAGTACCTGGACAACTCCATGCGGGAGGGGATGGTGGTACCGGCTTATTTTGTCGCGGGCCTTTCGCTCAGCCATGCATTTGATCTGGGTCCGGGGGCGCTGACCCTGTCGGCCTATGTGAACAATCTGTTCAACCACTTATATTATGCAGCAGGCTGGCGCTGGGAGAGTTACAACGAGGCCGAAGACACTGTCTATTCAGGAATTGGTGTATACCCCCAGGCTCCGTTAAATCTTATGGTAAAAGCCGCCTTTGCTTTCTAAAGAAATTTAATAAATTAAGAAAAGTTTAAAAAATTTTTGTAAGTAAAAAAACTTTATTATCTTTGCATCAACAAAAGGGGTGTGTGATCCCCTCGCAGGTAAAACGCATCTTCTAACCAACTAATTAACCTTATTCTAAAGGTAAGAATACACTACTAACTAACCGTAAAAAGCTCGCAGTGATTGCGAGCTTTTTAGCTTTCACTAGGGGAGACTTTCCCCAGACCAGTGGCTGTACAACCAGAGTTCATATTTAAAGGGGAGTACTGCGAAAAAATGCAGAAACAGTCGGAATTATAAGTAATTATCAGAATAATTATTTATATTTGTAAACGCAACCGGGAAGAGAAATCCCCGGGCAGAAAGGTAGTTCATCTTTACGAGAAAATCTGGACAATTTTTTACACCGGATGAACCATTTCGCTGAATATGTTTCGGCACCATTTTCTTGGTGTCGAAACATATAGGCAGGAATGTCTATTGGTGTAAGCTCCCGTCCAGAAGCTCTCGTAAGGTAGGCAAGATTCCTGCCTTTTTTGTTTATATGCTGATTCTGGAATCTGTCAGCGCAATTGCCACAATAGAAAACGCTATGTGTCCTGTTGAACCTACTAAAAGGACTTATGTCAGCCCCTGGACTAAATTTTTAGGTATGGAATCGTGCGAGGGCCTTCTGAATATCAGTAATCCCGGCGGGGAAGTTCCCCCCATCGACGAAGAAGAGGAATAAATCATCATATGAAAAGGTTTAGTACATTTCTGGCCGGAGGCTTGGTCCTGACGGCATTTATGCTCGCTTGTTCAAACGAGTTGGAGAATCCCGAGGTGGACATAACGAAAGTCCGCTGTAGCATCTCTCCCATCGACGTAGAGGAAGATTTTGCGACGGGCTTTCTGGACACCCTGAACGCGTCTAAAGCCACTTTCAGCGGGGCTAACTTCCTTTGGTCGGAGGGCGACAGAATCGGTATCGTCCCGAATAAGGGGTCCCAGATTTACTTTGCCGTAACCGACGGCGCCGGCACCAGTACCGCCTCATTTGATGGTGGAGACTGGGCGATGAAATCCACGGGAACCTTCTATGCCTATTACCCACTATATCCGGATATCTTCCTCTCCAAGGACCGCGTCTCCGTGTCTTTTGCAGGACAGGCGCAAACCGGCAATAATAACAATCTTCACGCTGGGGACTTCTGGACATTATATTCGGGTGCGACGACCGCAGTTGGGAATACGCTGACCTTTGCATTCAACCACCTGACTTCGTTCTTCAAGACTTATGTGACGGTTCCTGCCGGTACTTATACAAAAATCACTTTCTCTGCCCCCAGCGAGATATTCATCGAGGACGGATATTTTGATGTAAGCACTGAGACCCCTGTCATTGTCGGTACCACAATGACAAACGAACTCTCCCTGGATCTTCAGGACGTTACTTTTGAGGATGAGACTGAGTTGACCGGCTTCCTGGTTGTTGCACCGGTTGCCATTGCCGGTATTCCTATTACAGTAACCGTATATAAGGAAGGGGAGCCCGTCTATGAATACACGCTTATAAAGGCCAACGATATGGCCGCTGCTAAAACTTATGCTTTCAGGGCCACGGCGCTTACCCCTGTTGTCTCTTCCGTAGCTGAGGCCAATGCCCTTTTCGCGGACGGAGCCACTTCTGTGGCCATTTCGGAGCCTATGACTGATGACGAAACCATAGTGCTACCGGATACTTCGGAGCCGGTGACTATTTCGTTCCCTACCACGGAAAGCGAATCCACGCTCACCGTCACCTATCCCTCGAACGCGGGGTCTTATCCTTCGACCTTATCCATCACTGGACCAGAAAGCGCTGACCTTGATATTCATACGCCCAATTCCACGGTAACGGTCAATGGCGTTTCTTATAACTTGATAACCAGCCGCACGGCGGCCAATACTTGCATCATTGCCGAAAATGTAACTGTCAATACGCTGGGCCAATACTTGCATCATTGCCGAAAATGTAACTGTCAATACGCTGAAGGTGATTCAAGGCGGTGTACAGGTTTATGGTACAGTGGCGACTATCGACCTATCAGAAGATGAAGATGATGCCATCATCGAGGTTTTCGGAACAGTATCTACCTTACTTGGCGAAGATGATGAGGAGTACTTGCCCGCCACAGGCGTATCTTTGAATAAGACGCTCCTTAATCTTGTTGCCGGTGGAAGCCAGACGCTGACAGCAACCGTTTCGCCGGCCAGCGCATATCCTAAGATTGTATGGTCTTCCAGTGATGAAGCTGTGGCAACTGTATCGGCCGAAGGCGTTGTTACGGCCATTGCCGAAGGATCTGCCACAATCGCGGCTAAGACCA
>CACYHZ010000035.1 GCA_902774345.1 uncultured Bacteroidia bacterium | reverse complement strand
AACTACATTCAACGATAAACCCATCTTCTTTGCCCAGCTTTTCAATACCTTCACCGTGAAGGGGGGATGGCAGTTTGAACTGGGAGGAGTGTTTATGAGCCCCGGCTACTCCCGGAACCTTTATATGAGCAACTGGAACATTAACCTCACGGCAGCCGTGCAGAAAACGCTGCTTCGTGACGGCTCGCTTGTACTGCGCCTTGAAGGAGAGGACCTTACACGTACTGCACATTTCAATACCGCTTCCGACTTCGGCAGCCATACCATCATGCAGACAAACCTGATGGACACGCAGAAGGTGAAACTATCCGTCCGCTACAACTTCAACACAGCCCAGAGCAAGTACCGCGGCACCGGTGCCGGAGCCGACAGCAAGGCAAGAATGTAGAAAAATGAGTACTTTTGTCAAAAAGTGATAGCCAAAGATATGGAACAGAAGTTTTGCCAGAGCTGCGGAATGCCGCTCACCCCGGAAGTCCTCGGCACCAATGCTGACGGCAGCAAGAATGAAGAGTACTGCATGTACTGCTATAAGGAAGGCAAGTTCCTGCAGGATTGTACGATGACGGAGATGATCGAGCACTGCGCCCAATTTGTGGATGAGGTGAACAAAGGCCTGCCGAAGCGCATTACGAAAGAGGAATACATCGGCATGATGAAAACGTACTTTCCCCGGCTTAAGCGTTGGCGCAAGGAATTGACGCTGGCGGACTCCATGCCGGAGAACCCTGCTTTGGCCGGGGTGAAGGAGCTCATCGGCACCATGGCCGACAAACTGCCCATTGCTTACATCTCGTCAGTAGACCAGGAAGGTTTTCCTTGGACCAAGGCCATGCTGAAGCCACGCAAACGCGAGGGTATCAAAACCTTCTACTTTACAACCAACACATTCTCAATTCGCGTGGCTCAATACAAGGCGAACCCCAAGGCCAGCATCTATTTCTGTGACGCCAAAGGCTTCAAGGGCATGATGCTGCGCGGAACGATGGAAGTGCTCACGGACGCCGCTTCGAAAGAGATGATCTGGCGCAAAGGCGACACGCAGTACTATCCCGGCGGCGTCACCGATCCCAATTACTGCGTCCTGAAGTTCACCGCCACCGACGGCCGCTTCTACAGTGACTTTTATCCCCGCAGCTTTGTGATTGAGTAATGAAACAGGAAATCAATCCTAAGGACACCAGCCGTGCGCAGGCCTTTGAATTATGGATGAAAGCCCCCAACCCGATGGTCACTTTTTTCAAGACCATCGATGTGACGCGAATAGTGAAAGTCAGCAAGAAAAAGGGGCTGAAATTCAACATGCTGCTTGACTGGTGCATCGGCCGGGCTGCATCATCCATCAAGGAGTTCTATCTGCTGCCCGTGGGGGACAAACTGATGCGATACGACTCGATTGCCGTCAATACGATTGTGAAGAACGTGGAGGGCGAAGTCAGTTCCTGCGACATTCTCTATACGGAGGACTTGGACTGGTTCAATCGTGAGTATCTGGAGCGCACTGCTCATGTAGCGGCAAAGTGTCAGGATCTGGATTTGTCCGAAGATTGTATGGTGATTGGCACGTCGGCTATTATTGATACTGAGATTGATGGCGTCGTAGGCATGAACAGTGGCATCTTCAACAATCCTTTCCTCATCTGGGGACGATATAGGAGGAAATGGCTGCGTTACGAACTGCCCATCTCCTTCCAATTCCACCACACGCAAATGGACGGCGCCCATGCTGGAAAGTTCTTAACCAATCTGCAGAAGGAGATCAATCGGCTGCGCAAGCGGGGCTTTGCTTCGATTATCGGTTCTCACATATCCGGAAATGCGACTCAAATCGTGCGTTTTAGGCCTTTTTTGACCGATTTGAGTTGTGCCGAAGAGTGAAATAGCGCGTTTTTGGCCGTTTTTGACCGATTTGAGTTGAGGGGACAGCGAAAAACAGGCGCCATCAGGCGCCCGGCCGGGCCGTGACTTTTGCGCAGCAAAAGTTGGAAAGGCAAATAGGCCGCGGGGGTGTATGAGGGGGCAGCGCCCCCTGTATTAATTGTGCGGGTGAAGGGACTCGAACCCATACGCCGTGAGGCACCAGATCCTAAGTCTGGGTTGTCTACCAATTCCAACACACCCGCATATGGGACTGCAAATATACGAATTATTTCACGAATTCCACGCAGGCCCAGTCTTCACGGAGGGATTCGCCCGCCCAGCGCAGGCCAAGAGCCTCGGCGGCGGAGCGGATGGCGGGAATGTCGGCCTTGTAGAAGCCGCTCAGCAGGAGGTGCCCGCCGCGACGCAGGGAGCGCACGTAGGTGGGGAGGTCTTCCAGGATGATGTTCCGGTGGATGTTGGCCAGGAGCACATCATAGCTGTTCAACTGCAGCAGGGAAGCATCTCCGCAGGCGGTTTCGATGCGTTTGCCCACGCGGTTCCAGCGGGCATTGCCCCAGGCGCTGCGGGCCGCTACGGCGTCGATGTCCACTGCAAACACCTTCCCGGCCTGCATCTTGGCCGCCAGAATGGCCAGGATGGCCGTCCCGCAGCCCATGTCCACCACTGAGCGCTCCTTGATGAAGCTTTCCAGCGCCAACATCCGCTGCATCATCATAAAGGTGGTGTGGTGATACCCGGTTCCGAATGCCATCTTGGGGTCGATCCAAATGTTGAAGCGCGTTCGGGGAACACCGGTATTGAACTTGGCCTTGACCGTAACCGTTCCGTCCACCACGATGGGCTGGAAACTGTCCTCCCATGCCTGGTTCCAGTTGCGTCCCTGGACCAGCGAGGCCGTGAAGGACGCGGCCACCGGATAGCCGCTCAATACCGCTTTCAGAGCCGTCGCGCTGTATAACTCCTTCTGAATGTAGCATTTCAGCAGCGGCTCATCGGTCTGGAACATATCGTAGGGCAGCTCCGACAACTCGGCTGTCAGGATATCGGCCATCTCTTCGGAGAAAGGCTCCAGCCGGATGGCGACTTCAATGTACTGTTCACTGTTCATGTTGGTATCCTTTTGAGGCGGCTGCCTCTTCCAATTGCAAAACTTCCTGTTTCAGCGCTTCCAGGCGCGAAGCCGTCCGCTCCGCTACGCCTTCCTGCAAAGCGGCCATCCCATCCAGCGCATCCCCGTCCAACACCTCCGAACTGCTTTCTGAGACCTGCGCGGCGGCCTGCAGACCCTGGGCCTGGAGCCGGTTCTCCTCCATCGCTTTTTCCACCCCCAGCTCGAAGATATTGTGGATGGCCGCAATGAGGCTGTACTGCACCGTATCCAGCTGCTTGGTATAGACCGGCACGTTGGCATCCCGGTATTTCGCCTTACCCAGCGTATAGTGGATGTGGTCGAAATCGGGCCCCCAGGCGTTTACGCCGAATTTCACCAGCAGCGGCGACCGGATTACGGAGATATGGTAGTCGAAGCGTTTGTCCAGCTGCTGGATGCCGCTGGCGGCAAAGAGGTATCGGTCCACGTCCAGGACGAAGGGGAAGACTTCCAGTTGGTTGTCCCGGATGATGCCCGTCACGGCCATATTGTCCACCCGGGCTTCGGCTTTGTTTCGGAACATCAGCTTCTTGGCCAGGCGGGTGAACTCCTCGCTTTCCTTCAGCGACAGGTCCTTTCCCGAAATCCGCATCACCCCGTCGATGGTCGGCAGCACCACGTTCATACAGGTATCCACGTCGCAGGTGGCCGCCATCTCGCAGTCCAGGTCACCGGCGAAGGTGGTGAGCAGCGGCAGGATGCTGTCCACGGCAGGGAAGAGGGTAATCACCTTTTCCGCCGTGATGTGCACCATATTCAGGTCGAAGCCCGTCTTGATGTCGTCCAGCGCGCGGGTGGCGTAAAAGCCCTCAAAGTAAATATCGCCCATGTTGGAGGCGGCCAGGGCATTGGTAATCTGGAGGGTACGGTCCCGCATGGCCACGTCGGCCGCGGCCCAGCTCACCTCCAGGCTGTCGTAATGGATGCCGCTGGCTTCCAGCGTAAAGTCCACGTCCAGGTTGGACGGAATCACAATCAACTGGCGCCGGGCGCTGTCGGGCAGTTGGGCACGGTCCACGGCGGCCTCGACGGCGTCATCGCTCTCCTGGCTCAGCCCCGAAGGCGGCTGATAGGTGCGATAGTAGGCGTAACCGCGCAGTAACTCGTTCGCATCCAGGTAATTGCTCTGTACGTCTGCCTTCAGCTTCAGTTTGCTGCGTCCGCGCCCCAGAATGGCGCGTCTGAGCCCCGTCAGTTTGGCCTGGGCCGATACGTCCGAAGCCCCGGCGGTAACGGTGATGCTCCTCAGATCCAGCGTGTCGTTGTCGAAGGATCCTTTAATAGCCGAAACCCCCGTTTTTAGCGGGAAGGCTGGCAGTACCATGCGCCCGCTGCCCACGTCCAGCTTGCCCTCGATGTCCCAGTTCCGGAAATAGTCCCGCATCGCGTCCGACAGGCTGATTTTGATATCGGCCGATGCAAACGCATCCCGGCTTTCCCGGGAAAGGTGCAGTTGGCGGACCAGGGAGAAGAGAGAATCGCGCGGAACGCCGGGATAGACCCGCTGGAGCGAATCCAGGATGTGGTTCCGCAGCTGGGTATTGCGGGGACGGGCCTGGTGGCGGGCTGCGGCCACGTCAAACTGAACGTCCCGCAGTGCGTAAAAATTGGCTCCTGACCGCACCCGCAGCCGTCCGCTTTCGGAAATCAGGCTCAGGCGGGGAACGCTGCGCGAGGCCGACGCCGGCGTAATGCGGAAACGTTCCGTATTCTCCCGCAGGCTCACGGCCAGGCCGTCCCGGTCCCGCAGGCGGAGACCCCTCACCTTCAGGATGCCCATCAGCGGCGTCAGTTCCGACCCGCCCTTCAGGATGTCGGCCGAGTTCTGCATCAGCAGCTGCACGCCGCCACCCCGGGCAAACATGTTGCCGTAACGCAGATCCATTGTGTCCAGATCGGCCTTCAGGGCCAGTACACGGGCCCCTTTGGCCATGTTCCGGTCAATCTTGTTGTCCCTGGTGGCAAGGTTTATCGCCAGGGTAGGGAGGAAAACCCGCAGGCTGTCCTTTTCTTTGGAAAGGCTCAGGTCCGTGGCGTTGAGGTCGCAGTCAATCTGCGCCGCGCCGATCTTGGCCATATTCAGCTGGGACAACCGGGCCTTGCCGCTCAGCTGCGCCTGGATGCTGCCCGTTCCGCTGATGCCCGCTTCGCGGGTGAAGGCCCGTGTGAGCGAATCCACCCTTGCCTGGATGCGGCCGTCCAGGGCGATGACCGGGTCCTTGCCCAGGAGGTCCTTCACGCTGGCCGAGGCGTCGATGTGTGCGCCGGCAATATCGACCAGCAGCTTCCGGACATCGGCATCCACGGCCTGGAAGTCGTCGGTGACCACTACGGCATCCAGTGCCAGGCGGCCCTTGCGGCCCAGTCCTTCGTAATCCACGGTGGACAGGGGCACCTGCAGGCGGGCGTTCACCTGCGGCGTCTGACCTTCTCCGTAGCGGCCTTTCACGCTGGCGTCCAGGGATAAACGGGCGTCGGTTGATATCTTCTTCAGAATGGGGATGTTATTCTGATAGGTGTCGATGAGTTCGCCCAGCGGACAGTCTGGAATGGCCGCTTCCAGATCCAGGTCCCAGACCGCGGCGCTTTTGACCAGGCTGCCTTTCCCCTCCAGGGGCACGGTGGCCACCTGCAGGCCCAGGCGGGCCAGTTCCACCGCCAAGGCACCGTCCTCCCGTTTGGGGAAAGCGCCGTCCACGGACAGGGAAACGGGTACCCGTAGCCGGCCGAAACGCTGCGTCGCCAGCCGGGCCGTCGCCTGGGCTTCGGCCAGAATATGGCGCTCCTCAGCCTGCAGCCGTAGCCGGTCCAGCCGGAGCGACAGGGTGTCGGCGGGCAATCGGCCCGAAACCAGCAGGGAATCCAGGGAAAGCAGGACTTCGGCCTGGTCCACCTGACGGCTGTCCAGCCTGCCCTCCAGACTCAGGCGCCGCATGGTGAAAAGCCCGTGCAGCGTATCCTGGGGATTGGTAAAGACGATGAGGGGACGGTCGCTGAGCCGGATGCTGTTGATCCGGATGGGCGGTATGCCCTTGCTGCTGTTCTTCCGGCCGATGGGCAGGATATCCCAGTTGGCGGTCGTGGAATCGTAATAATGGGCGAAAATGCGGGGCCGCTGCAATTCCAGACGGTGGATGTACCAGCCGTTTTTGCGAAGCAGGTCCACGTAGTTCAGTTCCAGGTCCAGTTCGCGGAAGGCGGCCAGGGTATCCACGGGCTCTTCCCGTCCCAGGCCGGCTTTGAGCAGGCTGAAGCGCCGCCCTCTGTCGGGATACAAACTGTCATAAGCCGCGTAGCGCTCATGCGGATAGGTGATGGCAAAGTCGCTGGCCTCCAGATGGAGGTAGGGGAAACTCTTGATGACGTGCGCCTTCACCTGGCGGAAACTCACATCCCCCTGGACGTATTCGGCGGCCAGCTGGTTCACGATGCCGGTGAGCACCGACGGGCGCAGGAGAATCTGGAGCGCTACCAGCAGGGCCAGCACCAGGCCGGCCACGGTAAGCAGCACATTCCGTATGATTTTCCGCGCTTTCATGGGGGCGGCGCCGGGGCGTTATTTCAGTTTGCTGTTGTAGTGGGGGTGCACCTTTCCTTTCACGATGCCCTGCAACTTGCTGGCAATCATTTTCTTGCGGATGGGTGCCGCGTGGTCGGTGAACAGGTCTCCGTCCAGGTGGCTCAGTTCGTGCTGAATCATCCGGCAGGCAAAATTGTCGAAGGTCTCGGTCACTTTCTCCAGGTCCTCGTTGTAGTATTCCACCGTCATCTGCTTGGGACGCACCACATCGCAGTAAATGCCGGGGATGCTGAGGCAGCCCTCGGAATAAGTGTTCTTCTCCTCGCTTTCCCAGGTGATGACCGGGTTGATGAGGGTGCGGCGGAAGCCTTTCAGGTAGTCATAGGTGTCGGACACCACGTCGCCGTCCACGATCACCACGCGGACGCTTTCGCCGATCTGCGGTGCGGCCAGGCCGCAGCCGTCGGCCCGCTGCAGGGTGTCCTTCAGGTCCTGGATCAGGGCGGCGAGGCCTTCCCGGTCCTTCAGATCGGCCTCCTGGGCCTTTTTGCGCAGCACTTCTGCGCCGTATAAATAGATGGGTCTGATCATGTGCTTAACGTTTCTTGTTCTTTCTGGACAGACTGTCGGGGACCAGGGCCGGGTCGAAGGAAGCCGAACTGCCGCTCGTGCGGTCCAGGTAGCTTTGCAGGATGATGGCGGCGCTGATCTTGTCCACCGAAGCCTTGTCCCGGCGCTGGGAAGCCTTCATCCCGCCGTCGATCATCGCACGGTGCGCCAGCACCGAGGTGAAGCGTTCGTCCTCCTTCTGGACGGGGATTTCCGGGAAGGCCTTGGCCAGTTGTTTCAGGAAAACGTCCACATCGGCCTGGGCCTCCGAAGGTTTTCCGTCCATATTCACCGGATATCCTACTACAAATCGTACGATTCTCTCTTTTTCGGCGTAATTTTTGAGGTAATTTATTACCTTTGTAGAATCGACTGTATCCAGAGCGGAAGCAAAGATGCCCAGCGGGTCGCTGGCTGCGAGGCCGGTGCGTTTGCGTCCGTAATCTATGCCGATGAGTCTGTCCATACAATCGACAAAGTTAACATTTTTATGGAGAATAAAGAGAAGAAGTCCCGGATTTTCCGCCTGTCGCTCGTGGATGCCGTTTCGCACGCGCGGCTGTGGAGTCTCCGCTTCAGCCGGCCCGCTTTCATCATGGCCACAGCTTCGGCTGTGCTGGTGTTGGTGGTGATCGTCTTTTCCCTCATCGCCTATACCCCCATCCGTACGTTCATCCCCGGATATCCGGACGCCCATTCCCGCCACCAGGCCGTGCAGAATGCCCTGCGCATCGACTCCCTGGAAACCCGCATCCTGCAATGGGAACTGTACACGGAGAACCTGCGCCGCATCGTGGCAGGGGATACGCCCATCCGGATGGACAGCCTCATCCTGGGCAGCCGCGGCTCCCGCGCCATCGCCGATTCCACCTACCTGGCCCTCCGGGATTCCCTGTTACGGGCCGATGTCGCCCAGCAGGAGCAGTTTGGCGTGAGCAGCGCCAACCGCAGGGAACGTCTCCCCATCGAGGCGCTGTCCTTCTTTACTCCCGTTAAGGGGGTGATTTCCAAGGGCTTCGACCGCACGATGCACCCCTGGCTGGACGTGACGGCCCCTGCCGGAACCATGGTGATGTGCGTGCTGGACGGCACGGTGGTATTCACCGGCTGGGATCAGGAATCCGGCTATACGGTGGCGGTCCAGCATCACGGGGACCTGCTGTCCATTTACAAGAACAACGAAAAGGCCCTGCACAAGACCGGCGACGTGGTAAAGGCCGGTGCTCCGCTGGGTGTGCTGGCGGCATCGCCCTCCCTGACAAAAGGCGACCATCTGCATTTCGAACTCTGGTACGAGGGACGTGCCGTGGACCCGGCCGAATACATTAAGTTCTAGCCTATGAAGCAAATCGCCATCCTGGGATCCACAGGATCCATCGGCACCCAGACACTGGACGTGGTCCGGCAGCATCCGGACCGCTTTTCCGTCTTTATGCTGTCGGCCAACAACAGCGCGGAACTGCTGATTCAGCAGGCCCTGCTGTTCAAGGTGCCCCATGTGGTCATTTGCAATCCCGATAAATACAAGCAGGTGCGCGCCGCCCTGCCGGAAAGCATCCAGGTGCACAGCGGCATCCCGGCCGCCTGTGACCTGGTACAGGCCCCGGAAGTGGACGTGGTGGTGGCGGCGATGGTCGGCTTCAGCGGGCTTCGGCCCACCCTTGCCGCCGTCCGTGCCGGAAAAACCATCGCCCTGGCCAACAAGGAAACGCTGGTGGCGGCCGGTTCACTGGTGATGGGGGAGGCAGCCTTGCACCAAGCGCCCATCTATCCGGTGGATTCGGAGCATTCGGCCATCTTCCAGTGTCTGGAAGGGGCGCATGGCAATGCCGTGCACCTGATTCACCTGACGGCTTCCGGCGGTCCTTTCCGCACCTGGCCCCGGGAACAGATTGCATCGGCCCGGAAAGATCAGGCGCTCAAGCATCCCAACTGGGATATGGGCGCCAAGATTACCATCGACTCGGCCACCATGATGAACAAGGGCTTCGAGGTCATCGAGGCCAAATGGCTGTTCAAGGTGGATGCCGCCCGGATTCATGTGGTGGTACACCCGGAATCGGTAATTCACTCGATGGTGGAGTTTGAGGACGGCGCCGTGATGGCCCAGCTGGGTTGTCCGGACATGCGCCTGCCCATCTCCCTGGCCCTGGCCTATCCGGAGCGTCTGAGCCTTAATAGCAAACGACTGTCTTTCAGTGAATTGAGAGACCTTACTTTCTTTGAACCGGATCGGGAGAAATTCCCGTGCCTGCAGCTGGCCTTCGATGCCATCGGCAGGGGAGGGAACGTGCCCTGCGCCATGAATGCCGCCAATGAGGTGGCCGTGGCGGCGTACCTGAAAGACCGGATTGCCTTTTACGATATATCGTCCACCGTGGCCAGCGTTATGGAAGCGATTCCCTATGTGGCCGCTCCTTCGCTGGACGATGTCTTCTCCACCCACGAGGCGGCCACCCGTCTGGCCCAGCGTTTCCTGCCCAAGCTATGACCGTCCTCATCAAAACCCTGCAGCTGATTCTGGCATTGTCCGTGCTCATCCTGGTGCACGAGGCGGGGCATTTTACCTGGGCGCGCATCTTCCACATCCGGGTGGACAAGTTCTTCCTCTTTTTCGATATCGGCGGAGCCAAACTGTTTTCGACCCGGATGCCCTGGTTTGTGAAACTGTGCCCCAAGGCGGCTTCCTGGGAGACGGAATACGGCATCGGCTGGCTGCCGCTGGGCGGCTATTGCAAGATTGCCGGGATGATAGACGAATCCCTGGACACCGAGGCGCTGAAAGCGCCGCCCCAGCCGTGGGAGTTCCGTTCCAAAAAGCCCTGGCAGCGCCTGCTGGTGATGGCTGGCGGCGTACTGAACAATTTCCTCCTTGCCATCGCCCTTTTCTGCACCATTCTGGGCATCTGGGGGAAGACGGAAATATCGGCCGATAATCCCGTCTATGTGAATGACTTGGCCTACGAACTGGGCTTCCGGACCGGGGACCGCATCCTCCTATATGACGATTATGCCCCCGAGAGCTTCCTGTCCCTGCAGGCCGATCTGGCCCGCCGCCAGGTGAGCAAGGTGACCCTGCTTCGGGGTACCGACACCCTGACCCTGTATATGGACCAGTCGGCGATGGGGGACATCCTCCAGTCGCCCGGCATGTTCGACCTGGCCCTTCCCTTTGTGGTGGACAGCGTGGGCGCGGCATCGGCCAATGTGGCCTCGGGCCTGCTGTGTGGGGACCGGATTATCGGGGTGAACGGTCAGCCGACGCCTTACCTCCAGGACGCCCAGCAGGAGCTGCGCGCCCATCCCGGGGAGGAATTGCCCGTGGCCGTGCTTCGCGGGGCCGATACCGTCGCTCTTTCCCTGCAGGTGGACAGCCTGGGGATGCTGGGCGTATTTTTCCGCAATCCTTCGCTGGAACACCGGACCTATACCGTGGCTTCCTGCATTCCGGCTGGTTGTGAGCTGGCCTGGGATATGGTGACGGGCTACGTGCGGGACCTGCGCCTGGTAGCAACTCCTTCCACCGGGGCCTACAAGTCGGTGGGCAGTTTCGTGGCCATCGGCCAGGTTTTTCCCGCCCGCTGGGACTGGAGCCAGTTCCTGTATATCCTGGCGATGCTGTCCATTATGCTGGGCGTGATGAACTTGCTGCCCATTCCGGCCCTGGACGGCGGACACATCGTGTTCTGCCTGTACGAGATGATTACCGGCCGCAAGCCGTCGGACCGTTTCCTGACTGTGGCGCAGATGATCGGGATGCTGCTGCTGTTCCTGCTGCTGTTCCTGGCCTTCGGAAACGACCTGTCAAGTATTTTTCGATTAATTCGTTGAGCCTATGAAATACCGTATTCTTCCTTTGATGGCTGTCCTGGCCTGCCTCCTGGCTCTTGGCGGGTGCAAGGGCAACAATAAGCGCAACCTGATGCCCAATGTGAGCGGCAAGGCCGGTGAGGTGTTGGTAGTGATTGAGCGGGAACAGTGGGAAGGCAATCTGGGTGTTGCCCTCCGCGAAGTCCTGGCCTCCGATACCCCGTATCTGGCCCAGCGCGAACCCCTTTTCAGCCTGTCCAATGTGCCTCCCGGCAGCTTCAACAGCATGTTCAAGGTGCACCGGAATATCCTGCTGGTGAACATCAACCCGCAGAATGTGAGCAATGGCGTGATGTACAAGAACAACCAGTGGGCCCGTCCCCAGGCCGTGGTCCAGTTGAATGCGGCCGACGCCGAGGAAGCCCTTTCCCTGTTCTCCGAAGCCGGCGTCACCATTGCCGAATTTTTCGAGCAGTCGGAGCGGGACCGCATTATCGCCAATGCCAAACTCTATGAGGAGCACGCGCTGCAGGAGCCTGTGAAGAAGGTTACGGGCGGCATTCTGCATTTCCCTTCCGGCTACCGCTGCCGCAAGTTTACGGATGATTTCGTGTGGATTGCCGATGAAAAGCAATATACCAACCAGACGGTGCTGGTGTACAAATACCCGGTAACTGGTCCCGATGTGTTCACCCTGGAGAACATTATCCAGGCCCGCAACGAAGTGATGCAGGCCAACGTCCCCGGGATGTTTGACGGTTCTTACATGACCACTTCGGCCGCGATGGATCCGACCACCCGTTCCATGCGTTACCATGGCCGCGACTTTATGGAAACCCGTGGTTTCTGGGAAGTGCACGGAGACTTTATGGGCGGTCCCTTCGTTTCCCATTCCTTCTACAGCCCCGACGGCGAGTCGGTCATTGTCCTGGAGGCCTTCGTGTATGCGCCCCGCTATGACAAGCGCCAGTATTTGCGTCAGGTTGAGGCCCTCCTCTATTCTTTTGAATGGGAAAAAGACTAACTTTGCAAACCCTTTTTTAACGTTTTACTATTATTAAACTTAGCATGAAAAGAATCTTCATTGTGCTGTGCGCGTCCCTGGCCCTGGTGCTGGGTGGCTGCGCCAGTAAATCAGAAGTAGACACGCGATTCGACCAGATTGAGGAGCGGTTGACCCAGTTGGAAGATGCCGTAAAGAAGCTTAACGGTAATGTTGAAACCATCCAGACCCTCCTGAATGGCAAGTGGTTTGTGGAGTCCGTGAGCGATCTGGCCGACAATGCCGGATACAAACTGGTGTTGGTGAACAAGGACGGAAACCGTCTTGAGAAATTCGTTTACAATGGTGCCGATGGTACCGATGGTCAGGATGGAAAGACGCCCATCGTGAGTGTCCGGAAAGACGAGGACGGTAATTACTACTGGACGGTCAACGGCGAATGGCTGCTGGTGGATGGCCAGAAGGTCCGTGCCAACGGTATTGACGGCGACGAAGGCCCGGAAGGCCCGGAAGGCCCGGAAGGCCCGGAAGGTCCCGCCGGCCTGACGCCCGAATTCAAGGTGGAAGACGGCAAATGGTATGTGCGTCTGGGCGAAGAAGGGAAGTGGCAGTATGTCGGCGAAGCCGTGCCCGATGCCCTGTTCCAGTCCGTTGACGCCACCCAGGACGACGTGGTTGTCTTTACCCTGGCCGATGGTACCGTGTTCGAGGTTCCCAAGGCCCAGGCTGAAGTCAAGCTGCAGATTCTGCTGGACGACAGCGTCTTCGCTACCCAGAAAGCAGGGGAGACCAAGACGGCTACCTATGAGGTGAAAGCCCCCGCCGGCATCAGCTATACCATCGACACCTATGAGCCGCAGGGCTGGAAAGTCGTGGTTTCCGAACCCAAGGATAACAAGGGTTCCGTCACCGTCACAACGGCCAGCGCCAGCGGTAAGGTCCTGCTGGTGGTCACCGGCAGCGATGGCAGCAATTTCGTCAAGGTGGTCCGTGTCGGACAGGAAGCGGAAGGCGACGTGATTGAAACGAGTGTGATTATCGAGGCCCAGGGTGGCACCTATAGCCTTCCCAACGATGCTTCCAGCATCAAGGTGGAAAGCGGATCCTCCTGGATTAGCGTCAGTTCCAAGACGGTGAAAGTGGCCGAAAATACCACGTATGATTCTCGCACCGGACAGGTGAGCTATACCTCCGGCGGGAAGAAGTATCTGCTGATTGTGACGCAGCTGCAGAAGGATGCCATCGTCCTGACGGCCAGTGCCATCTCTGTATCGGCCGAGGCCCACGAAGAGATTCTGATCATCAAGACGAATGTTGAGGTGGAGGCTTCCTCCGATGCCGCCTGGCTGAGTGTGAGCCCTGCAACCAAAGGTCTGGAAGAGCGTCCGTTCTCGCTGGCCGTGCAGGCCAACGAAGCCACCACAGAGCGCAGCGCCAAGGTCACCTTCACTTCCGGCGAACTGAGCCAGGTGCTGACTGTCACCCAGGTCGGAAAGGGTGATGTTCCGCCCACTCCGCCTACTCCTTCCACCGGCGACTTCGTCCTGGTGACCAGCGCCTCCGATCTGGACGAGGGCGACGAGATTCTGATTGTGAATATTGATGCTTCCAAGGCCATCAGTACCACCCAGAATAAGAATAACCGCACGGCCACTGCCGTGACCATCGACGAGGATGTCATTTACGCCGACGACTTGGGCGCCGATGTGCAGGTGATTACCCTGGAAGGCGGTTCCGGTAGCTGGAATCTGGCTGTGGATGGGGGCTATCTGGCCAATAAGAACGGTGGTGCCAATGCTCTGGTTACCGTTTCGTCGGTCAGCAGCAATGCCATCTGGAGCATCTCCATTGCTTCCAACGGCGAGGCTTCCCTCCTTGCTTCCAGCGGTGAAAGAAACACCCTGCGATACAATCCCAATAACGGATCGCCGATTTTCTCCTGCTATGCCAGCGGACAGCAGCCTGTGGCCATTTTCCGCCGCAGCGCCACGCCACCCACTCCCGTGACTGAATATACGGAGATGGGACTCTATCTTTCCGCCTCCAATTCCCGCACGTACGCGGCCGGTTCCGACCAGTATGTCCGCGAGTACAATGGAAATGCGCTCACCTATGTGCTGATTAATCCTACCGCCCAGGAGCAGGTGGAGATTTCCGGCTACAGCAAGACGATGTCGGTGGACGCCGCCGTCAGCGTACAGGTGAACTGGAAGAAGAACAAGACCTCCGTGCTGTCCCAGAATTATTCCTGGAACGTGCTCAAGAAGGAGAACGGCCTGGTGTGGATGGGCGACACGAAAGGGAAAGGTGTCATCGTTAAAGAGTAAGAAGCAATGAAAAAGATTATTCTTTCCCTGGCGATGGCATTTGCCGCGCTATCGCTGATGGCACGCCCCGCCTATCCGGGAACCATCAAACTGGTCCAGCCCGACGGATCCACGCTCACCGTCCGGATCCATGGTGACGAATGGGGACATTGGATGACCGATGCTGCCGGCCGTGTGGTGGCGCAGGACGAAGATGGCTTCTATCGCGTGCAGGAAGGCGTGACGGCTGAATCTGTCATGGCGGCCGCGCAGGTACGCAGACAGGCCCGGCGGAGTTCCGTTTCCGGTGCCGCCAAGGCCTCCGGTCATGTGGCTGTGGGTCAGAAGCATTTCCTGGTGATCCTGTGTCAGTTCAAGGATAAGTCCTTTACGACGCCCAACATCAACGCAGCCGTTACGGCCCAGCTTAACAATTCGGGCTACAGCGGAAACGGTGCCACCGGGTCGGCCCGCGATTTCTATTACGACAGCTCCAACGGCTATTTCGAACCCATTTTCGATGTATTTGGCCCTGTTACGTTGGACAATAACATGAGCTACTACGGGGCGAATGATTCGTACGGAGACGACGTGCGCCCAGAAGAAGCTGTGACCGAGGGCTGCAAGAAGCTGGACGACGAGATCGATTTCAAGAATTACGATCTGGACAAGGACGGCTATGTGGACATGATTTTCATGATCTATGCCGGCTACGGAGAGGCCGATGGCGGAGGCTCCAATACCATCTGGCCGCACCAGTGGGAACTGGGCGGTTATACTACCCTTGACGGCAAGAAACTGGACAGCTATGCCTGCTCCAACGAGTTGGCCGGACAGGGTGCCTTGCAGGGAAAGCTGGACGGCATCGGTGCCGTGTGCCACGAGTTCGGCCACGCCATGGGCCTTCCGGATTTCTATGATGTCGACTACTCCACCAATGGTGAATGCGGCGGCATGTACGACTTCTCCACTATGGACGCCGGCAGCTACAACAATGAAAGCCGCACCCCTCCTTACTTCAATACAGAGGAACGCATCCTGTTGGGATGGGTGTCCGAAAGCGAAGCCTATCAAGAGTTTACTGGTAGCGGATCGGTCACCATTCCCGCCTATCGGCCCGAAAACGGCAGTACGGTGGCTTACAGGACCCCGACCGATATGGACGGAGAATACTTCGTGTACGAGTGCCGTGGCTCGCAGGGCTGGGATTCGGCCCTGGCCGGTCATGGCCTGATGGTGTACCACGTGGACAAGTCGTCCCGGAATGTGAAGATCAGTAACGGTTATGGAACCACCAATGTGTCAGCTTACTCCCTGTGGAACAACTGGGAAGAGTACAACTCCATCAACGAGAATGGCAGCCATCCCTGCTGCTATGTGATTGCGGCCAAGAGCCAGGGCAGCCTGAACTACTCCGGCGGCGGAAACTATATGGTGTTTCCGGGCGGCGGTGGCGTGAAAAGCTACACGGCCAAGAGTTGGAACGGGGTG
The DNA here is from genome assembly GCA_902774345.1 of uncultured Bacteroidia bacterium. Taxonomy (GTDB): domain Bacteria; phylum Bacteroidota; class Bacteroidia; order Bacteroidales; family UBA932; genus Cryptobacteroides. The sequence continues at coordinate 14,493 of CACYHZ010000035.1, read as the reverse complement.
GAATCGGAGTACCCGCTTTCCAACATTGCTTATGGCAACCAGGCTTCCACCTTCACGGTAACGGTGCCTGTCCCGGAAACGCCCCTTGACTATCCGGTCATCGCCAATCCGGGCAATGGCGTGTATTCCGCCGGCAGCAGCTTCACCTTCGCCCTGGAGGAAAGCTCCACCAGGCCTTCTGCCAGCGTTGTCTGGTACTTTGACGGTGCCCAGGTGGAAAGCGCCAGCAAGAGCCTTACGGCAGGCAAACACACCATCGAGGCTGTGGTGACCTTGGAGTCCGGAAGGAAGGACACGGTGACCCTGGAAATCCAGGTGAAATAAAAATTTCAATTGGGACTGGAAAAAGATTCTGAAAAATTTTGGAAGGTAAAAATATTTTACTACCTTTGCAGTCCCAAGTTTTGGTGGGTTCGTATAACTTAGTACTCGGGATTTTCATTCCCGCAATAGGAGTTCGATTCTCCTACCCACTACCAAATATAAAAAAGTAAAATAATGGCAAACACTAAATCCGCCGCACGTGCCGCCCGTCAGAGCGAGCGTCACCGCCTGCATAACAAGTATTATGCAAAGACCACGAGGAACGCTATCCGCGACCTCCGCAATACCACCGATAAGGCAGCAGCCCAGGAAAATGCTCCCAAGGTTTACGCAATGATCGACAAGCTCGCCAAAATCGGAGTCATCCACAAGAACAAGGCAGCCAATCTTAAGAGCGGTCTCCAAGTATACATTAACAAGCTCGAGCTTGTTTTTTATCGGGAGCGGGATGTAGCGCAGTTGGTAGCGCACTACGTTCGGGACGTAGGGGTCGCTCGTTCGAGTCGAGTCATCCCGACCAAACAGAAGCCAGGCGGTCGCCTGGCTTTTTTGCTTCAGGGCAGACGGCCCTTATGGCCTGAAAATTGCTGCCATTTATGGGCTTAAATAATGACGATTATGAAAAAGATACTATTGATATTATGGATGGCCCTGGTGACGCTGAGCGTCCAGGGACAGCCGGGCTCTCAGCAGCGCGGAAAGGGTGATCGGCAGCGGACAGAGCGGCGCGACGGCAAAAGCCGGGAGCACCACGCTCCTGTTAGGCCACCTCGGTCCCGTCCGGGAGAGGCCAAGCGTCCCGGCCCCGGCCTGGGTGGCCAGCACCAGGGCAAACCCCAGCCCGGCCAGATGATGCCTCCGGGCCGTGGAAACCGGCAAGTCGAAGAGCCGAAAGCGCCGCCGAAGCGCAAGCGTCCCGAAGAGCACTATGATATCCCGATGCGCGATTACCGTGAGGATATGGGAAGAGGGCAGCGCAGGCGGGACCATTGGACTAAGACCTACTGTGTGAAAGACTGGCAGGAGCTGTGGAATGGCTGCCATGTCAGGATTCATCAGGGCCGCGTTTCCGTGCTCACGCTGACGGGTGAAAGGGTTGTCAGGGGCGATGAAGTTGTTCTCCTTCCCAGCGGTTACTATCTGCTTCGCAACATGGATAACTGGCAGGTCTATGACCCGCTCGGCAGTGCTAAAACCATCTTCGGTGAGGAAATCATCGCCTGGCCCAACGGTTTGTTCTGTGTCCGCCATGGCGAATTCTGGACCGTCTATGACAGTGACGGGGACCGCGTAGGCAACGCCTGGGGCGACAGGGTGGAACTGCTGGATAACGGGCTGATCTGCTGCGAGCGCAGCGGGATGTATTTCTACTACGACCGCCAGGGCAACGAGCGGCGCTAGCCATCAGAACGGATATCCGATACCGAAATTCAGGCGCAGGCCGTCCAGGAAGAAGGGAATGTTATAGTAGGTGTTGATGGGCTGTGACAGATCCGGGGTTAAATCCTTTGTATATTTATATGTCTGGTAAGGGGCGTGGATGGCAACGCCCAGGTCCAGACGGATTACCAGGCCGTCCAGGTCCAGGCGTATTCCCGCACCCGTACCCAGGGCTATCTGGTTTGCCAGATAAGGATTGTTGATGATCCCGTCATACAGATCCTCGGTGAGACCCATCACCTGGATAAAATCCGCGTAATCCTCGCTGCTCAGGAGCTCCGACGTGTTGCGCCAGTTCCATACGTTGCCGGCATCCAGGAAAACGGCACCGTTGATTTTCCATACAAGCGGGAAGCGGAGTTCGAAATTGCCTTCCAGTTTTACGTCGCCGGCATGGAAGAAACTCTGGTTGAATTTGGTGCTATGGTAGTTTCCGGGACCATATGCATAGGGCTCGGCCGCACGCAGGCTGTTGGGGCCGCCGGCATAGTATGATTCTGAGAGCGGCGCATTATCCGAGTTCCCAAGCGGTATATTGGCGCCGGCATAAAGACGCGTTGCGATGCATACCCGTTCCGTAAGGTTGAATTTGTTCCAAAGTTCGGCCGTGAGCCTTACAAACTGGTTGAAGGGCATATCGCCGATAATCGTTTTGTCGCGTTCGTCCCACTTGCGCCCGAAGAGGCAATAGATGGCGTTGGTCAGGTTGCCCGCTTCCTTGATTTCGAAGTCAATCATGGTATTGACCGGCCGTCTGGAACGGTAATCATTATAGGTGATATCATAGCCGATGGAGGGGACAAACTCGTTTCCGGCCATCAGTTTGAGGACTTCCGGATTGATGGTTTCACCATTGAGTGCATCGTCCGACATCTTGGTCCCGACCAGGGAAAGCGAGAAGGGCGTAACCATGTGCGTGACAAAACCGGAAGGGCGAATAAAATACGAGAAGGCCCCGGAGAGTTTGTGAATGCCGTATCCGCCGGCGATGTTCTCGTAATTGTATCCCAGCCGGTAGCGGGTGTCGCCGTCGGGGTTGTTATCGCCCGGCCAGTGCAGATAGGGAAATACCAGTGCGGCATCGATGCCGAATTTATACGTGTCGGTTTTCGAGGGGTCTCCCGGCTGCCGGTCGCGCAGAGACCAATAGTATGCCCCGCGGCCCTTCACCGTGAAAGTCTCTCCGCGTCCCATCAGGTTCCGGATGGAATGCGTGAGGGTGAGGTTGGGGCCGATACTCTTGTTGGAACGGTAGGCGACGTCGGCATCGGCCGCAATCTTGAATGTACGAATGTCCCTCTTCCATTCTCTTGTGGCCGTTACGCCTATGCCGGACTTGACCAGTTCGCCTTCGAAGATATTGTCATAATCCCGCTGTGAGAACAGGCGCAGAGAAACATTCCCGGACTTGGTTAACTTACAATCCGCGGATATGTGGTTCAGCAAGCCGTTGGCTTTCATCACATCCGGGTTGTCGGAGATGGCCGATCCCACGGTGAGGCGCAGCCTGTCTTTGAACAGGGATTTGCTGATGGCGATATTTACGTCGTTCGTCTTGCCCGACGCGTGTTCCGTCTGTCCGCTGCTGATATCAACATCTATGATATTCCCCAACTTGGAATTGGCCATGGCGGCATTGATACGGCTGTTGATGATACTGGACAGGGCATAGCCGTTCTGTTGGGCCGCCACATTGCTGGGACCCAGATACATGCCGGTAGCCAGCAGCGCTGCCGCAAGGCCTTCTATGGTCTCTTCATCCATCGAGGCCAGTTCCTGTGTGATGGTCTCGTCGTCCGGCGCTTCCAGGAAAAAGCCGATAGCGCCCAGGCCCAGGGAATCGAGCGTGCCGTTCACCCGTACGCCGGTGTCGAAGATAACGCGGCGGGTCTCTTCGCCCTCCGACTGGACATCGGCTTTCACCTGCTGCGAAGCCGATACGTTGATCATCATCTGTCCCAGGGGGCCGTTAAACTCCACTTTTCCTCCCGGATCGATGTGGAAGGGCATCATGGGATATAATTTGGGTGAATAGCGCACCACGCCGTCGTCCACGTTGATGCGTCCGCCAAGCGTAAGCTCACTCTGGGCCGTGTTGTACTGTACGTTTACCGTCCCGTACGGTTTCACCTGCGCCATGTTCTTTTCGTCTATGGGGTAGGTGAGATCCGTGGTGGGCAGCACCGAGACATCTACGTTGGCCCGCATATTGTCCAGCGTACCGGATACCCGTCCGCGGATATCGGTAGCCAGGGTGCCATGGACCGGAACGGGGCCTTCCGGCGGCAGTTGCAGCGGGACGAAATCATCGGCCGTCAGGGCAATGTCGATGCGCTTTGTGTCCAGGTTCATTCCACCGCTCAGGGCTAGATAGGTGCTGTCGACTCCGAAGATGCGCAAATCGTTAAAGTCCACATTGTTATCCTTCATGACGATGGGCGTTTCTGCCAGCGTGAGCGTTACGTCGTAGGGCTTGTACCGCACGCTTGTCTCCAGCGGCAGCACTTCGGCCGACAGATTCAGATTCGAAGGCAGGCCGTCTGCGCTTGCTTTCGCCTGAACCAGGCCTCTCAGGTCGATGTCGTCCATCTGGATGATGCCGCTCACGATTTCCAGCGGGATGTCGTCCAGGCGCACATCGGCCCTGATGGAGTTCTGGTAGGCCTGCGAAGGGGAAATCAGGATGTCGGCCGTGCGGTTTCCAAACGCCATCCCATTGTACCGGAGGCTGTCCAGGGCAAGGTGCCCTTCTCCGCTAAGCTGCCGTCCGATACGCTGTAAATCCAGTTTGAATGCGGCGTCGGTATGGATGTTATCCAGGTTCATCACGCCGTCGGTGATGTTGGCATTGGCGCTGAGTCCGGCGATGGTCTTGCCTTCCGTCATGTTGACTGTCAATGCCGCGACCGCTTCGGGGATGGACGTGTTGATAACCAGGCCCGTCTTGCTGGAATCGGATCGGAACGATAAAGCCAAATCGTTGATGTCCAGGCCTTCCCGGTCAATGATGGACTGGAGGGGGCTGCCTTTTGTCAGTTTGATATCGGCCTGCAGCTTGGGAATCAGCCGCCTGAGCGTATCCAGCATCGTCAAGTCCTGCAGGGAGGTGAGGGAATGGACGAAAGTGGAGTCCGTAACCAGCGCGATCAGCGGCTTGACATCGTCCAGCAGCCTTAGAACGTGCATGGGGCTTTGCGCATCGACACTCAGTCCTTTTGTGGCAAGTTTGACGGATGATGTGTTGTCACAGGTCGCAAATGCAAGCTTCAGGCTGTCGATGTCAAATTCTTCTACTCCGGCGTGCGCGAACTGCAGGTTTCCGGAAATGGTTTTGTTTAATAGGGCGGCGTCCAGATCGAGGCCGGAGACGTTGATGTCGTCATAGCGGCCATCGTCAAGGCGCAGGTTCAGCTTCATTTTTGTGGCAGGGGAGTCAAAGCTGATTCCTTTGCCCTGGGCATGAACCTGGCCTGTCAGTTCCACGCGGTGCTCATCTTCCATGAACGGCGTCACGTCCACCTTCCGGATGTCCACCTGCATGTCGTATTGCTCGTCGTCGATGTCGTAGAAGCCGTTGAGCGTTGCTTTGTTGCCCTTGAATTCGGCATCCCCCATGAGATCTGTGCGCATGGTCTCCAGATTCAGGGTGGTGGCGGCAAGGTCGGCTCTGGCCCCGAAGGCGTCGGAGCGCACGTGAAGGCGGCCCGACTGAATCAGGCTGGTATTCAGGTCCACCAGCAGCGCATCGCCACGGACTTCGTCAAAAGGCAGGTCCAGGCTGCCCAATTGAAGCGAAGCGTCACCGATGTCGAGGTGTTGAATGTCGTAACGGTTGGCTCCGACATCGGCCAGCACATGGATGGACAGCGTATCGGTATTGATTTCCAGCTCCATCGGATCCAGGACAAAGCGCAGATGGCTGAACTCGCCGTCCGGTACGTCGAAAGCCATGGGGGTAGCGGTGGTATCCTGTGGCGCCTCGTCTTCGTCCGCTTTGTCTCTAAGGCCGATTCCGACATATGTATCGGCCAGTCTGAGACCGTGAAGCGGGTATTTCCCTTTTTCAAGGTTGACTCCGGGGCTGTTTACTTGAAGGTGCCCGACGATGGCGTCAACGCCGACTGCGGCGATCAGCGAGTCGGAGTGGAAGGTGGCCTGGTCCAGCAGAAGCCGGTCCAGCACGATGTCCCTGGCGGTAATGGCTGATTCGGGCGCTCCCTTCATGCAGCCCTGCAGGTTCAGCGCATGTACATACAGCAGCGTGTCCTGTCCCCGGTGGCCGATGAACAGACTGTCAATTTCTATATGCAGCGGGAGGTCTTCTTCGCCTTTGTATGCGCGGTACAGGAATTTTGGGGATTGGTGGAAAGGGGAGAGGTAGAGCCTGCCAAGATCCACGTCCAATCCCGTGCGTTCACGGACCAGTTCCACGCTTTTCTGCAGCGCGGCCGTGCGCACCTTTGGCGTCACAAGTATCACCGTTACAGCTATTAGCAGTAACAGCACTATCCCCAACACGGCACCGACGACGATGCATGGGATTTTCCATATCAGGCTTTTTTTACGCACACCTTAACCGCAATTACAACAAATTTACGAAAAACGGGATAATTCGGCAAATCGTCGGGCTGTTTAAAAACTATGAAGTATTGCTCAAAGTGTGGTGCCGAAATCCACGACGATGCTGTTATTTGCCCTAAATGCGGTTGCGCTGTTGCCCCTTCAAATGGTTCCCTTAGCGAGAAAAGTTGGATCGCTACTGTCCTTCTTTGCTTCTTCCTGGGTGGTATTGGAGTCCATCGTTTCTATGTTGGACGAGTCGGCTCAGGTATCGCTATGATCCTTACGCTTGGCGGTTTGGGAATATGGGTCCTTGTTGATTTTATCATTATCCTTTGCGGGAATTTCAAAGATAAAGAGGGGAAACTGATCAAGAACCATTAGAAAACGATCTTCTCCAAACAAAAAAGCACTTGCGAAAACTCGTAAGTGCTTTTTGTTTGCTCCCCCTGTTGCGTGTCCGCAGAATTGATGTGTTGATAATCAGTTGAATTCTGAGCAATTCGCCACCATTTGGCGAAGGGGAAAGGGATGGGCATCGCTCCACCGTTCGGCGTGCCCCGGCGCTAACGGAGAAGGAGGGCTTGACGTCGAAACTCGTCCTTTTCCGCCCGGGCCTTCGGCCTCGGCCGGAACGTCCTCAAACAGTCTCCGTCATCCCGCTTCGCGGGACCGCTCTCCTTCTCCGGCGCCGGTTCGGCACCCCTCACTACTTCCGCTTCGCCCATTCCCTTTCCCGCTTCGCGGAGGCGGGTTGCCGACACCGTGGGCAATAGATCGTGGGGACAAGTAATTGACTATTAGTAAATAATGCATTTATCCATAGGGGAAAATAGGGATGGGAAATCATATAATAGGCTGTTAATCATTTATGTACTCCCACGTGCCTTTCCAAAGAAAAGATTGGTTGGTTATTCAGATCGCTTTCCTATCGGGACAATAATCTGACTCCTTTCGCTGGATTCTCTCGGTTTCTTCTTATGCGTTTCTGCATGAAGGACGTTCTGCCCGCCGAGTGAATCTTTTTTGCTTTAATCTTACCATTTATATATATTCGCACAGAAAGAAATATTTGAGCATCATGAAACGCTTATTTGTCATATTTTGTGCTGTAATTATCTGCCTTTCTGGATTCGCTCAGCAACAGAAGACCGCTAAGGTTACACTCAAGAACGGAACAATCTTGTCCGGATATGTCTCTGAGCTAAATCCAGTCTCTCATATTACCCTGGTTATAGCTGGTTTTGAGAGCAAGATTAACATGAGTGATGTCGCATCAATTGAGGATACGACCATATTAGAGGGAAACTCAGGGATTGGATCACAAGGTGATAATGCTCCAGTTATCGTGAATGATTATGAGGGTCTTCCGGAAACATATAACCTCATGGTTGGACCATATGTCGTGGAGATGAGACTCGTCAAAGGCGCGACCTTTTCTATGGGATATGATGGAAAAGGAAGCCGTCAAATGAATAGCGAACCTGTTCACGAAGTCACACTAAGCAGTTTCTATGTCAATAGTCGGCCCTTAAACAAAGACATAGTTTCGTATCTTAAGAGTGGTAAAGAAGAGCATCGCGACAAGGACTCCATATACCGTCCATTGGGTCGAAAAGATTCAAAGGAGGTGGCCGATCTCATAGCTGAGAAGACGAGAATTCCTGTGGATTTGATCACCGAAGCTCAATGGGAATATGTGGCAACCATTCTGGATGGTATATTCCAGAATAAACAAACGGAACTTAATCACTGCCGAGATTATTATGGTGATTATAAATCCACTATGACGCCCCTGGTGGACCCTACAGGGCCAAAAGATGGTTCTTGTTTTGTGATTAGAGAAATGTCTTCTGCGGAGAATGTCGCTTACTGTCGATTCAGCACGAAAGACCACGGACTGGCTTTTTATTCGGCTATTCGTATCACATTCCCTGCAAAGGCTTTAAAAGAATAGTTAGAGGCATTATTGTTCGCGTATTATAGACCAGCCCCACAAAGCTGGTCCTTATTGTGCTCCCCCTGAACTCGAAAAATTGAACCTTATCTGGCGTGACTTCCGCAGGATTGTCAAGTTCATTGATGAAAACCAAGACTGGTTGCTTCCCATGCTTGAAAAAAGCCGAGGGGATAGACGTGGACTGTTGGTACCACCAGATTTCTAAAAAACGGGCGCCCACTAGTGGATGGACGCCCGTTCAGAGTTCTCACTCATTCCAAATATTTCGATGCAAAAGTATAGATATTTTTTGATCCGGCAAATATTTTATTGAAATTTTTTCATCTCAAAACCCACCTCAGTCAATAGGGTATAAAAGGCCACTGGCAAACAAGAATAAATCACTACATTTGTAAACGTTAAAGACGTTCGCTATGGAACTGTTGATGAAATTGGATAAAGAATACGCCCAGTGGATTGCAGAGCTGGCACAACGATATCGCTCCAGCCAGATAAAGGCTGCAATAAAGGTCAATGATGAGATGCTTCGCTTCTACTGGTCAGTGGGTGAGGACATCGAGAAGCGGCAGTACGAAAACCGCTATGGCAGCCATTTCTATGAGAATGTAAGCAAGGATTTGAGGAAGGAATTGGGCTTAGTCCATGGTTTGTCCACGACTACAATCAAGTACACTCATTATTTCTATCGCCTTTATAGTCAGCTTGTTGGAATTCGTCAGCAAGTTGCTGACGATTCTGCAGCGCCAATTCGTCAGCAAGATGCTGACGTTTTGGAATTGATCTTCAAGATTCCGTGGACCCACCATATGTGCATCATTGACAAAGTGAAAGGTGATGCCAAGAAAGGCCTTTTCTTCGCCAGGAAGACACTGGATAATAATTGGGGAAGAGCTGTGCTGCTTAACTTCCTCTCATCCGATCTTTATGAGCGCCAGGGCGCAGCCCAAACCAACTTCGCGCTCACTATACCGGCACCGGAAAGCGACCTTGCCCAGGAGCTTCTGAAAAGTCCGTACGATTTCGCATTTCTGCCGGGAAAGGAGAGGTATCAGGAGGCCGAGTTGAAAGATGCCCTGATTGAACACATCACCCGGTTTCTGGTTGAATTGGGCAAGGGCTTCTCTTATGTCGGCAAGGAGTATCGCCTTGTTGCCGGAGGAAAGGAGAAGTTCATCGACTTGCTCTTCTACATTATCCCGCTGCATCGATATTGCGTGATCGAGGTCAAGGTTACGGAGTTCGATTTCCCGGATCTGGGACAATTGGCAGGATATGTCGCCATGGTGGACGACCTCCTCAATACCGAAGTAGAGAAGCCTGCTATCGGCCTGCTGATCTGCAAGGAGAAGAATTCCGTCCTGGCTCGATACGCACTGTCAACAATCAATCGCCCGATGGGAATCTCTGAATACGAGGTTGCCCGCCAGCAGCTGCCTGACGATTTGAAAAACGCCCTCCCGTCGCCGGAGGAAATCGAGCAGGGCTTGGTGGACAAAAGAAAAGCACCTACATTTCTGTAAGTGCTTGATTCTGAGGCGCTCCCCCTGTTGGACTTGAACCAACGACCCTCTGATTAACAGTCAGATGCTGCTCCCCCTGTTGGACTTGAACCAACGACCCTCTGATTAACAGTCAGATGCTCTAACCAACTGAGCTAAGGAGGAATGTTCCGTTCCCTTTCGTAACGGGATTGCAAAGGTACAATCTTTTTTGAATTCTGCAAAGAATTTCGATAATTTTTTTTGTATCTTTGTAGGACGAACAGAACGCATTCGGCAATGGATATCGACCTCCTGGCTAAAATGGTAAAAGAAGTGGTGATGGACCACGACAGCGTGACGCTGCCGGGGATGGGCAGTTTCGTTACGGAGCTGGTGCCCGCCACCTTTGCCGACAGGGGATATACCATCCTGCCGCCGTACCGCCGGCTCTATTTTTCGCCCAGGCAAGGGGAGGACAAGCTTCTGGCCGCCCTCTATGCCCGTTCCAACAACATTTCGGAGGCCGATGCCTCGCGCATCCTAACGGCCTATCTGGCCGAGATGCGGGAGGTGCTGAAGCAGAAGAAGACCATCGTCTTCCCGGGCTTGGGGCGCCTGCGCGCTACGCGGGAGAATCATTTCTTCTTCGTGGCCGATGAGGACTTGGATATCTATCCTGCCGGGTTCGGCCTGCAGCCCATCTCCCTGAAAACCCACGAGGAGACAAAGGAGGAGGTGGCCGAGGCCGTGGCCAACCTGGCCGATATGCTGGAAGGGGGAGATACGCTCGGCCCGGAGGACCTCGGTATGACAACCCCCGCCCCCGCTCCCGCACCGGCCCTGGTCCCTGAACCCGAACCCGTTGTCATTCCGAGCGAAGCCCCTGCTGTCATTCCGAGCGAAGCGAGAGAATCTCAAGCGGTCCCCGTCCCCGAACCCGAACCTGAACCTGAACCTGAACCTGAACCCGCACCCATTCCCACACCCGCTCCCGCACCCGAACCGGTGAAGCCGGCGCCGGTACTGGAGCCGCTTACGCCAGTGAAAATGGAGGAAAGGAAGCGGAACTGGAAGCCGCTGTGGGTGACACTGGCGGTGCTGCTGGGCCTGGTGCTGCTGGCGGTGCTGGCGCTGGTGATTATCGGCCGCCTGGATCCCGAATGGCTGGACCATTATCTGTATTCGCCCGACGAATTTGACATTCTCCACAATTCGTAGTAAATTCGCGGCACCAAAAGTTGAAGGCTATGTCCGTTGTCCGTCGCGAAGCATATAAGTTCTGTCAGGATATCTGCATCCCTTGTTATCAGACCAATGCCCAAAGCGTGCTGAAGCCGGCCGCGTTTATGGACCTGGCGCAGGAAATCGCCTATTGGGCCGCGAAGGAACTGGGCTTCGGCTACGACACCCTGCACATCCATCATACCGCTTGGGTACTCAGCCGCCTGCACATCCACTGCGACCATTTCCCTGTCTGGGGCGGTGACGTGCGGCTCTATACCTGGCACAAAGGCGCCAACGGCCTGTTCTACCTGCGTGACTTCGACCTTCAGGACCCGGAAGGAAAGTCCCTGATTACCGCTACCAGTTCCTGGGTGGTGATTGATGAACGTACTCGGAGGCTAGTACGCCCGGAGGACCTTAAGAACCTTCTGAGTACGGAGAAAGTGGCCGATGCCATCGAAACGCCCGCCCCCAAAGTGCCGTCGCCGGTGGATCCGGAGCCGGCCGGGACGCACCGGGTGGCCTTCTCCGATATCGATATCCTGGGCCATACCAACAATGCCCGTTACGTGGTCTGGGCGATGGACTGCATTCCGCCGGAGGAGGCGGAGCGCCCGCTCAAGGACCTGTACATCAATTTCAACAAAGAGACCCGCCTGGGCGATACCGTGGAACTGTACCGCCTTCGCACCGCCGGGGGCTGGCATGTGGAAGGCCGCCTGGATGGGAAGTCCTGCTTTGTTGTGAAAATGGAGTATTAGCTTAGGTTGCCCATTCCATCATGCTGCTGTCATTTGTGATTGGCGTGGGCCTCTATCTGGCCCGCTTCAAGGTGAAGGGCATTTCCCTGGGCTCCACCTGGATTCTGTTCCTGGGCATCCTCATGGGGCATCTGGGATTCAGGGTGGACTTGGAAATCCTTCATTTCGTCAAGGAATTCGGCCTCATCCTTTTCGTATTTTCCATCGGCCTGCAAGTGGGCCCCGGCTTTTTCCATTCCTTCAAGAGTGGAGGCGTAAAGATGAATCTGCTGGCGGTGATGAACATCCTGCTGGCGGTAGCCGTGACCTATGCCATTTCGGCCCTTTCCGGAGAAGACCTGAAGACGATGGTGGGCGTGATGTCCGGTGCCGTTACCAATACGCCTGGCCTGGGTGCTGCCCAGCAGGCCTTCCTGGATGGTGCCGTGGCGACGGGCAGCAGCCCGCTGGCCGCGGAAATGGCTTCCGAAAAGCTGGCATCGGCCTATGCCGTTGCGTATCCCCTGGGCGTGATCGGCGTTATTGTGGTAATCCTGCTGTTCAGGGCCCTGTTTCACATCGACCACGAAAAGGAACTGAAGGAACTGAAAGCCGAGGACCAGTCCTTCGAGCAGAGTGCCCGGCGTATGCACGTGGCTGTGGAGAATCCGGCCATTTTCGGGAAGACCCTGGGAGCGCTCCAGAAGGAGTTCGCCGTCGATTTCGTGGCGTCCCGCATCATGAAAGGGGATACGGTTTCATTCCCCACCGCTGATACGGTGCTGGAAGAGAATGACAAGTTGCTGCTGGTTACCTCCCAGGATGCAGTGGACCGCCTGCGCATTCTCTTCGGCCAGGAAGTGCCGCTGCACGTGCAGGACTGGAAGGTGAAAGCCCCCGAAATGGTGACGCGCCGGATTTTGGTCACCCAGTCTTCCCTTACCGGCAAGAAACTCCGGGACCTTCATTTCCGCAGTGCGTACAGCGTAAATATCACCCGCGTGATCCGCGCCGGTGTGGAACTGGTGGCTTACGGCGACCTGTATCTTCAACTGGGTGACGAACTTATCGTCGTGGGACCGGAAGCAAAGATTAACCAGATGGCACAGGAGGTGGGCAATTCCGCCGAAGCCCTGAACAAGCCGTATCTGGTTCCGATCTTCATCGGTATCGTCCTGGGCGTGATCCTGGGAATGGTTCCCATCCGCTTCCCGGGTATCCCGCAGGCCATCAAACTGGGTCTGGCGGGCGGTCCGCTTATCGTGGCCATCCTGCTGGGACATTTCGGGCCGAAGCACAGGATTACCACCTACACCACCATCAGCGCCAATCTGATGCTCCGGGAAATCGGCATTTCGCTGTTCCTGGCGGCCGTGGGAATCGGCGCCGGCGAGCATTTCTGGAGTTCCATCGTGGGCGGTGGTTACTGGTGGATCCTCTACGGTGCCGCCATCACCATCATTCCGCTGTGCATTACCTTCCTGGTGGCCCGTGCGCTGTGCCATCTGAATTTCTACCAGATTCTGGGCCTGATCACCGGCTCCTGCACCAATCCGCCTGTGCTGGCCTTCTCCCAGGGAATGTACGGAAGTGACTATATCTCCGTTAATTACGCTACAGTTTATCCCTTGTCCATGTTTATGCGGGTGCTGGTAGCGCAGTTGTTGGTCCTGATAGCCCTGGGTTAAGATGCTGGATCTGGTCTATCCTTCCACTCCTGCGCCGCTGTATCCGCGTCCTTCGGCAGATCGGCCCGGCTGGCATCCTCAGCCGGAAGCCGGTGAAATGCTGCCGCTGGTGGATGCCGGAGGAATGGTCTATGGACAGGCCTGCCGCAAATGGTGCCACAGCGGTTCCCGGGCCCTGCACCCCGTGGTCCATCTGCACATCGTGGACCGTTTCGGCCGCCTCTATCTGCAGAAACGCGCGCTCACCAAGGATCTCCTGCCCGGTTACTGGGATACGGCCGTGGGTGGGCATGTCTCCTATGGCGAGCAGGTGCTGGAAGCCCTCTACCGCGAGGCCGCCGAGGAAGTGGGTCTGCAGGCCTTCAATCCCCAGCCGCTGGAAAGCTATATTTATGAAACCGAACGCGACCGCGAGCTGGTGTACATCTTTGCCACGGTCGGTCATCCGAATCTGGACCCCGATAACGCGGAAGTTTCCGAAGGCCGCTGGTGGACCCTGGAAGAAATAGATCAGGCTATCGGAAAACGCATCCTGACCCCTAATTTCGAAACGGAATTCGCCCGCATCCGCGAGCGGCTGCTGGCCCTACTCTGATACCTGTCCCCAGGTCTCGTCAATAACGGCGCGGGCGCTGGCATCGGCCCTGGGCGTAAGTCCGTCATATACGGAGCAATGCTCCGTTGCGCAGACGTCGAAACTGCTGTGTACCGGTCCCTGATCCGCCTCATCGCATTCCTGAGGCTTGTGCTCCAGCCAGGTGACCAGTTCCGGCGTACTGTCCAGGGAAGGCCCTCCGTGGCGGCGTTTTCCTTCCTGCCGGCGCCGGATGGTCTGCATCAGGGTGGTGCGCAGTCCGATGGCCTTTTCTTTCCGGGCATCGGCCGGGAACGCGGATACCACACTAAGCAGGTAATCCTCCGCGCCCACCTGGTTAACCGCCTGCACCTGTCCGCCATCGACGATGAATTTCAGTGTACCGGCGAAGCGTTTTTCACCTTCCTCGCCATGGATGATGAAGGAGGGTTCGGCGAAAAGGGTGGAGATGGTGACGGCTTCGAAGACCAGTTCATCGTAC
>CACYHZ010000034.1:571-28802 GCA_902774345.1 uncultured Bacteroidia bacterium | reverse complement strand
CCGGAGCATATCCAGAACCGTGGAGGTCTTGGCGTCCACATCGTCCTCTACATTATAGGTCATCTTGTCCACTTCCATCTTCACCAGCGGACGCATGGCGGTGATGGTGCCGGCCTGCAGCAGTTCGGCGCTGTCTTGGGCCAGGATTTCGCCCAGATCCACCACTTCCGTATCGGCTGGAACGGTGAAATAGCGGCGCTGGACCTGTCGGCCCATGTTGTCGAAGACCAGGACATAGTCTCCTGCCAGGGTGAAGCTGTGGGAGAAGCGGCCTTCCTGGTCGGTGGTGGTGAAGGCGACGGCTTTCTCCAGGTCCGGCTGGCGGTAGAATTGCAGGATGGCGGCGGGTTCGCCTACGCGGGTGAGGGAGTCCAGGACGACGCCCTGGACGGTCGTTTTCTGGCCGAAGGCGTTCAGGCCCAGAAGGGCTGCGGCAAGGAGGATGACGATGCGTTTCATATGGCGTTGAATTTTTGTTCCGGGGACAAAATTAGCCCTTCAGGGCGCCCGTTCGCCTGTTTTTCGACCAATGCCCCCGTTTCTTCGACGAAATCGGCTTTCCGATTGAACTTGCCAACAAACATTTGAACAAAAGTACAATGGAAAACTGCCGTTTCCTGTGTAATTTTGTATCGGTGAAAGATGACACTATTATTTAATAACAATTCTGATATGAAAAAGATTCTTGTCGCAATCGCAGCTCTGTGCATCGGCCTTTCCGCCCAGGCACAGCAGGCTCTTTGGGGTGGCCCTTCCGTAGAGTCTCCCGTGATCAATGCCGATGGTACCGTTACCTTCCGTTATCTGGCTCCCAAGGCCGTGAAGGTGGAAGTGACCGGTGATTTCCTGCCCACCCAGAAGATGGAAGTGGAGTTCAACGGTAACAAGATGACCTACGATGCTCCCGGCGTCGGTGAGCTGAAGGAAGGCAAGGGCGGCGTTTGGGAGTACACCACTCCTTTCGTCGTGGCCCCGGATCTGTACAACTACACTTTCCGTGTGGACGGCAACACCGTGATCGATCCGCACAATATGTGGGTGAACCGCGACGTTGCCAGCCTTACCAGCGTGCTGCTGGTGGCCAAGGAAGGCGCCCGCAGCGACCTCTACGCCATCCACGACGTGCCGCACGGCACCGTATCCAAGGTTTGGTACTACAGCCCTACCGCCGGTTTCAACCGTCGTCTGACTGTTTACACTCCTGCCGGCTACGAGACCTCCAAGGCCAAGTATCCCGTGCTGTACGTGCTGCACGGCATCGGCGGTGACGAAGACGCCTGGGTCACCCAGGGCCGCGCCACCCAGATCCTCGATAACCTCATCGCCCGCGGCGAGGCCAAACCGATGATCGTGGTGTTCACCAACGGCAACATCTCCCAGGAGGCTGCCCCGCTGGAGAATTCCAACGGCTATGTGAACCCGACGATGAACCTGCCCCAGACCATGGAAGGCACCTTCGAGACCGCTTTCCCGGAGATCGTGAAGTTCATCGACGGCCGCTACCGCACCATCGCCAAGAAGCAGAGCCGCGCCGTCTGCGGTCTGTCCATGGGCGGTTTCCATACGCTGAACCTCTCCCTCAACTATCCGGACTATTTCAACTATTCCGGTATGTTCAGCGCTGCCATCGGCGTTTCCGATCCCACCGTGAGCCCGATGTACATGGACTTCGACGCCAAACTGGACAGGTATTTCGCCAAGAAGCCCGCCCTTCTGTGGATCGGTTGCGGCAAGACGGACTTCCTGTACCAGGCCAACCTCGACTTCATGAAGAAGATGGACGAAAAGGGCTACAAGTACAGCTACATGGAGACCGACGGCGGTCACATCTGGAAGAACTGGCGCATCTACCTGAGCGAGTTCGTTCCGCTGCTGTTTAAGTAGTAGCGCTTCTTTGCCCGCGGCCGTTTGTGGTTGTGGGCGTATGTTGCTAGATACTAATTAGTTAATAATTTACCCCTAGGCGTTTTTGCCCAGGGGTAAAAATGCAATCGACGGATTCTCAAGGATTTACGCCCACTGCCAGATGTAAAAACGCCGCAACTTGTTTCCAAGGGGGCGAAGTTTCGTTCAGAATCAATGTAAAAGCTCGCTGTTTCTCTTCGGGAGACCAGGACAAGATTTCGTGGATATCCTCACATAGTCCGTGCTTCAGCAGGATAGCGCTGAATCGGGCATAGCACGCATCGGACTTTCCGATGAAATACTCGTTTATGTCATACTCACTACCTTTTGTTGCGTGAGCAGCGATGAGTTCCTGTTCATAACTCTCGAAGAATCGAATGGCTCCAATGTGGTCAAGGACAGAGTAGGTGCTAATGATAAAGTCAGTCAACTGATTCCGTTCTAAATCGGATTCAATGGATGCAAACATCTTATTCAGAAAAGCATAGCCCAGATATCGGTCTTCTGAACGCATCCTCTTGACATTGTTAAGTGCTCTGCGGAGTGGCATGGAAGCGTTGCGTAGGAGAATCTTTTCCGAGAAGGGGTGGTCGGACTGGGAAAAAGCTAAATAATTCCAGCGGTAGTCTTCGGCCTTCTTCACCAGTTTCCGTTCAACCGGATTGTTATCCAGGTAGATAAGATTACTGCGGATGTCTTTGTCGCTTCGCTTAACGGCACTGCTGAAAGGAGTTTCAAAGACAGGCCCCGTCAAGTTGAATGCACGGTTGAACTCCTTAGCGAAAATGGATGTATAATCACGTGAGAAATCGGATAGCTGCTGTCGTGCGCCGGCTATGGAGGAATGGTGAGTATGATCTGGCATCTGAACTAGCTTGAGTACCCGCACTTGATGCCGCCGGGCCATAGTACAGAAGATAGTAAAGAACACCAAATGATCGCGGACGGTATAAAAAAGTACACCGTGGTCTTTTGTTCTCTGGTAACAGTGGTTGATACCACCCTGAAGAAAGTTACGATTGCCCATAGCCAATCTCGTCAATTGTCCATACAGGCTCTTCCTCTCATTCACAAAAATGATAAAAACTTTTGTGATTATCAAGTCTATTTTACAAGATGGCGTGGGTACAAATGTCTGATAGTTGGTCGATTAGGCATTTTCCCCTGAGCGAAATTAACTATGGGAAATTATATAACATTCATATAATGAAGTACTTGCCACCACGCTTCAAAATTTGTAACTTTGCCTTATGAAGAAGATTTTGTTCCTTATCGCAGCCACGATGCTGCTTTCCTGCGCACAGGAACTGCCTGTGCTGCAAGTAACCGGCGGTAAAGTTCAAGGCGTTCCCTCGGAAGCCCCCGGTGTTGTGGTTTATAAAGGCATTCCGTATGCTGCACCGCCTGTAGGCGACTTGCGTTGGCGGGAGCCGCAGCCTGTGGCGCCGTGGGAGGGTGTCCGGGCATGCGATACCTTCGGCCCCATTGCTCCTCAACCTGGCAACAAGCCGGGAACCTTCTACGGCGATGAATTCTACTGGGAAGGAACGCCCGAAGAGAAGGAGGACTGCCTGTATCTGAATGTCTGGGCGCCGGCAAAGGGTAAAAACTTGCCTGTAGCCATGTGGATTCACGGTGGCGCCTATATGAACGGCTATGGTTATGAGGTGACGATGGATGGTGACGAATGGGCCAAGCGGGGCGTAATCCTGGTCACTATCAACTATAGGCTGGGTACCCTGGGTTTCTTATCACATCCGGAACTTACGGCCGAACAGGGCCAGAGCGGAAACTATGGCACGATGGACCAGGCTGCCGCTCTGCAATGGGTGCACGACAATATCGCGGCCTTTGGAGGCGATCCGGAAAGGATTACAGTCTTCGGCCAAAGCGCAGGCGCTATGAGCGTGAAAACACTGCTGGTCTCTCCGCTTGCCCGGGACCTGATGGCCGGCGCTATCATTCAAAGCGGTGGCGGTCTGTCCACTCGCGGTCTTACGCCGGAGGGTTCCCAGGAGCAGTTTGATGCCATCGGAAAAGCAGCTATGGACGAAGTCGGTCTTGAGAACCTGGTCGATATGCGTGCGGCTTCCATCGACCAAATCCGACGCGTCGCCGGCTGGTTCTGGCCGCATCCGGACGGAAAAGTGGTTACAGGGAGCTTTGAGGAGGCGTTTTTTGACGGTTCTATCGCACAGGTGCCCATTCTCATCGGCTACAATAAGGACGATATGGGCGGCTTGGGTGGCAAGGCAGTGGACCAGTTCTGTTCCTTACGCGATTCCCTGGGCTGCACGGTGTACGAATACGAATTCCTGCGCGAACTGCCGACAGACGAAGCCCATCCCGCTTCGGCCGCCGGAGCTTTCCATTCCGCCGAACTCTGGTATATGTTCGGTACGCTGGGCCGCAGCTGGCGTCCTTTCATCGAAAAAGACTATGCTTTGAGCACCCGCATGCTGGACGCCTGGACCGCTTTCTGCAAAACCGGCAATCCCGGATGGGCTCCTTTCAAGCACGATGCGCCATACAAAGAGCTGTTCGATATAGAATAGCTTCACACACCGTGGGCGCAACGCGCTGATTACCAGTCTAAAACGAATTTACCCCTGGGCAAAAACGCCTAGGGGTAAATTGTTAAATGGCTGTGAAAGAACAGCTTATGCCCACACGGGTTAAAACTGGTTCACCAGCCAGGCCATCGGGGCGCCTTCGGAGTAGTCGTCCAGGAGGGGGACCCAGCTGAAGTGGGCCATTGCCGGGTGAACGCCCCAGCGGACCAGATCTTCGTCGGAGTAGATCAGAACCTGGTCAGAGGCGGCGCCCAGGCGCTTGCGGGCCTCGCTGTAGGCGTAGGTGCTGGCCACCTTGCAGGTCTTGTCTGTCTCAGCGTGCACGAAGTACATCGGGAGTTTTACGAAGGCGTCCACGTCCATCGGGCCGGCAACCATGTCGCTGCCATTCCATTTGTAAACGACGTCTGAGGACTTCCAGGCTTTTTCCACATCGTCCGTGTACTGGCCGGGATACTGCTCGTCCACCTTGTGGATGGGGACGATGGGATCCATCGCGCAGCAGGGGATGGCTGCCTTGAAGCGGTCCGCGAACTGCATCATGAAGCGCATCGTGCAGCCGCCGCCGGAGGAGGCGCCGGCGCAGAACAGCCGGTTTCCGTCCACCGTACCATCGGCAATCAGCGTATCGATGAAAGCCATCTGGAGGGCATTGTTGCGGTCAATGAGCTCAATCTTCTCCGGGTACAGGGAAGCGCTGTAACTGTAGTTGGGATTGGCGATGGCAAAGACCAGCGCGGCGCAGGGAACGCCCTGGGAGGCCAGGGAAACCAGGCAGCGGTTGGCCGTAGCTACCGTCATCATATCCTTGTCATATTCACCGCCGCCAATCTGCCAGACCAGAAGGGGAACGTTTTTCAGTACTTTGCCCTTGGCGTCCTTGGGCAGGTGCAGCATATACTCGCGGGTGAGTCCGCCAAAGCTGAATTCCCCGTGGATGCAGTCGTCCAGGACGGCAATGTGCTCAGCAGAAACCTGTTCCGGATTCACGCAGAGGGCCGAATCCACGGCACATTGCAGCTCCCAGGGGACGCGCTTGAAGAAACCTTCCATCCGGCCGGCCTTGTTGAACGGCGTTGCCTGGATCCGCAGCACGTTCCCTTTGCGGGAAACGACCATCCCGTCGTCCTCATAGGGTTCGCCGGGCCGTCCTGTCTCAGTATCGAGGAAGGCGCCGGACACGTTATTTACCAGATCGAAATCGGCGGCCGTCAAGCCCTTGATGGAAAGGGGATTGGAAACGGTGATTTCGATGGCGTCCACCAGCAGGCCGTAGTCGCCCACTTCGGTGCAGATTTCGACCTTCTCCACCTGGGCGGAAGGTCTGGGACCGCAGGCTGCCATAAGCAGTGCGGCCCCAATGATGTAAGCTTTGCGCATGGGATTAGATGTTGACATGAGTAGCGAGCTGAATATCGTCGGAGGCTCCGCCAAGCAGGAGTTCCAGGTCGCCGTGTTCGAGGGCCCAGGCGTTGGCTGCTTCGTCCCAATAACGCAGTTCCTTCATGGGGATGGTCAGGGTGACGGTCTTGCTTTCGCCGGCATTCAGGGAAACGCGCTTGAAGGCTTTCAGTTCCTTCATCGGCCATTCCACCTGAGAATCTTCGCGGTGAACGTACAGCTGGGCCACTTCGTCGGCGGGCATCTCGCCTTCGTTCTTTAGGGTGAAGGTAACCGTGACGGCATCCTTTCCAGCCTTGGCCTTCATGTCGTGATAGGAGAAGACAACGTAGGACAGGCCGTGGCCGAAGGCATACATGGGCAGGATCTCCTTGGTGTCGTACCAACGGTAGCCCACATAGAAGCGTTCGGTGTACTTGGAAACGGGTTTGGGAAGGGAGTCGATGAACTTCTGACGCTCCTCGGGGCTCATCTTCAGCACGTCCGGACGGAACATCAGGCTGAACAGGTCGCCGCCGGCGCCGTTGGGATCCGGGAAGTTACCCATGGCATAGGCAGGGGAGTCTTCCAGCTTCACGGGGAAGGTGAAGGGCAGTTTGCCGGAAGGGGCTATCTCGCCGAAGAGAACCTCGGCCAGGGCGGTACCGCCTTCGGTGCCGTTCCACCAGCCCTGGACGATGGAAGGGGAAACGGGCTCCAGGACCTGCAGGTCGGTGGGACCGCCGGAAATCAGCACAGTGGCAAGGTTCGGATTGGCGTTATAGAGGGCCTGTACCAGCTCTTCCTGTCCGCAGGGGAGTTTGATGTTCTTACGGTCGCTGCCTTCGGTCTCGATGCTCTTGTTGGTGCCGCCGAAGAAGAGCACGAGGTCTGCGTCTTTCGCAAGGGCCACAGCCTCTGCCACCAGGGCGGGATCGGCGGGTTCATCGTTGGAACGGGCCTCCAGCGGGTCCAGATTCTCGGGAGCCGGTCCCCAGCGGAACGCGATGGTCTTGTAGCCGGGCGCATAGCTCACTTCGATGCCTTTTTCCGCAGCCTTGGCCTGGATGCCTTCCAGCGGAGTAACTTCGTACAGGGCCTTGACGCCGGCACCCATACCGCCGCTCTGGGTCTTCAGGACGGCATTCTGACCAATCACGGCAATCTTCTTGACATCCTGGGAAATCGGCAGAACACCTTCATTCTTCAGGAGGACGATGGACTTGCGGGCCACCTCCAGGGCAATCTGCTGGCTTTCGGGCTGGGAAGTCATCACGGTGTTGGCAACGTCGGCCGGAACGGCCTCGATGGCATAGCGAACGCGCAGGATCTGGCGCACTTTCTCGTCCACCAGTTCTTCGGTGAGCTTGCCGGCGGCGATGGAATCAATCACCGGCTGGCCCAGGTAGTTGGAACCGGTCATCTGGACGTTGAGGCCGTGCAGCATGGCACCCATGGTGCTGTGCGTGCCGCCCCAGTCGCTCACGGTGAAGCCTTTGAAGCCCCACTCGCCGCGGAGAATTTCGTTCAGCAGGTGCTCGTTTTCAGAGCAGTAGTCGCCGTTTACCTTATTATAAGCAGGCATCACGCTCATGGCGCCGCCTTCGATAATGGCGCGCTCGAAGGGTTTCAGATAGATTTCACGCAGGGTCCTTTCGTCCAGCTGGGCATCCACGCTGCCGCGGTTGGTCTCCTGGTTGTTCACGGCGAAATGCTTGATGCACACGGCGGTACCTTCGTCCTGGCAACCCTTGGTGTATTCCAGGGCCAGGGCGGCGGACAGGATGGGATCCTCGGACAGGTACTCATAGGTGCGGCCGCCCACAGGCAGGCGCTGGATGTTCACGGCCGGGCCCAGGATCACGTCCTTACCGCGCAGGCGGGCTTCCTTGCCCATGCCGGTGCCGTATTTGTAGGCCAGTTCTTCACTCCAGGTGGCGGCCAGGGCGCTTCCGGTAGGGAAGTAGGTGGCGCTGTCCAGCGTCCAGCCGGCGCTCATAAAGCCGTTGGGCTGGCCTTCTTCGCGGATGCCGAAGGGACCGTCGGCATAATTCATATCGGCGATGCCCAGGCGCTCGACGCCCGCGCTGGACATGTTGGTCTTGCTGTGGAGCATGTTCACCTTCTCCTCCAGCGTCATCTGGGCGATGATTTCGTTGATTTTGGCGTCATTCAGAGTCAGGCGGTCCTGCGGGGAAACGGCAGGACCCTGGCAGGCCGTTGCCATTACAGCGGCCGATGCAAGCAGAAAAAGTACTTTTTTCATAAGGGGTCTTAGTGTTTGTGCAAAGGTACGAAGGAATTCAGGCTTTCCTTTAGCCCAGAAGTCCAATTGTTTTCGCAGATGTTCAAACGCTTGGGAAATCCATTCTAAATGCCTAACTTTGATAAGCATTATAACACTGAACCTATGAAACGTCTTTTCTTCGCCCTTTCGCTGGCGCTGTTTGCCTTCTCGGCATCGGCTCAGCAGGCGCTGGGACCCGGTACGGGTCTGGTGTCTCCCGAAATCAATCCGGATAACACGGTTACTTTCCGCTATCACAACCCCAAGGCCAAAGTGGTGCAGGTGACCGGCGACTTCCTGCCCACCGTCCCCGTGGAGGTGGACTTCGGCGGCCGTACCATCGTCTATGACGCCCCCGGCGTGGCCGATTTGAAGGAAGGCCCCGGCGGCGTGTGGTCGTTCACCACGGCCCCGCTGAGCGGCGAACTGTATTCTTACAGTTTCCTGGTGGACGGAAAGAAAGTCCCCGACCCGTCCAACGTGCATCAGAACCGCGACGTCGCCAGCTGGACCAATATCTTCCTCCTGAGTGCCCAGCCCGGCGACGCCGGCTGGTACTATGAGGTGCACAACGTGCCGCACGGCACCGTATCCCATGTCTGGTACGACAGCCCCACCCTGAACAGCCAGCGCCGCATGACGGTCTATACCCCCGCCGGCTATGAAGGCGGTACCCGCCACTATCCGGTGCTGTATCTGCTGCACGGCAGCGGCGGCGACGAAGATGCCTGGATGGACCTGGGCCGTACCGCCCAGATCCTGGACAACCTGATTGCGGAAGGGAAGGCCCAGCCGATGATTGTGGTGATGCCCAACGGCGTCTGGTTCAACCAGGCAGCTCCCGGTGCCGCTGTGAACAATTTCCAGCCTACGATGGCCAACAGCCGTTCCCAGAGCACCATCGAGATCGAAGACAGCTTCCCGGATGTGATGAACTTCGTGGAGAAGCACTACCGCGTGTCCAAGGGCTATTCCAATACGGCCGTGGCCGGCCTGTCGATGGGCGGCCGCCAGAGCTGCATGCTTTCGCTGCACTATCCGGACCGCTTCGGCTCTGTGGGCCTGTTCTCCGGCGTGGGCAACATCGAAGGCAACGAAGAGGCTTTCGCCAAGGTCTTTGCCTACCAGCCCAAACTGTACTGGATTGCCTGCGGCAAGGCCGACGGCATTATGGTGAACTCCCGCCGCCTGAAAGAATGGTGCGACTACCAGGGTTTCCCCGCCCAGCTGTACGAGAGCGAAGGCGGTCACATCTGGCGCAACTGGCGTGAGTACCTGACCATCTTCGCCCAGAAACTCTTCCGCCCGGAACAGAAAGCCCAGAAGCCTGCCGCCCGCCGTATGAGCCAGGGTAGCAGCATGGATATGGACGATTAATCCTTGATTATGAAAAGAATATTGACCCTTGTCGTGCTCCTGTCGACCACCTTGTCGGCGGGAGCACAGGGGTGGTTCCGCCAGCCCACCCCCAATGACACCCTCCAGAGCGTCCGCGTTTTGCCGGAAGGCAAGGTGCTGTTCCAGATCTATGCCCCCAAGGCCCGGAAAGTATCCGTGACCGGCGACCTGCCCTGGGACAAGCCCGTCGTGTTCCAGGAAGCCCCCAACGGCGTATGGAAAGGCGTTTGTGAGGGCCTCAGCGATGGCTGCTTCCGTTATACCTTCATTGTGGACGGAACGCGTGTACAGGATCCCAAAGCACCCCTGAGCGCCGAGCAGGCCAGCGTTTTCACCAAGGGCCCCGGCTATATCAAGGTCGTTCCCCATGGCGCCGTGGCCCAGCGCTACTACTGGTCCGAAACCCTGGGTGAGATGCGCCGTATGCACGTCTGGACCCCTGCCGGCTATGAAAAGGGCAAGGACAAGCTGCCGGTGCTGTACCTGATTCACGGCGGCGGAGACAACGATGCCTCCTGGCCCGGCGTGGGTGCCGCGGGCTGGATCTTGGACAATCTGCTGGCCGAAGGAAAGATGGTTCCGATGATCGTGGTGATGCCCAACGGCACCATCCAGACCCCGGATATGATGGGCGAAGTGCCGCTGTTCGGAGAAGATATGGTGCGGAGCATCATTCCTTTTGTCGAAGCCAACTATCGGGTCAAGGCCGATCAGGCCCATCGCGCGATGGCCGGCCTGTCGATGGGCGGTATGGAAACCATCGAGACCGCTTTCAAGCATCCCCAGCTATTCAGCTACGTCTGGGTACTCAGCTCCAGCTTCTCGCCGGGTCGCCAGAAAGAGTATGTGGACGATATCAGGCTCCAGGAGATTGCTCCGGCCCTGAACAAGAATTTCAAGGCCCTGTACTTCACGCAGGGTGGACCCGCCGACATCGCCTATCGGAATTGCCAGGAAGCCCTGGGGTATCTGAAGGAAGCCGGCGTCCGCTACCAGTATCTGGAGAATGCCCAGGAAGGTCACAGCTGGGCCACCTGGCGTGCCGATCTTCAGTTCCTGGCCCCGACGCTGTTCCGATAGCGTTCGGTGCGCGCGTCCTGAATGACGCCGCTCCAGTTCAGGCCGAAGCCGAAGTCCCAGGCATTCCCATCGGCATCCACCAGACAGCGGAGGTCCAGCGGACGGTCTTCATCCTGCTCTTCGACGGTACGCATATCCGCCGGCATTTGCAGGGGGAGAAGGGCTGAAGGCTCCACGACGCCGCTCACAATATCCAGCACGGCCTGGTTCTGGACGCCGAAGGTCAGAAGCACGGCATCAACATACGGTTCCAGTTCAGACAGGACGGCAGGCCGGGAAAGGTTCACTACCACCACCACCGGTTTGCCGCCCATCTTTTTACGGGTGTCCAGCACCAGGTCCAGATCGGCCTCGTTGTAGGTCTTTACGGTTTTCCCCTTGTAGGAACGGTTGGTGGAGGCTTCCTTGGGGTCGCCGCCGGCGATGGATACTTCGCGGGCAAAATCGGCCTTGTAGGGCCTGTATTGCAGGCTGATGGGCACATAGCCGTTGCCGCCCTGCTGGCGGTCTTTCACGTCATAGCCGCTGCCCGGGAAAGGCTCCTTGATCATCACCAGGGCGAAATCGGCCTCTTCGGGCGTATCGGCCCAATCGTAGTATTTCTCTACCAGCGCGCGGTCGATGGGATAGTCCCAGTGGGCCTCAGGACCCATTACCAGACCGAACATCCCCGGGGTCTGGGGATAGAAACGCTTCGGGACATAGACCTTCGCTTTCTGGACGGGGAGCACGCTGTCATGATTCTTTACCAAGACCACGGATTTTAGCTGCGCCTGGTATCCGGCCTGCATGAATGCCGGATTGCCGACGGTCTCGCGGGCGGCGGCGGGAGCTGTGTAAGGATTCTCGAACAGGCCGGTCCGGAAGGAATTCAGCAGCAGGCGCACGGCCGAGGCTTCGAAGCGCTCACGGGCTGCTTCCTCACCGAAATCGGCCACCCACATCTGGTAGGCCTCCAGCACAGGCCCCTTGGCATTATTGCCGCCAAACTGGTCCACGCCGGCAAGAAGCACCTGGTAATGCCGCTGAGCTACCGTCAGTTCCTCCATACCCCAGCACTTGCCGTCGAAGGCCTCGATAGCCTTGTTGTCATAGGTGATGTTCCAGTCCGTGCACACGACGCCGTCGTAGCCGTATTGTCCGCGTAACAGGTCTGTAATCAGGTATTTACTGTAGCTGTTGCCCACATTCTTCCCGGAGGGGTCGATGCCGTAGGAGATGGTATAATACGGCATTACGGCGCTGGCTTTGCCGGTGCCGCCTTCGAGCTGGAAGGCGCCTTCGGTGAAGGGCTTGAGGTGCTGCTCGAAGCAGCCGCCGGGATAGACGCTGTATTTACCGTAATTGAAATGCGCATCGCGGCCGCCTTCTTCCGGACCGCCGGAGGGCCAGTGCTTCACCATCGCGTTGACGCTTTCGAGGCCCCAGCCGTCCGGGCTTCCGGGCGAGGTCTGGAAGCCATCGACATAGGCCCTGGCCATATCGGCCGAAAGGAGGGGCTGCTCGCCGAAGGTTCCGTTGAAGCGGCTCCAGCGGGGTTCCGTGGCCAGGTCAATCTGCGGACTCAGGGCTGTGGCAATGCCCAGCGCGCGGTATTCCTGCGAGGCAATGCTGCCGAATTCCTGCACCAGCGAAGGGTCGAAGGTGGCGGCCAGTCCCAGGGGGGTAGGCCAGAGGGAAATATGCCCGCCGGCGCCCATGTTGAATTCTGCCGTGGCGGCGGTTTCGTTCCGGGGATCGGATGAAATGTTCACGGGTATGCCCTGACCCAGTTCTTCCACGAACTTCTGCAGGTTGTTGTTCCAGCGGGCCGCCACTTCGGGGCTTTCGACCGAGGTGACCAGCACCGCCCGCAGGTTGTCTTCTTTCAGGAACTGCTTCTGCTGGTCGCTCAGATCCCAGGAGTGATGCAGGTTCTTGCCCGTGTATTGGGCCTGGCTGGCGCCATAGTTGCTGGCGGGCACGGACTGATGGCTGCTGTACAGCATCAAGCCGGCGATTTCCTCGATGGAAAGGCGGGCCGCCAGGTCTTGGGCGCGGCCTTCGGCCGGGAGGCGCCAGTCCTCATACGGGTCCAGCGAGCCGTTGCGGTTCAGGTCCTTGAAGGCATATCCTTTATTATATAGGATAGGGGCCGTGTTGTAGCCAAGGGTGGGACCGTCCTCCTGGGTGATCAGAAAGTAGCCGTCGGCGTCGTGCGCTTCCCATTTGGGGGCGCAGGAGGCCAGGATCATCAGCAGGGAAAGGGGGAGAAGGGCTTTGCGGAACATCGTAAAAATCTTTTTCTACGAAAATAGCAATAATCCCTTGATTTGCCAAAGGGCCGCTGTTGCTTCTTGCCGGAAAAAACCGTAACTTTGAAAGTAAACTTGCTCTGTTATGTTTGATCTTGCAATTATCGGTGGCGGTCCTGGCGGCTATGTGGCGGCAGGAAAGGCCGGAGCAGCGGGTTTGTCCGTTGTACTGTTCGAAAAGAAAGAACTGGGCGGGGTGTGCCTGAACGAAGGCTGCATTCCCACCAAAACCCTGCTGTACAGCGCCAAGGTGCTGGATTATGCCAAGCACGCGGACCGTTACGGTGTCACCGTTCCGGAGTCTGCCATCGACTTTGGGGCCATCTTCAAACGCAAGGTGAAGGTGGTGAAAAAGCTGGTGGGCGGCATTAAGGTGCAGATGCGCAATGCGCAGGTGGAGGTCGTCAGCGGTGAGGCTGTCATTGCCGGCCGGGAGGCCGATGGCTTCCGCATCGCCTGCGGAGACAAGACCTATGAGGCCAGGAACCTCCTTATCTGTTCGGGTTCCGAAGCCGCCATTCCGCCCATTCCGGGCCTCAGGGAAGGCTTGGGCGACGCGGTGGTGACCAACCGGGAAATCCTCTCCCTCGAAAGCCAGCCGGAGCGTCTGGTGGTCATCGGTGGCGGAGTCATCGGAATGGAATTCGCCAGCTTCTTCCAATCCATCGGCATGCAGGTGACGGTCATTGAAATGCTTCCGAAGATACTGGGGCCGATGGACCTGGAAATCAGCAATATGCTGCAGGCGCAATACGCCAAGAAAGGGGTGGATTTCCACCTGAACTGCAAGGTGGTGGCGGTGGAAGGCAACGAGGTGGTGTACGAGGACGCCGAAGGGCAGACCTGCCGTGCGGCCGGAGACAAGATCCTGGTTTCCGTGGGCCGTCGCGCCCAGCTGCAGGGCCTGGGTCTGGAAACCATCGGTGTGGAACTGGCCCTGAATCCCGCCGGCAGGCCCTACGGCATCAAGGTGGACGAAAAGATGCGCACCAATGTGCCGGGCGTCTATGCCGCCGGCGACGTGACCGGTTTCTCGATGCTGGCCCACACTGCTTCCCGGGAGGGCGAGGTGGCCGTGAACACCATCCTGGGGAAGGAAGACAGGATGTCTTATCAGGCCATCCCGGGCGTGGTCTATACCAATCCGGAAGTGGCCGGTGTGGGCCTCACCGAAGCGGAAGCCCAGCAGAAGGGGCTGGATGTGGAAGTGAAGAAGCTGCCCATGGCGTATTCCGGCCGTTTTGTGGCCGAAAACGAAAGGGGAGATGGGCTGTGCAAAGTGATACTGGACAAGGCTACGGGAAAGGTCCTGGGCGTGCACATGCTGGGCAATCCCTGCTCGGAAATCATTTATGGAGCCTGCATCGCCATCGAAAAGGGTCTGACGGAAGAGGCGTTGAAAACCGTGGTTTTCCCGCATCCGAGTGTTTCGGAAATCCTGAAGGAAACGCTATGACGGGAAGGTGACCGTGGCGTCAGCGAACGCGCAGGCGGCTTCGCGGTGCGAGACGAAGACGATGGTTTTACGACCTTTATACTGGCTGCTCAGATTCTGGAGCAGCCTTTTTTCGGTCTCCGGATCCAGGGCCGATGTGGATTCGTCCAGCAGCAGGATGCCGCCGGGACGCAGCAGGGCACGGGCGATGGCGATGCGCTGGGCTGGCGTGCGGATTGGCCAGCTGGAGGTTGGTGCGGATGGTGCCGCTCAGGAGGGAATTCCCCTGCGGGATGTACATGAAATTGCCCCTGAGGGCCGCTCCGGCGGGGATACCGCCAATGAGTACCTGCCCTTTCTGGGGTTTCAGCAGACCCAGAATCAGCCGGATGAGCGTGCTCTTTCCGGCTCCGGTAGGTCCGGCGATAACGGTCATGGCGCCGGCGGCAAAATGGCAGGAGAAATCTTTGATAACGGTCTTTCTGGCGTCTGGATAAGCGTAGGAAACGTCTTCTACGGAGATATCCGGGGCTCCGGAAAGCGTGATGGCTTCGTCCAGCGGATCGTCCTCCAGCTCCAGCAGTTCCATCAGACGCTCGATGGAGGTAACGGCCTGGATGAAAGCGGGGACCTGGCGGCCGAATTCGGCGATGGGCCGCTGCACCTGGCTTACCAGCTGCAGGAAGGCAGTCATGGTACCATAGGTGACGGTTCCTGCCTGGATGCCGAAGATGCCCCAGAGGAAGGCAGCTGCGTGGCCGGCCTGGAAGCCCAGGAACATCAAGCCGCGGGATACCGCATTGTAGTTGAGGCGTTTGCGGGTTTTATCCTCTACGTCGGCCTGCAGCCAGCCGAATTTTTCCAGAACGCGTTCCACATTGGTGAGCGTCAGCACCAGCACGCGGTGCTGGAGGCTTTCCTGCATCAGCTGCTGCAATTCGCTCTCGCGGGCGCGGATGGCCGTCATCAGCTTGCGTAAGCGCTTGAAAAACAGCTTGGAACCGAAGACGGCAGCCGACATCAGGATCAGGAGTACCCACAGCAGGTTGGGCGCCAGCACCAGCAGGTAAACCGAGGCGGCCAGCAGTTGGGTCAGGGTGATAACGAGGCCGGGAATCCGGTCGCTCAGCAGGTCGGCCACCACGCGGATGTCCTCTTCCAACCGGTTGACGGTGTCACCGGAGAGGAAGCGGTCGCGGCCGTCCCAGCGGCTGCCCAGTACGTGGCCGAAGAGGTCTTTCCGAAGGATATTCTGGACCTTGACCTGAGTATAACTGGCCCACCAGTTCCCCAGGATAATCACCAGCAGCTGTACGGTCAGGATGCCCAGGAAGAACCAGATGGCCGGCCACAGGGGCGCATCCTTGGCGCCGGTGGCGATATCGACCAGGTTCTTGCTGGCCCAGACGAAGGACAGGGAAGCGACGATGCGAACCAGGCCGATGGCGAGGGTGACCGCCATCCGCCAACGGACCGGTTTCGACAGCCCCCGGAGGGCCTTCATGCATTCCCTGAAGCTGATCATCTCAGGCTACGACTACACCTTCCTTAAGCCAGACTTCCAGCAGTTTGGCGACGTCGGCCGCCGCCTGCTCCCGGCTCACTTCATACTGCTCCAGCAGCAGGTCCGTCAGGGTGTCCGCGGTGAAGTCCTTTCCGGCAACCGCTTCCCAAAGATAGGTCGCCGATTCGTTCAGCGACAGAATCTTGTTGAAATTGACCTGTGCCAGGCCTTCACCGACCACCACGTGCTCGCCGCAGATGGTCCTGAGTGTAAATCCTTCCTTGATTCTCATAGGATTCTTCTATAAATTGCCAATATATATCGTCTTACAAAAACGGGGATCCTGCGCCACCAAAAGCCGTTTCCGGCGGGGATGTCGCGGCCGTTGCGCTGGACGGATACCACCGTGCCCAGCACGTCGGCAAGGGTGCAGCTTTCCGTTCCCGAGAGGTTGCCGTCTCCCATCAGGGTAATCCGGTCTCCGTCCACCGCTATTACGCGATGCAGCACGTAACGGCCTTCCAGACGCACCAGAGCCATATCGCCCCGTTTCACGGCGGGGTTGGCCTTCAGGGTCACGCTGTCCTTGCCGCCCCGGATGAAGGGGAGCATGCTGTTGCCCAGCGGGGTGAAGGTCACCTCGCGGCCTTCCGCCATCAGGCGGGCGGCTTCCTCCAGCAGGATTTCGTTGGCGACGACGCGTTTATCCATGGATGGTGCGGTAACAGAGTTCGGCAGCCTCCTGGTCGGGCAGGCATTCCAGGGTATAGCATGGGAGCGTGGACACCAGGCCTTCCAGCGTGCGGTGCCAGCCGTCCGCGAGTTGTTTCATGGGGCGGAAGGAGGAAGCCGAGGCCATCAGCGAGGCGTAGGCCTGGATGGGCGACA
Organism: uncultured Bacteroidia bacterium; assembly: GCA_902774345.1. Taxonomy (GTDB): domain Bacteria; phylum Bacteroidota; class Bacteroidia; order Bacteroidales; family UBA932; genus Cryptobacteroides. The sequence goes on along the minus strand of CACYHZ010000034.1, from coordinate 12,058 downwards.
GCCGCTCAATCCGGTTGAAAGGAGCTTGCTGCAGGCGCACGACGGCACCGGCAGGCACATCCTGCGCTTTGTAGCAGGGCGTTTTCCCGCTCCAGGGGCTGCCATAGACCCGGGCGCTGCCGTCCGGCATCAGCCGCAGGATGGGGTTGTCGTCATTCAACAGTTCCGTTCCGGGAATATGCTTGATCCACAGGCTGCTGTGCGTGCTTTTTCCCGTTCCGCTCCTGCCCAGGAACAGGTAGCCCTTGCCATCGTTCATCACCACCGAGGCGTGCATTTCCAGCAAGCCGTAGGGGGCCGATGCAAACGCGAAAAGGAGCATCAGGGCATTGTTCAGGGCGAAGCGGTTGTCCACGTTCAGGAAACTCAGCCAGCCTTCCGAGAAGGACGCGTTGGTGCGCAGGACGGATGCAAGGGGCTGCCCGGGATCCGGCTTCATCCGGAAGAGGTAGCCGCCCGGGACCTGGCTGATGCTGATTTCCGGAAAGCCCGGACCGTCCTGCGTCTGGAAGAGGGGCGATTCCGCCTCTTCGGGCAGTTCCTTTACCAGGTGGAGCGTAAACAGCAGGGGCTCAGTGGTGTTTTCGGTGCGAAAGGGTTCCAGATTTCCCAGGTGAAGGACCTTCCCTTCCACCGTAAAACGGTGACCCGCTACCAAATATGTCTGTGTTGCTTCCATATAGATTACAAATCTATGCAAAAACCCGCAAATTTCAAAAAAAGTTGCGGCGCCTGGGGGCGTCGCAACTGATTCGGATACGGGGTCAGACTATTCAACTTCGGGGGCCAGGGTGGTGTAGACGTTGGTCACGTCTTCGTCGTCCTCCAGCAGGCCGGTGAGCTTGTCCAGGGTGGCGCGCTGTTCGGGCGTCACTTCCTTCAGGTCCACGTTGGGGATCTGCTCGAAGCCGCCGGATACCAGCTCGTAGCCTTTTTCCTCGATGTATTTCTGGATTTGGCCGTAGGCGGTGTAGTCTCCGTAGATGGAGATTTCCACGTGCACGTTTTCGTCCTCGTCCTCAACTTCCTGCTTGAACACCTCTTCGGCACCGAAGTCGATCAGGTCCAGCTCCAATTCTTCTACGTCAATGGGTTTGGCGGGGTCTTCCTTGATGCGGAACACGCATTTGTGGTCGAACATGAAGGCCACGCTGCCGCTGGTCTGCAGCGAGCCGCCGCACTTGGTGAAGTAGCTGCGGACGTTGGCCACGGTGCGGGTGTTGTTGTCCGTTGCGGCTTCCACCAGGTAGGCGATGCCGAAAGGACCGAAGCCTTCGTAAATGAGTTCCTTGAAGTCGCCGGTCTTGGCCTCGGTGGCCTTCTTGATGGCGCGCTCGATGTTCTCCTTGGGCATCTGCTCGGCCTTGGCCTCAGCGATGAGGGCACGCAGACGGGGGTTGCCGGTTACTTCGGCGCCACCCTGCTTGACGGCGATGGTGATTTCCTTACCCAGCTTGGTGAAGGTCTTGGCCATGTGGCCCCAGCGCTTCATTTTCCGCTCTTTGCGGAATTCAAATGCTCTTCCCATATTACTCGGCGGTTTCGATGCGGGTGATGTACTTGTCAATCTCCATGGCCTCGGGAGCGGCAGCCCACTTGTCCTTGATTTCCTTGTAGAAGGAGAGGGCCTGTCCGGCTTTGCCATCGGCCTCGGCGGCGATGCCGGCCTTCATCAGATAAGCAGCGGCCAGGGCGTTGTCCGTGGTCTTGGCGGCCTTGGTGAACCAGTCGATAGCGGCGGCATAGTCCTGCAGCTCGACATAGGCGTCGCCGATGCAAGCCTGGGCGCGGGCTAACATGATGGGATCTTCACCGTCGTACTTCTTCAGGTAGGAGATAGCCTCTTCGTAAGCACCGGTCTGGAGCTTGGCGATACCTGCATAGAGGTACACGGCCTCGCCGGCCTTGGAGCCATACTGGTTGATGATGTCTTCCAAACCCAGATCATTGTCGTCACCGGTCAGGGCCAGCTCGTATTCGCCGGCTTCAAACCAGCGTTCGGCCTGAGCCAGCTGGTCCGTAGCCTGGACCTTCTTGGGCTGAATGTAGAAGCGGTTCACCAGCAGGGCGCAGGCGGCCACCAGTAAAACGGCGATCACGCAGCCGTAAATGAGTTTACCGTTCTCTTTGAAGAATACTTCGGTCTTGGAAACAGCCTCGGCCACATTCTGCTGGCGGAGTTCTTCCTGTTCTTGTTTTTTGGTTACTTTTGCCATTGTTGTATTTGTATTTTATCTTTTTCTTTGAAAACTGTTCACGGGAAGTGGTCAGTTCAGCCTGCAAATTTACACAAAAATTATTATATTTGCAATCAAAACCAGCAGCCTCCTATGCCCGCCCTGAAGAAAATCATGGTCCAGGATTTCCGGAACATCGCATTCCAGGAAATCGCCTTCTCGCCCAACGTAAACTGCATCAGCGGAAACAACGGGGAGGGGAAGACGAATCTGCTGGACGCCATCTATTATCTGTCCATGACCAAAAGCGCTTTCCCGGCCCCGGATAAGTACAACTATCGTTATGGGACAGAGGCGTTTACCGTTACGGGTACCTTCGCCATGGAAAACGGATTGGAGTCGCGTTTTTCCATCCGGGTATCGGAAGGGGAGAAGAAACTGGTCCGGGACGACAAGCCCTGCACCCGCCTGAGCGAGCACATCGGCCTGCTGCCGGTGGTGATGGTATCGCCGGCGGACATTGCGCTGGTCAGCGATTCCGGCGAGCAGCGGCGGCGCCTGAGCAATGCGGTGCTGTCCCAGATGGACCGCGCCTATCTGACCGATATCCAGGCCTATAATCGCTTCCTGGCCCAGCGGAACAAGCTACTGAAAGACCCCGTTCCCGACAGCGGCCTGCTGTCCGTCCTGGATGCCCGGATGGCGGCGCCCGCACGGCGTATTTTCGAGGCCCGTGCCCGTCTGGCGCAGGACCTGCAACCGGTGGTGGCGGCTTATTACCAGATGATCTCGGGCGGGGGAGAGTCCGTCTCCATCGAATACAAGTCGGACCTGGCCGATGCTTCCCTGGAATCCGTCTTCCAGGCCCATCAGGAACGGGATCTTCACCTTCGCTATACCGTGGCCGGCATCCAGCGGGACGATTTCCATTTCTTCATGGACGGCCATCCCATCCGCCGGGCCGGTTCCCAGGGGCAGCAGAAATCCTTCCTGGTTGCGCTCAAATTCGCCCAGTACGAGATCATGAAACGGGCCTATGGCTTCGCGCCGATGCTCCTGCTGGACGATGTCTTCGACAAGCTGGACCTCACGCGCATCGCCAATCTCATCGGGATGGTGGCCGGGGCGGATTTCGGCCAGATCTTCATTACCGATACCGACAAAGCCCGCCTGAGCGGCATCGTGGACCGGATCACCGAGGACCGGGCCTATTTCGATACCCATGACGGCGTTTTCACCCCTGCCCAGTGATGGACCAGCCTGTACGCATCCATAAGAAAGAGGCCGAGAGTATGGAGGCCATCGTCGCCCGTTACATCAAATCGATGAAACTGGCGGCCGGGCTCAATACCCAGCGGGTGTTTGCGGCCTGGGATGCCTGCTCGGGGGCCGGGCCCTTTACCCTGAACCGCTTCTACCGGGACGGGAAGTTGTACATTACCCTGAATTCTTCGGTCATCCGCAACCAGCTATACTTCCAGCGGGATGTGCTGGTGGAAAAGATGAACGCTTTCCTGAGCGGAGACCAGCTGTTCACCGCCGACAACCGGAGCGTCGGCTTCATCCGGGAGCTCATTCTGAAGTAAGAACTTCGCTGTACACGCTGCCAATCCGCTTGATGCGCGTGGGCGTGAGCTCGTAGATATAATCGAAACAGGAACATAAGTGTTTATTGCCCACCTTCTTGTAGGAGGTGATATAGTCGGTGTCATAGCCCAGGTGCTGCAGGGCTCTCCTGTCCAGGCTGTGGATGCCCAGTGTGACCAGCCGGGCCAGGATGCTCCGGTTCCTGTCCAGGATGTGCAGGATTTCCTGCTGCCGGCTTTCGCGCTTGGGATAACGGATCCGGTTGTGATAGCGGTTCTTGCAGCGCTCGTCGCAGAATTTCCGGTCCAGTCGGCCGGCGGCGCTTAAGGGTTTCCCGCAGCAGATGCAAAAGGCAAAGGGTTCAAGATCATCGGTCATGGCCAAAGCATTTTGCGCAAAGTTGCAGCGGCCCGCCGGCTTTTCCAAGCATCGGTTCAAATAAATCTCCATTTTCTGACGTTTGCACCAAGTGGGAAAATGTACCCGTCGTGCAAAAGAAATGCACGATGCTTTTTTATCGACCGAAGTGTCGGCTGAAACCGACAAAATGGTTGCAAAGCGTTAAATAACACCCCTCTGAGGGGCCTGGAGCTGGTTTTTCCTGTCCGGGCCCCTTTACTTTGCAAGCGGTCGGGAACGGAAGACACGTCCTCCGCAGGCCCCGGACCGATGTTTAACCGTCAAAGAAAACCAAAATGGAGTTTCAGAACAGAATTGAATTACGCGGCGTGGTCGGAAGGGCCGAAGTGAGCACCTTCTCCTCCGGCCAGGTATGCAACTTCTCGCTGGTCACCGAATACAGTACGGTGGACCGCGAGCGCAATGCCGCGGTAGAAGTAACTTGGCTGAATGTAACGGCCTGGGGCGGCCGGGAGGGGATCCCGGATTTGTACGCCATCCAGAAAGGCGCCTGGGTAGAGGTGATCGGCCGCCTGCGTACGCGGAAATGGACCACCCAGGAAAACGAGGAGCGCATCGCTTACGAGGTCATTGCCCGGAAAGTGGCCCTGGTGCCCCGAGAAGATGATCATATGCAACCGCAGCGGGACTGGTAGTGATGAAGAGGCTGTTTTTGTATATGGCTGTAGGCCTGATTTTGGTCAGTTGTGCGCCTTCTTTCCGTGTAAGACGATTGCGGGAAGCGCAGGTGTCGGCACAATTGTCCCTGTCAGACGAAAGCCGGGAACTGCCGGCACTGGAAATGGAGCAGGCCGTGGTGAAGGATACGATGGTTGTCGAAGATCCCGAGGGAAATCAGGTACTCATCATGCGGGCTGTGAAGGACGAGAACGGCGAAATGGTAGCCCACGATGAGATTCAGGCGGCCAAGGTGACCGCTCGGTTCCGACACGTGGCGGAACGGGGCGGCCGCGTCGACCTTCGTTTCCAGATCCGGGTTCCTCAACAAATGCAAGACAGCCGGTGGCAGCTGCGGTTTTTTCCCGACATGTTCATTCTGGAGGACTCCCTGCGCCTGGATCCCGTTATCATCACGGGAAGGCAGTACAGGCAGGCCCAGTTGCGCGGATATGAGCAGTACGAACGCTTCATCCGCTCCATCATCACGGACAGCACCCTGTTCGTGGACCGTCGCAGCCTGGAAATCTTCCTGGAGCGGAATATCCCCCAGATTTATCGTTTCAAGGCCGATACGGCCTATGTTTCCGAGGACCAGTTCCAGTCCATGTTCGGGGTTACCGGGCGGGATGCGCTGGCCCATTACACCAACGAGTTCTCCAAACGCATGAACGAGCGCCGGAAGGCCCGCCGTCAGCAGATGTATGACAAATATGTGAAAGTGCCTATCGTAAAGGACGGCATCCGCCTGGATACCGTGTTGCAGTCTGTGGACGGGGATTTTGTCTATGAGTACGTACAGACCATCTTTACACGTCCCCGTTTGAAAAAGGCCGATATCGTCCTTTCCGGTGACGTCTATGAAGGCGACAGGAAACTGTATTCGATGAACCGGTCCGAACCCCTGACCTTCTACATCAGCTCCCTGTCGTCCTTCGTAGACCCTACCGAGCGCTACCGGATGAAGATCGTGGAGCGCCGGGTATCGGCCCAGACCGCCTGTTACGTGGATTTTCACGCCGGCGACGACCGGGTGGACCCGACGCTTGGGAACAACCGGGAGGAACTCTTCCGGATCCGGGAAAACCTTGTGGACCTGCTGGGCAACGATGCGTTCGAAATGGATTCCATCGTGATCGCGGCTTCGGCATCCCCGGAGGGGAGGGAACTGGCGAACCTGGCGCTTTCCCGCAGGAGGGCGGCCTCCGTGGCGGCTTATTTCGGCGGCGTGGTGGAGCATTACCGCGATTCCGTGCGCCGCATCCTGGACCTGGAAACGGGAAAGCCCGTCTTCCGCGAACAGGATCTGCCACGCATCAGTTTCATCTCCCGTTCTGCGGGTGAGAACTGGGCGATGCTCACCCGTCTGGTGGAAGGGGACTCCCTGCTCACGGAAAGCCAGATCCGGTCTTACCTGGCGGCGCTGGAGATCCCGGATGTGGACCGGCGGGAGGAAGCCCTGCGGAACGAACCCTTTTACAGGCACCTTCGGGAACAGTTGTACCCGCGTCTCAGGACGGTCCGTTTCGGCTTTCACCTCCATCGGCGGGGAATGGTACAGGATACCGTCCATACTACGGAACTGGACACGGTGTACATGCGGGGCGTCCAGGCGCTCAAAGAGCGGGATTACCAGACGGCCCTCACTTTCCTCAGGCCCTACCGGGACTACAATACCGCCATTGCGTACCTGTCGCTGGACTATAACGCATCGGCCAGGGACATCCTGAAGGACTTGCCGCTAACCCCGCAGGTGCACTATATGCTGGCCATCCTGGACGCCCGCGCCGGCGACCACCAGCAGGCGGTCCAACACTACCTGGATGCTTGCTCCCAGGACCGGTCTTTCGTCTTCCGCGGCAACTTGGATCCGGAGATATCGGCCTTGATCCGACTCTATGCATTGCACGATAACAATTCCTTTTAATAACCCACTTTATTTATTTTAAACACAAATCATTATGAAAAAATCAATCTTTTTTCTCGCAGGTGCTTGCCTCATGGCCACCGTCCTCTCCTGTAACAAAGACGCTGCTGTCTCCGTGTCGGCAGAAGACCAGCTGACCGAGCAGATTCAGTTCCGAACCCAGTGGCCGACTATGGTCGTTGACACCAAAACCACCGCTGTGGTGCAGGATGGGTTTTCCTCCTTCAATGCATCGGCTACAACCGGTTCTTCCACTGAAACGGCGGTCTGGACCAGCCAGGCTTTCACCAAGTCCGGCGATGTGTTCCGGGGCGACAAATGGTGGCCCAAGGACAATCCTTCCTATCATTTTTATGCTTCCAATGTTCCGCTTACGTTTACGGAAGCGGGCAATACGGTGGCAGCGACCAATGAAACCGACGTGGTCTGCGCCTATCAGGCTACGCCCGGTTACAGGGAGACCAATACGCTGTTTTTCTCGCATATCTTTGCCCGTCTTGGCAGTGTGACAGTAGCGGAAGCGGATGGGTACACCATCTCGGACATCGACATCCAGATTACGCCCAAGACCGGTGGTACCTACAATCTGAAGAGCGGTTACGGGAAGCTCGACGGAACGGGATGGAGCAGCCTGACGACCGGCTCTCCCGTTTCCATCGCCAGCTCCGCTCCCGGCACCCAGGCCAACGACCTCTATCTGGTGCCCGGCGAATATACCCTGAGCGCTTCCTGGACGGCCACCAAGGGCAACTATTCCCAGTCGTTCTCCAGTAAGAATCTGAGCGTGAATCTGGTCGCCGGCAAAATCAACCTGATCACCGCCCAGATCAAGGGCGACGCCACGGAAATCTCCTTTGCGGTGAATGTGGCTGCCTGGACCGACCACCCCATCAACGCCGGCGTTTTCCCCGTCAAATAAGCAGAAAGTATTATGAAAATCCAAGGGTACACTATTTTGAAAAGCCTGCTCCTGGCGCTGGCCCTCGGCGCTTGCAGGAAAGAATACCAGGAAGAGGAGGCCGGCGGGCCCGCACAGGCCCCCATCCTCTTCCAGGCTGGCGGCGCGCGGATGATGGCACAAAGCGTCACCAAGGTCGGAATTGTGGATGGCAGTACGCTGACCACAAGCGGATTCCAGGTATCGGCCACTGTGGGTTCGGCTCCCGAAAGAGAAGTCTGGACCAATGCCTGGTTCTCTCCGAGCGGCGACGTTTTCCGGGGCGACAAATGGTGGCCCTTGGATCAACTATCCTATCATTTTTACGCTTCCAATGCCAGTCTGACCTTCACCGCGGACGGCAATATCATCAGCGCCCACAACGAAACCGACATCGTGTGCGCCTACTTGGCATCGCCCACTTTCAAAAGCCTCAATTCATTGCAATTCAATCATATCTTTGCATGCTTGGGAGACGTGACGGTGTCGGCTGTGGACGGCTATTCCATTTCGGATATTCAGATGACCCTGGTTCCCCATATCGGCGGAACGTACAACCTCAAAACCGGAGACGGCCATACGGACGGAACCGGTTGGAGCGACATCAGCGTCGGTCCCGCCATAGATCTGGCCGGGACCGTTCCGGGGACGCAGGAAAACGACCTGCTGCTGGTTCCCGGGGAATACGCAGTCTGCATATCCTGGACGGCGACATCGGCCGGGGGAGCATCGGACCACTATAGCGTGAACACGCAGATGAGCCTTTCGGCCGGACGTCGCTCCAGTGTGAGCTGCTCCCTTGGCGGGGCACCGGAAGTAAGCCTGGGCGTGAGCCTGTCGCCCTTTGATGAAGTGGAGTGGGTGGACGATCCCGCTTACCTGAGTTTTTATGCGGCTGAAGCCGGCACCATCTCCTGGAAATGCAGCCATGCTTCGCTGGCCAAGACCATTGAATACAGCAAGAACTTCGGCAGAAGCTGGACCGCCCTGACATCGACTACCGGCGGAGCGTCGTTCAGCGTGAGCGCCGGGGATATCGTATGGGTTCGTGGAAACGAGACGGCCTATGGAACGGATTCGGGTTTTAATTCCTTTTTGTTTAGCGGAAAGACCTATGTCTATGGCGATATTTCTTCGCTGCTTTCCGGCGATGGAACGTCTGTGGGGGATTATGCCTTACGGGATCTGTTCGCTCAAAATGACTATTTGGATATGCATCCGCTCAAGCGGCTGAAACTTCCTGCAAGTGCTGTCGGCAGGAGTGCATACGGCCAGCTCTTCTCTTTCTGCAGCTCGCTTTCAACGGCACCGGAACTGCCGGCTACGTCGCTGGGAGCCTATTGTTATAAAAATATGTTCGATCATTGCATCAGTCTGGTAACCATTCCGGAGCGATTGCCGGCTACAGAACTGGCCGATGGATGTTATGAAGCGATGTTTATCAATTGCGACATGCTTCCGAACGGACCTGTCCTGCCGGCCGCGACCCTCCGCTCCTATTGCTACCACTCGATGTTCCAGAACTGCCGGAGTTTGGTTTCGCCCCCGGATCTTCCGGCCCTGACCCTGGTGGAAGGCTGCTATAACCAGCTTTTCTACGGCTGCTACAGTCTGACTCGGCTGAAGGCGCTCTTCCTCACGACGCCGGGTACCAGCTATACCCGGAACTGGATGTATTCGGTCGGGAGTTCCGGCACGTTCGTCAAGAATGGAAATGCTGCTTGGAATGTAAAAGGCAATAATGGGGTTCCTGCCGCTTGGACCATTGAAACAGAATGAGCTATGAATAAGATGTTGGGAATGGCGCTGTTATTGGCGCTGGTGGCCTGTGTCCCGGAAAACAGAACGCCCATCCAGGGAAAGGCCATCACTTTCGGAACGCAGGAACCGCTGCTGAGCCTGCAAACCAAAACGAGCGAGACAAGCAGCCTGTCCTCGTTCAAACTGGTCGCTACTACCGGTGCGACCGGTTCTGAAACGGCCCGTTGGAGCAATGTGCTCTTTACCCGTTCCGGGGACGTTTACTACGGAGGGAAACTCTGGCCGGAACAGGATCCGTCCTTCCATTTCTACGCGGCCAACGTGAACCTGACGCCTACGGCTTCCGGTGCCCAGGTAACGGCCACCACCGCTACCGACGTGGTGTGCGCTTACCTCCCCAATCCCATTTACGGAGAAAATAATATCCTGGTTTTCAAGCATATATTTACAAGGATAGCAGGGGTAAACATTTTAGCCGAAAGCGGGTATTCCCTTTCTCAGATTCAGATAAGCCTGACGCCCAGAACGGGTGGGGTCTATCAGCTCGCGGCTGGCGCCGGACACCGGGACGAAAGTGGATGGGGCAGCGTGGTGACAGGGGCTGATACCGTGATTGCTTCAGCCCTTGGGCAGAATCCGGACAATCTGTATCTGGTGCCCGGGATGTACACGCTCCAGATTGGCTGGAGCTGGCAAAAGGGTGGGGGGAGTCTCACCGCAGCATCCCGTCAGCTGAGCCTGGATCTGGAATCCGGGACGAGTTACAGCCTGTCCTTTGTCTTGGGCGAAGAAATGGCCTTCGGTGTGGATTTGGATGCGTAAGGAGGAGTTATGATGCACAGAATGAGTTTATTATCGATTCTCCTCTTGCTCGCGGGCCTGTCTTCCTGCGGCAAGCTGATCAAGGAAGACCGCGACGCCTGCCCGGGCATCCTGTATTTTCACCTGGCCGATGAGTTGGACGGAGAAGACCGGATTGACGCCAGCGTGTTCCTGATGCCGGACCAGGAACTGGCCGGGAAGGGGACGGCCACGGCATGGGATGTCCAGCAGAAGGATTTCTCCTTCTCCCTGCGGCGGGCCGATCAGTGGGGCGGTTACGCCCTGAGGGGCGCCAGGAACTGTCAGGAAAGCGGGACGTGCCGTCTGGTGGTTCCGGAAGGAAGCGAATGGGACCCCCTGTATTTCGCCGGCTACTCGGTGGACGGACGGCAGGAAGAGGTGACCGTTCCGCTGTATTTCAGGAAGGAATACGCGGCCCTGACCCTGCAGTTTGCGGATCCTTGGCAATACTATCAGGAGCAGCCGGTCTTTCCCTTCGACATCATCGTCCGGGGCACGACCTGCGGGATCGAGGCCTTGACCCGGGAACCGGTTTCGGGACCTTTCTGCTGCCGGATGCGGGAATATACGGAAGGAACTTTCATCGGTCTCATTCCCCGACAGGCCGATACGGACCTGGAAATGGAAATCTGGGGCAAGGAAGGGGTTTATGAAAAAGCGCAGCTCGAGGCCCGTCTGCCCATCGGGGAGATGATGGTCCAGCAGGGCGTCGTGACCTGGAAAGAGGAGGACCTTCCCGATATCTTTCTGGAGGTGCAATATGCCCAGAACGAATTTCTGGTGTCGGTCCTGGACTGGGAACCGGAACTGCATGCCCTGGGACAGTTGTAGGCGGGACGCTTTGAGATGTCGGGAAACTTGCGTACATTTGCGTGATGCGCAAATGCTTCGCATATTCCCTTCTGCTGGTGGTGCTGCTCTCCTGCGGCACAAGCCGTCGAACCCCGGCCCCTACGGCAGCGGAACTGCCGCTGGAGGATCCTGTGGCTATCGCCCAGTCCCGCCAGCGGGCCCAGGAGGTGATGGATTCCATCCAGCGGGTACGCCCCTCGGAACCGGACAGTCTCCGTCAATCCGCCTCTGCGGCGGCTCCGCAAACGGCTTCGCAGCCAGTGGCCCAGACCCGGGAACTGGCACTGTCGGACCAGGTCATTGCCTATGCCCGCAGCTTCACGGGT
>CACYHZ010000034.1:0-512 GCA_902774345.1 uncultured Bacteroidia bacterium | reverse complement strand
CGTTTTCAAGCACTTCGGCTATACCATCACGCCGTTCAGTCAGGCCCAATTCCGAGAGGGCAGGGAAGTGGCATCCTATTTCGACCTGCAAAAAGGCGACCTGGTGTTCTTTGGCAAGCGGGCCGGCGTGCGGGAAATCGGCCACGTGGGCATCGTGGTATCGGTGGACCACGAAAAGGGGAGTTTCACCTTCATCCACGCCTCCGTATCCAACGGCGTGGTGGAGCAGACCTCGTCCCATCCGTACTTTATGATGCGCTATATCGGCGCCCGCCGGGTTTTGCCGGACGAATAATTTTTCTTACCTTTGACCCCACGTTCAGTATGGGGGTGTTTTGGTTTTGACAGCGCTGATGCTGGACGGTAAGCATGTCGGGCCTCGGAACCTGTCCCGTAAAACGCAGATTCCAACAAATCAGTTGCCAACAACAACTATGCACTCGCTGCCTAATTCGGCCAAGTCCAATTAGCTTAATCCGTCCCGCCAAGGCTGCGGGGCCGACGAGTATCCC
>CACYHZ010000033.1 GCA_902774345.1 uncultured Bacteroidia bacterium | reverse complement strand
ACCAGGTCGCAGCCTTTCTCCACAGCCTCGTCAATCAACGCCGGCGTGCAGTCAAAGCCCACGAGCACCCCGTGGACCTCGTCCTCCGGAGCGCCAATCAGCAGGCCGCTGTTGTCCCAGCTTTCCTGGATGCCCAGGGGGGCAAATGCCTCCAGGACTTCGGTAATGTCCCTTACGTTCATAGCGACTTTTTGACAGATACCAGTTCCGCACGGATTCCCTTGAGGATGGTGAGGGCTTTCACGCGCTTGTCTACACTGCGCCGGTCCTCGGTGAGGCGCTGCATCGCTCCGTCCAGGGTAAGCCCCTGATTCTTCACCAGATACTGGATCTGCTTCAGGGTCTCAATGTCGTCCGGGCTATACAGGCGGTTTCCCTTGGCATTGCGCTGGGGCTTGATGAACTTCTCGAAATAGTTGCTCCAGTAGCGCACCGCCGACGGATTTTCGCCCAGCAGCTGGGCCGTTTCGCCCATGGTATAAATCAGTTTTGCCATATCGTTAGCCTTTTTTGGTCGGTTGATGAGAGAAAGAGCGCCGGGGTCCCTCGGCCTCCAGCCATTTTTCGTGGTCGAAGGCTTCACCGGGGAAAGCGTAGGGTCCTTCGTGGTCAAGGGTGAATGCCAGATAGGTAATGGGGAGGCCCATCTCCAGGAACATCTGCTCGTAGAAAGTCTGGACCTGGAACACGATATCGGTCTCCAGACCCGGTACGGCGGTAAGGCCCTCGTGGTAGATATCGGTGCCGGAGGCCAGTACCTGCAAGCCGTTCACCGCCACGACCGAACGGGTATATTCGTACAGGTAGCGCGAGTCGGTCTTCAGATGCACGATGCCGCCGGGTCGGAGGAACTTGCGATAGCGCTCCAGGAAAAGCGGCGAAGAAAGCCGGGCGTTCTCGCTGCCGCGCAGCTGCGGATCCGAGAAGGTGAGCCAGATTTCCGCAATTTCGCCGGGGCTGAAGAACGCCTCGATGAATTCGATGCGGGTCCTGAGGAACGCCACGTTCGGCATCTCCGTTTCGGTGGCTTCCTTGGCGCCTTTCCACAACCGGGCGCCCTTGATGTCCACGCCGATATAATTGATTTCCGGATGGCGGCGGGCCAGGGCCAGGGTATAATCCCCTTTGCCGCACCCCAGTTCCAGGACGATGGGATGGTCATTGCCAAACATTTCCCGACCCCACTTGCCTTTGATGGCGTGGTCCCGGAGCCGCAGCTCCCGCGAACCCGCCTCCTTGTCCAGGACGGCGGAGGCATCCGGCTGCAGCAGGCAGCGGAAGGTCTCGTTCTCGGCAAATTTTTTCAGCTTCCCGTGTCCCATCCTACTTGTTCTTTCTGACCACCAGGCCCAAGCCGCGGAAACCCTCCGGAAGCTGGGAGAGGGAAGAGACGGTGAGCGTCCACTCCCCTGCCTCCACCGGGCGCATATCGGCCCGATAAGCCTGGTAGACATCCATGGAAAATACCCCCTGACGGCCCTGGAGCGGCAGATACACCGTCTCCGTATACAGCGAATCGGAGGGCGAGGTCCAGCTCATCCGCAGCGGCACGCTGGAGGGAATATCCATCGCGTCCACCCGGGTGTACAGGTCAAAGTCGTACGCAGCCGTAGTGTCCGACATATCTACCGGAAAGACAAAGGGGCCCTCCCCGCGGATGAATCGTTCCGTGGAAAGCGGCTCCCGGCAGGCGGCAAGCGTCACAAGGAGGAGGATGGGCAGCCAGCGTCTCATTTCTTGTTCCGGGCCTTGTTCTTGCGGCGGCGCTTTTTCTTTTCAGGGTCGAAGCGGTTGATGGCATCGTCCCCCACAGCCGTCACGAAGTCCGGTGCTGACACCTCTTCCTGACGCAGCGTGACGGGTTTTTCGCCCCGGCGGTTCATGGCCTGGATGTCCCGGACCTCCTGGGCCGTAAGCGGAAATACCTGCGCCAGCGAGCCTTTCTCGTAGGAGAAATACAGCTGCTCGGCCAGGATATCCGTCTTCACCAGCCAGGCCTGTCCGTCCTGGAACTCCAGGGGCTCCTGCACCCGCGGAATGCGGGAATGGGCGTCCAGGTAGTTCTCCACCTCGTAATTCAGGCAGCACTTGAGTTTACCGCACTGGCCCGCCAGTTTCTGGGGGTTCAGCGACAGGTCCTGGATCCGGGCCGCAGAAGTGGTAATCGACTTGAACTCAGTAATATAGTTAGCGCAGCAGAGCTCCCGTCCACAGACGCCCAGGCCTCCGATGAGGCCGGCTTCCTGACGGGCGCCAATCTGTTTCATCTCCACGCGGATGTGGAATTCCTCGGCAAAATCCTTGATCAGCTGGCGGAAGTCCACGCGACCGTCGGCAATGTAATAGAAGATGGCCTTGGTGCCGTCGCCCTGAAACTCGACGTCGCCGATTTTCATCTCCAGGCCCAGGTTGGCGGCCAGCACGCGAGCGCGGATCATGGTTTCCTGCTCCCGGGCGATGGCATCCTGCCAGCGCTGGATGTCGAAGGGACGGGCTTTCCGGTAAATCTTCTTCAGTTCCTGTTTGGCCGGATCCACCCCCTTGCAACGCATCTGGCGGCCGACGATGGGCCCTTCGAGGGTGATGATGCCCAGATCGTGGCCGGTAGCGGCTTCCACCACCACCAGGTCCCCGGTCTTCAGGCTTTGGCCGGAGGCATTCTGGTAGATACCTTTCCGGGTATTCTTGAAACGGACTTCGAAGTAATCGTTGAATTGCTCCTGGGAAATCCCTTTGAGCGTATCGTACACCTCCAGTTTGCAGCAGCCCTGGCGATAGCGGATGTCGCGATCGCCGGTGGCTTCGTCCACGGCGACGGTACAACCGCGGAAGCAGTCAAACTGGATGGACTCATTCGTGTAATCGTTCATAAACTATATAATTGACTCGCCATGTCGGCGAAGAGAATCTTCTGGTTCACATTGCGCTCCAGCAGGAGCAGCGCCCGGTCCAGCACCGCCAGGGCTTTCCGGGAAAAAGTCGGTTTCAGGGCCCCTGCCATCCGCCGGTAAAACGCCTCCTCCCCTTCCGGGAACGCCGCCAGCTGCGGCATCTTCTGCAGGAGGAACAGGCGCCGGAGGTCCTCGGAAGCAATCCGGCAGAAGCTTTTCTGCTGCTCGCGGACTTTCAGGTCGGCCAGGGCCTCCCCGGTTTCCAGGGCCTTCAGCAGGTCCCGGGCCACGATGGCTTCCAACAGGTCGTGGAAGAGGTCCCGCAGGGATGCCGTACCGGCCGCTTCGCGGGCATGGACGATGCGTTCGGCCTCCTCGGAAAGCGGCTGTACGCGCAGGTGCAGGCAGCGGGACGAGATGGTCTGCAGCACCTTCTCGGGCGCATGCGTAATGAGCAGGAACAGCGTCTGCTGCGGCGGTTCCTCCACCATTTTCAGCAGCGCATTGGCCGCCTGGGCGTTCATCTTCTCCGGCAAGTACAGCACCACCGTCCGGTAGCCGCCTTCCACCGCCGACAGCGACAGGCGATCCAGGATGCTGCGGGCTTCGTTCACCGATATGTTGCTCTGCTTCCCTTCGATGCCGATTGCCGCATACAGCTCATTTTCAAAGAAATAGGGATTATCCAGCAGCAATGCGCGGAAAGGGGCCAGAAACTGCAGGGAAACCGGCTTGTCGGGGCCCGCCACCGGGAACACGAAATGGATGTCCGGGTGGATGAGCTTGGCTACGCGGGGATTGCCGCCGTACAGCTGTTCCAAAAAGTGCAGCACCAGCGGAAACGCGCCGCCGCCGTCGTCCTCGTGCAGGAGCATGGCGTGAGGCACATGACCGCTTCCCACCATCCGGTGGAAGGCGTTCAGGATTTCCGCATTGCCGTAAATTTCCATCGTTATTACCAGGTCCTTTGGCCCACAAAAAGGGCTAATTTTGCAAGATACGATTTTTCTTCGGATTCCGGAAGGATTTCCAGGCAGGAGATGGCATTTTTCAGGTAAAAATCCATCCTTTCTTCGGCCAGGGCCACTCCGCTGTGCTTTTCCACGAAGGCGCGGACCGTTTGGACGTGCTCCGGATGATCGGCCGCCGAGGCCACCAGCGAACGGATCTCGAGGGCCTCCGAAGCCGGCACCTGCTCCAGCGCAGACAGCAGGGGCTGGGTAATTTTCTGCTCTTTCAGATCGATGCCCACCGGCTTTCCCAGGGCCGCTGACGCGGGGGCATAGTCCAGAATATCGTCCTTGATCTGGAAGGCGATGCCCACCCCGCGCGCAAATTCCCCAAGCGCCTGGACCACAGGCTCTTCCGCGCCGACGGAAAGCGCGCCCGATAGAGCCGAAAGCTGGAAGAGAGAAGCCGTTTTCCCGAAGATGATGCGGAGGTAATCTTCCTCTGTGGTATCCCCGGTCGAAGCCTTCTGCATCTGCAGCAGTTCCGCCTCCGTCAGGTGCCCCAGCGTCCGGGAAAAGAGGTCCAGTACCCGCTGGCTGCCAGGCCCGGCGCTCAGGATGAGCTGCAGGCACTTCACCAGCCAATAATCGCCCAGCAGCACCGCCGGACCGCCGCCCAGCAGGGAAAAGACCGTGGGGATGCCGCGGCGTTCGCCGGCCCCGTCCACCACATCGTCATGCAGCAGCGTAGCGTTGTGCAGCAGCTCCGAAGCGGCGGCATAGCGGTACGAAGCCTCAACAGGCTTTCCCGCAGCCCCTGCCGCCAGCAGGGACAGCATCGGACGCATCATCTTTCCCGGATGCTCCCGCAGGGCCTTGTTGGCGCTGTCCAGGAGGGAAATATCGCTCTCGAGCGACTGGTCGATAAGGGCGTTCACCCGTTCCAGCCCCGGTTTTAGGACCGATTGTATCTGACTGAAGGACATTTATTTAAAGTACGAAATCAGTTCTTCCACCGTCCGGGGAAATTGGATCAGGTCCCGATCCTGGACCGACATCATCCGCGTGGCCACGTAATGGTCCAGCAGGGCGATGAAAGGGTCGTAGAAACCATCCAGGTTCAGGGCAAACAAGCGGCCGTCGTAGCGCCTCAGTTTCCGCAGGACATGCGTCTCGATGAGCTCGTCCAGGGTACCGATCCCGCCAGGCAGGGCGATGACGGCGCAGGTACCTTCCCGCATCCGCGCCTTACGCGTGGCCATGCACGGGGTCCACACCACTTCCGTCACATCGGGATTCTCCTTTCCCCGCATAAACTCCGGCAGCACCGCCACATGACGGCCTCCTACGCGCACCGATTCCGCCGTGATGGCACCCATCGTGCCCATCTTTCCCCCGCCGGAAACCACCGTATAACCTAACGCATGCAGCGCGCGAACCACTTCGCGCGCTGCAAGGTTGTATTTGTCATCAATTTCTACACTGGATGCGCAGAAAATGGCAACGCTTCCCTCCATTAGAAGAACAGGCCAAGCGTGAATTTGATACCCTGGTAGTTCACCTTCTGGGAAGCGTCAATCGGGGATTCGCTCTTATACAGGCTGCCCAGGTTCTTGAACCACTGTACGGAAAGCTGGACGTGGTCGAAGAGTTCGACACCGCCACCAACGCCGAAGCCATATTCAAACTTGTTGGTCACGCCGGTGATGGAGCCTTTCCAGTCGCCAGTATCCCATTTCTCGTTGCCGGTCACCTGATAGCCGATAAAGGGCTCGAAGAGGGCAAAAGGACGGACGACAGCCAGGTCGATACCCACCTGGAGGCCGGCCAGCAGTTCCACATAACCGGTCTTGAGTTGGAAGTCCTCAGCCGTCTTGACGTCCTGCAGCTTGGCACCCTTTGCCTGATAGACCAGAGCGGGCTGAATGCAGAAGACGGGACCGATTTCGAACTTATAGGCAACACCTGCGTGGTACAGGCTCATGGCCTTGAGATCCACATCCTTCAGGTTGGTCTTGGAGGAGGTAAAACCACCGACGATACCAATCTGAGCGTGGGCCATAGCCATGGTTGCAAAAACCACGGCGATTACTGCGATAAGTTTCTTCATATTGTTAGAGATTAGAATTAATCTTGTCCACCAGGACGTTCTTGGGCATGGCGCCCACGGTCTTGTCCACCACCTGGCCGTTCTTGAAGAACAGCAGGGTTGGAATGCTCATAATCCGGTACTGGGCAGCCACTTCGTCGGCGTCGTCCACATTCACCTTCACCACGGTGAGCTTATCGCTCATTTCTTCCTCCACTTCGTCCAGGATGGGAGAAAGCATGCGGCAGGGGCCGCACCAGGTGGCCCAGAAATCCACTACCACCAGTTTGCTGTCCTGGAGGAGTTCGGAAAAGTTGGTATTGGTTGCTACTTTTGCCATAAGATTATCTGTCAGTTGTTTTTGCAAATATACAATAAAAAATTAAATCCGTCAGAGGGCTGCTTCCACCGGAAGCACGTAGGCGCGAAGGCCCAGGTCCGGGTTGGCGGCGTCGGTGTCCCTGAGGTGGGCCATGATGGGCGCCACCAGTTCGTCCTTGACAACGCTCAGCAGCGCATGGTTCCGGGTGGGCCAGGCGTGGGAACCCAGGTGGGGCAAACCGCTTTCGGACCCACGGCCGCCAATCTCTTCCCACACGGTGTACCCGCGTTGTCCGAGGCCTTCCAAAAGCTCTACAATCTCCTGATTGTAAGCCTGATTATACGCGATAAATATAGCTTTCATACCTTACTGTTTCTTTGCTTTCCGGCGCTCACGGTGCTCGGTGAGGCCGCAGTACAGGACCGGAATCAGCACCAGGGTAATCAGGGTGGAAACGGACAGGCCCCAGGCCACGGTGGTACCCAGACCCCGCCACATTTCAGAACCTTCGCCCCGGCCCAGCGCCATCGGCAGCATACCCAGGACCGTGGTGAGGGTGGTCATCAGGATGGGGCGCATACGCGCGCGGGCGGCGGTGACGGAGGCTTCGCGCACGCTGGTACCACGCTCCTGTAGGAGGATGGTGTAGTCAATGAGCACGATACCGTTTTTCACCACGATACCCAGCAGGATGATGATACCCACCGCCGACATCATGCCGATGGCCAGATTGGCGGCCATATTGCCCAGGGCGACGCCCGTAAAGGCAAACGGGATGGAGAACATGATAACGAAGGGTCCCAGGAAGGATTCGAACTGGGAGGCCATTACCATATACACCAGGATGATGATCAGCAGGGCCAGCAGGATCATGCTGCCGAACATTTTCTGCTGCTCCTCGTAGTCACCGCCGATCTCCCAGGTAAGGCCGTAGGGCAGCGGGTTGGCATTCAGGTAAGCCTGCACGTATTCCACACCGTCACTGAGGGTATAGCCCTTGGCCATCATACCGGTCACGGAGATGTAACGGTCGCGGTTCTTGCGCTGGATGGTCGGAGGGACCTTGGTCTCCACAATGCGGCCCAGGTCCTTCACCTTGAGGGTGCGGCCGGCCGTATTGGTAATGATGATGTTCTCCAGATCCTCCATGCTGGTGCGGAATTCCGGGGCGTAGCGCACGCGGATGTTGTATTCCTCACCGTCCTCCCGGTAGTAGGAGGCCACGGAACCCGACATGGCAGCGGATACGGCCGTAGCGGCGGTCACGGAATTGAGGCCGTTCAGGGCCAGTTTTTCGCGGTCGAAGTCCACTTCATATTCGGGCGTATACTGGTCGCGGGACAGGATGGCCTGGGCGAAGAGACCGCTCTCCATCATCTGGGCGCGCATCTCGCGGGCAGCGCTTTCCGTCTCGGCAAAGTCGTAGCCGTAGATTTCCAGCTGCACGGAAGCGCGGCCACCCATTCCCATACCGCCTTCGGTGATATTGAAGCGGTTCAGTTCCGGGAACAGCTTCAGGTCGGCCCGGATCACGTCGGCGATCTCGGAAACCGAGCGCTCACGGTCTTCCATGGAACCCACGTTGATGTTCATGGAAATGAGATAGGTACCGTTCTGCTGCATGGAGGCAAAGGCGTTTTCCGAATCCGCCTGACCGAAGCTGTAGCTCAGGATTTCGATTTCGGGGACATCGGAGAGGATCTTCTCATAGATGCGGGCAGCCACCTCGCGGGTAACATCCTGGGACGTACCGATGGGTAGTTCGATCGTGGCACGGATACGTCCCTGGTCGGCGTTGGGGAAGAACTCCGTCTTCATCCGGGGGGCGTACAGGACCATGACCACGGCAAAGATAACCAGCGCCAGCACCATGATCAGGATCTTCCGGTTCATGCACCAGGCGATCATCCGGGCGTAGCCGTTGGAAATGCCGTCCAGCACCTTGTTCACGGGAACGAAGATGGCCTTGTACACTTTGTTGGTGGTGGGCTTGTTGTTCATCAGGAGGGCGCACAGCATCGGAACCAGCGTGAGGGCCGCCGTGGTGGACACGATCATGATGATGGACACGATGAAGCCCAGCTGGCGGAACATGATACCGGCCATACCGTTGATCATCGTCAGGGGCAGGAACACGCACAGCATGGTGAGCGTGGAGGCGATAACCGAAATACCCACCTCGGCCGTACCGTGCACGGCGGCCTCCTTGGGTTTCTCGCCCCGTTCCAGGTGCGAGGTCACGTTCTCCAGCACCACGATGGCATCGTCCACCACCATACCGATGGCAATGGACAGGGCGCTCATCGAAATCACGTTAAGCGTGTTGCCCGTGGCGTACAGGTACATCAGGGAAGCCAGCAGGGCGATCGGGATGGACAGCACCACGATGAGGGTACCCTTCAGGCGACCCAGGAAGAGGAACACCACCAGCATCACCACCAGGAAGGTGATGAGGATGGTTTCTTTCAGGGAGTTGATGGTCCGGAGGATGTTACGGGAGTTATCCACCACCGTCGTGATCTTGATATCGGAGGGCAGATTGCGCTGCAGGCCCGCCAGGGTGGCTTTCACCTGCCTGATAACCTGAACCGTATTGTAACCGGACTGTTTCTGGATGATGATCTGGGCGCCGCGCACACCGTTGGTGTAGGACTCCTGGGACTTTTCTTCCAGCGAGTCGGTAATGCGGGCCACGTCGCGCAGGTACACCGTACCGCCGTTCACCGAGCCCAGCACCACGTTCAGCAGTTCGGACGGATCCTGGAACTCCTTCTTGATGCGCAGGGTATAGGTATCGGAACCGATGTCGATGTTACCGGAAGGGATGTTCCGGTTCTCGGCGGCGATGATTTGCGAAATGGCGGAGATGCTCAGGTTGTACGCCTCCAGTTTGGAAGGATCGCAATAGACCTGGATTTCGCGCTTAGGGGCACCGGTGACCGACACCGTACCCACGCCCGTCACACGGGCCAGCGGCGTAGCCACCCGCTCGTCCAGCACCTTGTCCAGGGCGCTCACGCTCTGCTTGGCCGTGGCGCTGAGGATCATGATGGGCATGTCGTCGGCGCTGAACTTGAACAGGAAGGGGGAAGAAGCCCCGTCCGGCAGGCTCTGGCTCACCATGTCCAGTTTGTCGCGAACGTCGTTGGTGGCGTCCTCGATGTCGGTGCCGTATTCGAATTCCAGCGTGAGGACGGCAATGTTCTCACGGGAGTTGGAGGTGATGTCCTTCAGGTTGGGGACACCGTTCAGCGAGTTCTCCAGCACCTTGGTCAGGTTGTTCTCCACATCCTCGGCCGAAGCGCCGGGATACGAGCTCATGACCATGATGGTGTTGGACTCGAAATCCGGGAAGGTGTCCACCGGCAGCTGCACCAGGGAGAAAACACCCAGGATGGCAAAGGCCAGGAAGACCAGGGCGGTGGTTACCGGATGTTCAACAGAAGTTCGGTAGATACTCATAGCACGTTCACCTTAATACCGTCCCTCAGGGAAGCCTGTCCCTTGACCACCACTTTGGCGCCGGCTTCCAGGCCGGAAAGGACCTCATACTCCGCACCCATGTGACGGCCCACCGTCACGGGCAGGTAGCTCACGGTACCGTCGTCCTGCAAGGCGTAGATGAAACGGGTGCCGGTGCCTTCCTGCTTGACGATAGCCTTGTCCGGGACGATCACGCTGCGACGGGTACCAAAGTTCACGGTCACGCGGGCATACATGCCGGGACGCAGCACCTTGTCGGTGTTGGCAACGGTCACTTCGGCCTTGAAGGTGTGCGTAGCGGCGTCGATGACAGGATACAGGCGCTCCACCTTGCCGGTGAAGCTGCGGCCGGGGATGGCATCTACGCTCAGGGCCACCTGGTCGCCTTTCTTAATTAGGGTGTATTCACTCTCGGAAATACCCACGAGCAGTTTCACGGGCACCACTTGCTGCACCACAAACAGGGGGGCGCTCAGGGAGAACATGTCGCCCACATCGAAGTTACGGGCCGTCACAAAACCCGTCACCGGGCTGCGCAGGATGGTGTTTTCCTTCACGTTCTCGTAGTTGGTGCGGCGCACCTTGTAACCCAGTTCAGCAGTTTCCAGATCGCTCTGGGAAACGCCGCCTTCCTCGTACAGGCCCTTCAGACGGGCATATTCCAGCTCGTCGTTCTGGATCTGCAACTCCAGCTGTTCCAGCTGCAGGCGGTCCATCTCGGCCAGTACCTGGCCCTTCTGAACATAGTCCCCTACCTCCACGTTGATCTTGCGGATGCGGCTGCCGCTTTGGGGCATAATGTTGTTCACCGCGTAAGCCTGGACAGTGGATGCATAGGTGTTGTCCTGCGGCACGTCGCGGGTCTCGGCCACGGCCACTTCCACATTGGGAACCACTTCAGCGGCAACGGCGCCGGCAGACGTCTGCGAGGCATTGCTTCCGCAGGAAACAGCCGCCAGCAGGCAGGCGATCGGTAAAAAAATCTTCTTCATATCTCGTTTATTTTTCTTCGGTGAAATCGTAGCCCAGGCTCTGCTCCAGGGTGGCGCGGGCCACGACGAAGTTGTACACGGCCTGCACGGCCTGCAGGCGGCTCTGGGTCAGGGTGAGTTCCGTATTGTTCAGGTCCGTGAAGGTGCTCTTGCCCAGCCGGTAGCTCTTGGAGGCGATATCGTAAGCCTTCTCGGCCGAGGTGATGGCGCTGCGGGCCGCATCGAAGCTCTTCATCGCCGTGTCCATGGTGGACAGGCTCTGGCGGATGCCGATGCGCAGCTGGCGTTCGGCGTTCTCACGCTGGATCTCCAGTTCATCGGCCTGCACCCGGGTCTGCTTGATGGCGTGATAGCGCTGTCCGCCGCTGAAGATGGGAATGCTCAGGGACAGGGCCAGCGTACTGGAAGGCAGCCAACGCCACTGACTCAGGTTGAACTTGTCGCTCTGGGTGTAGTAGTTGTAGGACAGCTGCATGGACAGGGTGGGAATGTACGCATACTGCTGCATGCGGATCTGCTTGGCCAGCATCTCGGCCTGGGTGGCCAGCTGGCGCATCTGGGAGTTGCGGTCCAGCGAAGCTTCCATCCCTTCGTTGTAGTCGTACAGCATCTGGGAGGCATAGTCCTCCAACTTGCCCTGCACATCCACCGGGAGGTCCAGGTCAACACCCATCACGGCCTTCAACTGCCACAGGGACAGGCTGATGGCATTTTCAGCGTTGTACAGGTTGGGGATGGCGGCCGCCATCGAACTGCTGGCACGGGCCAGGTCCATCTCGGAAGCCTTTTGCACGTTGTAGCGGCTTTCCGTGAACTTGTAGTTCTGGACGGCGTTCTCGAACACGGCGTTATAGACATCGTAGGAGGCCTTGGCCATCAGGACGGCGAAGTAGGCCTGTTTCACGGACGCCACCGTTCCCAAGCGGGACTCCCGGGCCTGCTCCACGGCCAGTTCCACCTGATCGCCGGTCAGGCGCAGGCTCTCCCAGAGCTGGAAGTTCACCAGCGGCATGGAGGCGCTCAGGCCCAGGCTCACCTGGTTGGCACGGCCCATCTCGATGGCGCCGTCACCGGATGACGAGCCAGGATCCGGCTGGGGTTCCACATACGGGATAAAAGGGGTACCGGTGGCCTGATACAGGGTTTCGATGTAATACATGATGGGGGTCAGCATGGAGGCATACATCGAGGACATGCCGCTCGAGCTGGAACCGCCGTCATCGGCATCCGAGCCAAAGTAAACCTTCTGCTTCTTGATGGCGTAGCTGTAAGCCCCGGAGAGGTTGATCTGGGGGAACAGCTGGCCATAGGAGCCCTTCCGGGCATACTCCGTCCGCCGCACTTCCATATCGGCCACCTTGACGGAGGAATTTTCGCTGAGGGCGATTTTCAGGGCATCGTCCAGGCTCAGGACCAGGGTGCTGTCCCCCGCCGGCCTTTCCGTCCCTTGGTACTGCGCCCGGGCTGCAACAGGGAGCAGCAGCGCCAGCACCAGCAAGACATTCTTAATACGCATATACTAACTAAAATAGGCGGCCCGAACACTACAAAAATCGCGCCACCTATGGATTAAAAATCAGGGTTAACGACCCGTCGGACGGGCATAGTGCGTTTCCTCTTTCTTTTGGGGCGCAGGATCCGGATGGACGGCCCAGGCGGGCTGCTTCTTCACAAAGGCGTACACCAGGAATCCGATGCCCAGCAGCACGAAGGGAATGCTCAGCAGCTGGCCCATATTCAAAGCCATCCCCTGCTCGAATTCCACCTGCGGGTTCTTGATGAACTCGATCAGGAAACGGGAGCCGAAGCAGATAATGAGGAACAGGCCCACATAGGTGCCGCGGTAGGTCTTGTACAGGCGTTTCCAATACAGCCACATCAGCAGCAGGCCTTCCAGCAGGTAGGTCCCAGCCTCGTAGAGCTGGGTGGGATGGCAGGGCTCGGTTTCGCCGTTCCGTTCGAAGACAAAACCCCAGGGAAGATTGGTAGGACCGCCATAAATTTCGGAATTAAAGAGATTGCCCAGGCGGATGAAACAGGCGGCGAACGAGATCGGAATCACCAGATGATCCAGCACCCACACATAGTCGAAACCGTTCTTGGGGCCGTACTTGCGGGCATACCACCAGATACCCAGCAGCAGGGCGATGGTGCCGCCATGGCTGGCCAGGCCGCCTTTC
Organism: uncultured Bacteroidia bacterium; assembly: GCA_902774345.1. Taxonomy (GTDB): domain Bacteria; phylum Bacteroidota; class Bacteroidia; order Bacteroidales; family UBA932; genus Cryptobacteroides. The sequence continues at coordinate 16,298 of CACYHZ010000033.1, read as the reverse complement.
CAGGGCATGAAGATTTCCCAGAATCCGGCCCAACTGCCAAAGTAGTAGTCCGGTTGGTAGAAGATGCAGTGCCCCAGCCGGGCGCCCACGATGGTGCAGATCAGCAGCATGTACAGCATCGGATCCAGCAGTGCTTCGCTGATTTTTTCCCGTTTGAAGAAGGATTTCATGATGAACCAGCCCAGGATGAAGCCGCTCACAAACAGCAGCGAATACCACCTGAGTTCAAACCCGCCCAGCCGGAAGATGGCCGGATTCACATTCCAATGTACGATCAATGTTTCCATATCGGTCTATAAGCTTCTTTTACATATCCAGTTCTTCCTCCAACTCTTCGGCGTCATCATTCCCGCTCAGCGCGTGGAGAAGGGCGCTCAGGCGGCTGGTCATGGATGCGGCCAGTTCCTTGTCCCCGTATTCGTCACAGACATCGGCGATATACATCAGGATGCGGCCGGCCGTTTCGAACTCCGAACTGCCCAGGCTGCCCCAGTTGACGTAGAAGGAGATGGTATCCATCAGCTGGTCCGCCATACGGGAAGCCAGGTCGGCGGCAGAAGCGCTGTCTCCCAGATAATAATAGTTCTCGATCATCTGGGCCACCATGTAGTCGTTGGCGGCAAAGCCCAGGGGCAGGCTCTCCAGCGGGAAGTTCGCTTCGGGATAGTTCTCCTGGCACAAATCCATGATTTCCAGGGCCTTTTCATCCTCGCGGATATCGATGAGGGCATTGGCCACGGTCAGGAACAGCTGCCGCTGGGACAGCACACCCATGAAGGTGTACAGGTTCTGGTAGTCCACGAACCAGTCGGTGCGTTTCAGGGCATCCCACTTGTACACGCTGGTCATTTTGTCGTACAGGGCCAGGGCATCCACCTTGCCGGCGTCCGTAGAGGAAGGCTTGTTGCGGATGGGCGTGAAGCGGTAGCTGAAGCCGTCGTACATCAGATAGTCCTTGATACCGATATTCAGGTCCCCGCCCATATTCAGCAGGTTGATGGGACGGTCCCATTCATAGCCCGACAGCAGGTCCAGCATGAACAGTTCCGGTTTGGACAGGTAGTTCTTATCCTTGGACATCGTGAGCACAATGGCCTCGGGAATCTCGTCGGCGAACTGTTCGGGAACGATGCCGTATTTGAGGCAGTTCTCCTTGTTCACCGGCAGGACGATGTTGCGGGCGCAGATGAAGTCCAGCCGGACGCCGCCTTCCAGGGCCACCTGCATCTTGGGATCCTTGAATACGTCCATCACGTCCTTCAGGTACATCGGCGAACCGTCGTCATAGGCGATGTACACGAACTCGTTGGTGCCGTACAGGTACTGCGAGGCGGGAATGGTGAGGGGCAGGGGCTTGCTCTCGTTGCAGGCCCATTTCATCTGGTCGATGTACCAGTCGGTGCCCAGCAGCGAAGTGTTCACCACACGCACGTCCGTGCGGACGCCTTCCACCTCCTGGGCGTACCAGAGCGGGAAGGTATCGTTGTCCCCGTGCGTCACCAGCAGGCCGTTTTCGCCCACGGAATTCAAGTAGTTATAGGCCATTTCGGGGGCGGTATAGCGGTGGGAGCGGTCGTGGTCGTCCCAGTTCTCCGAGGCCATCAGGGCCGGTACGCCCAGGCACAGCAGCGAAACGCAGGCTGCCAGGAACTTGGCCGGGGCCTTGCCCTTGGCGATATCGCAGAGCCAGGCGTACAGGGCAGCAGCGCCCAGGCCGATCCAGATGGCGAACATATAGAAGGAACCCGCATAGGCGTAGTCCCTCTCCCGCACCTGGTAGGGCCACCAGCCAGCTGCCCCGCTTGTCGCGGTCGAACTGGTACACCAGGCCCAGCAGACCCAGCAGCAGCGGCAGCAGGTAGTAGTGGTTCTTGCCCTTGTTGTCCCGGAGCGGGGCGGGGGCATCGGACTGATCACCCAGGCGCAGGGCATCCAGGAAGCCGATTCCGCTTTCCCAGTTGCCGTAGAATACATTGCCGGGGACGGGGCTGTGAATGTCGTTCTGGCGGCCGGCGAAGTTCCACATGAAGTAGCGCCAGTACATCCAGTTCAGCTGATAGTCGAAGAAATAGGCCATGTTGGCCCCGAACGTGGGTTTGCGGGTCTTGGAGCCTTTCACCCGGGCGCCTTTGCCCTGGGTGTACAGTTCATAGAATTCCGCATAGCGGGAATCCGCACCGGACCACATCCGGGGGAAGAGCATCTTCCCTTCGGGCAGGTATTTGGCATCCGCGGGGGCATCGGCATGGATGTATTTCCCGTTCAGCGGAGCCCAGTATTTGCCGTTGTACAGCTCGTAGGGGGCGTCGTAATACTGGCCGTAAATCAGCGGCGTGGAGCCATACTGTTCGCGGCTCAGGTAACGCACCAGGGTGTAGGGATTATCGGGCTGATACTCGTTGGTGGGCGTTTTGACGCTGGAACGGATGATGACGATGGAGAAGAGCGAAAAGCCGATCACAAGGGTGGTCACGCACAGCATCACCGTATTCCAGAACACCTTCCCCTTCCGGAGGGTGGAGAACAGAGCCCAGAAGCACAGGCCCAGCAGGGCCACCATGAAGAAGACGGCGCCGCTGTTGTACGGCAGGCCGAAGCCGTTCACAAAGAGCCGGTCCACCGAAGCCGCCAGCTTGGGCAGGTACGGAATGAACAGGTACACCAGCAGGAACTCGATCACCACGCCGATGGCGAAGATACCCAGCAACTTCTTGAAAGGCAATTCCTTACCTTCGTTCATGCGATAGTAATACATGAAGACGAAGGCCGGGATGGTCAGGAGGTTCAGCAGATGGACGCCGATACTCAGGCCCATCAGGAAGGCGATGAGCACGATCCAACGGTTGGCGTGGGGCCGGTCGGCGGTCTCGTACCAGCGGCACATCGCCCAGAATACCAGGGCGGTGAACAGCGAGGACATGGCATAGACCTCACCCTCCACCGCACTGAACCAGAAGGTGTCGCTGAAGCAGTAGGCCAAGGCACCGACGGCACCGGAGGCGAAGATGGCGATGGCCTGGGCCACGCCCGGCCTGGATGCCTCCTCCCCTTGCTTGACCGGAGATCCCAGCACCAGGCGCTTGGCAAAGAAAACGATGGTGAAATACAGCAGGAACACGGTGAGGGCGCTCAGGATGCCGTTCATCGCATTGACGGCCACGGCGGCGTGGGCCGCATCCACCGGAATGGTGAAGAAGCGGGCGATGAGCTGGAACACCGGGTTTCCCGGAGGGTGTCCCACTTCCAGTTTATAGGACGATGCAATGAACTCGCCGCAGTCCCAGAACGAGGCGGTGGGCTCTATGGTGGAAAGGTAGGTGAAGGCCGATACCAGCAGGACGGCCAGTCCCACGATCCTGTTCCACAGGTTGAATTTCTTAAACTCCATTGTCTTCAAACTTCTATAGTCTGCAAAGATACGTATTTTCGGCGGACCCGGCAAGGGGATTGCACTGCGGTTTTGTTTCTGGTTTTTTATTCGTATCTTTGTGTGTTTGACGAAAACCAAAACCTTTTTTAAGCATATGATTTCTTCTGAACAGTACTTCAACGAGCTGCTTTCCAAAGAGGAACTGGCCCGTCTTCCCTATTTTCCCACCATGGGTGAATTCGTGACCTGGTTCACGACGCAATATGCGGACTCCCCTGCCCTCTCTGATGGCACCAACACCATCACCTACAAAGAGTTGGGTGAAAGAGTGGCCCGCCGCCGCGCCTTCATCGAAGGCCTGGGACTGCCCAAGGGCGCACACATCGCCATCTTCGACAAGAACAGCCAGGACGCCATCGAGCTGTTCCTCGCCGTCACCAGCGCCGGTTATGTGGCCATGAACTTCCCGCCCACCCTGGTGGAAATGGCCGTCATCGGCTCCTGCATGAAATTTGACATCGCCGCCATCTTCGTCCGCGAGGAATTCATGCCCCTGACCGCCAAACTCCAGGGCGTGAAGGTATTACCGGCTTCCAGCATCGCCGAAGAAGGCGTTCCCGCCGCCACCATCGACCCGGACAGCACGGCTGCCATCTTCTTCACCGGCGGTACCACCGGCATGCCGAAAGGCGCCGTCCTGTCGCACCGCGCCCTGATGAGAGGCAATTATAATACCATCTTCAAACCCGGCCCCATCATCGGCCAGCACCGTTACATCGCCCTGCTGCCCCTGAGCCACGTGTTCGGCCTCATCGCCGGCACCATGGGCTGCTTCTACTCCGGCAACCTGATCTTCACCTGCGAGGACATGAAGGCCGCCATTGGCAAGATGCCGATCATCCGTCCCACCCTGCTGATCATTGTGCCCGGTATCTGCGACATCCTGGCCGGCCTGGTGAAGGTGTACGGACCGCAGTTCCTGGGAAGCCTCAAGATGATCATCTCCGGCGCCGCCAATGTTCCGCCGCGCCTGGTGGACGTGTTCACCAAGATGGGCGTCACCTTCTGCTTCGGCTACGGCCTCACCGAAACTGCCAACTTGACGTCAGCCAACGCCTATCCGCTGGAGAATCCCACTTCCATCGGCCGCCTCTACCCCGGCCAGGAAGCCAAGATCGTGAACGGCGAGCTGTGGGTCAAGGGCGACAACGTGTTCTCCGGCTACTACAAGGATCCGGAAAGGACGGCCGAAGCCCTTACCCCCGACGGTTGGATGCGCACCGGAGACCTGGTCCGGATGGACGAGGAAGGCTTCCTGTACATCACCGGACGTATCAAGAACCTGATTATCCTGCCCAATGGTGAGAACGTGAGCCCCGAAAGCCTGGAAGAGCCCTTCTATGCCGATCCCGGCGTACGCGACGCCATGGTCAAGGAAGACGACCTGAACGGCGCCCGGGTCATCGCCATCGAGATCCTGCCCTTCATGCCCGCCTTCGACGGAAAGCCTTTTGAAGAGGTCGTGGCCTATATGAACAAACTGGTGGACAAGGTGAACGCCAACCTCCCCAGCACCCATCAGATCCGGAAAGTGACCGTGCGTACGGAAGACTTCAAGCGCACCGGCAGCATGAAAGTAGCCCGCGTATGACCCGAGAAGAAGTTTTTGACGGCCTCAAGGAAGTGATCGCCGTCATCCGTCCCAGCACGGACCTTACGAATGTTTCCTTCGACACGGAGCTGGTGCGCCAGCTGGGCATCGACTCCTTGTCCATGATCCTCCTGTCCCTGGCAGTGGAGGAAAAGTTCCAGATGCGTTTCCCCGTTGGCGCTCCCGCCCCCGTCACCGTGGGCGAAGTTTGCGACACGGTTATCGCCGCCAAACAGTGACGCATAACAGTACAAAAAATCCGTCCCCCGCAAAACGAGGGACGGATTTTTGTGTACGGAACGCTGATTAGTCCTGGATGGCGGCGATGCCGGGGAGGATCTTGCCTTCGATGGCTTCCAGCATGGCGCCACCGCCGGTGGATACGTAGCTCACCTTGTCGGCATAACCCATCTGGGTAACGGCAGCCACGGAGTCACCGCCACCGACCAGGGTGTAGGCGCCCAGCTTGGTAGCCTCGGCCAGGTCTTCGGCGATCTGGAGGGTACCCTTGGCGAAGTTCGGGAGTTCGAACACACCCACAGGACCGTTCCAAAGGATGGTCTTGGAGCTCAGGATGATCTTCTTCCAGTTCTCCAGGGATTCGGGAGCGGCATCCATACCTTCCCACTCATCGGGAATTTCGCGGATGGGGAAGATCTGACGGGGCGTATCGTTGTCGAAGCTCTGGCCGCAGACGGTGGCTACGCTCAGGGACAGGTTCACACCCTTCTCCTTGGCTTCCTTCATGATCTCGAGGGCATCGGGAATGAGCTCATCCTCGTGCAGGGACTGGCCGATGTGACCGCCCTGGGCCTTGATGAAGGTATAACCCATACCGCCGCCGATGATCAGGTTGTCCACCTTGCCCACCAGGTTCTTCAGCACAGCCAGCTTGGAGCTGACCTTGGAACCGCCGATGATGGCCGTCAGGGGGCGCTGGGCGTTCTTGAGCACGTTGTCGATGGCCTTGATCTCGCCTTCCATCAGGTAGCCGAACATCTTGTCATTGGGGAAGTACTCGGCGATGAGGGCGGTGGAGCCGTGGGCACGGTGGGCCGTACCGAAAGCGTCGTTGATGTAGCAGTCAGCGTAGGAAGCCAGGGTCTTGACGAACTCCTTCTGGGATTCCCTCACCACCTTCTTGGCAGCTTTCTTCTCCTCGTCGGTGGCATCTTCGGCCAGACCACGGGGTTTGCCTTCTTCCTCGGCGTAGTAGCGGAGATTCTCCAGCAGCAGGACCTCACCGGGCTTCAGGGCATCGGCCTGGGCCTTGGCTTTCTGGCAGTCGTCGGCGAACTGGACGGGAACGCCCAGGCATTCGCTGACGCGGCCCACGATGTGCTTGAGGGAGAACTTGGGATCCACTTTCTTGGGACGGCCCAGGTGGGACATGATGATCAGGGAACCGCCCTCTGCGAGCACTTTCTTGAGGGTGGGCATGGCCCGACGGATGCGGGTGTCGTCCGTAATTTCGAAGTTTTCGTTCAGCGGAACGTTGAAATCTACGCGCACAATGGCCTTCTTGCCGGCGAAATTGTACTTGTCAATGAATTGTTGCATGAGTCGAATATGGTTTGTTTGTTATTGTCTAGTTTACAAAGATAACTATCTTTGCAAAAAATTCAAACCTTATGGCTGTCGAATTCCCTGCATCGTATTGGAAAGATTATGAGTTGCTGGACAGTGGCAACGGAGAAAAGCTGGAACGCTTCGGCAAATACGTCCTCCGCAGGCCTGAACCCAAGGCCCTGTGGACCCCTTCCCTGCCCGAGGCCGAGTGGAAACGCCTGAGCCACGTGACCTTCGTACCCGGCGCCGGTTTCGGCAAGGCCGGGAAGGAGGACAGCGGCACCTGGGACCGGCAGAAGCGGATGGAGGATCAGTGGGGTATCGTCTATAACGGACAGCCGGATCCCGAAACCCACGCCGCCAGCGACCTCCACCTGGCGCTGCGCCTGGGCCTGACCGCCTTCAAGCATGTGGGCGTTTTTCCCGAGCAGGCGCCCAACTGGGAATTCATCTACAGGGAAACCAGTCGCCTCGTGCGCATCCATAAGGCCAACGGCCTCCCCGCCCCCAAGGTGCTGAACCTCTTTGCCTACACCGGGGCCGCCTCCCTGGCCGCCAAGTGTGCCGGGGCCGATGTCACCCACCTGGACTCCGTCCGGCAGGTGGTCACCTGGGCCCGCGAAAATATGGAACGCAGCGGCCTGGACGGTATCCGCTGGGTGGTGGAAGACGCCCTGAAGTTCGCAAAACGGGAAGCCAAGCGCGGGAACAGGTACGACGGCATCATCCTGGATCCGCCCGCCTATGGCCACGGCCCCGACGGCGAAAAATGGAAACTGGACGAACTGCTCTTCGGCCTGCTGCAGAATGTGGCAGCCATCCTGAACGAGCGCGATGCGTTTATGGTCCTGAACCTGTACTCCAACGGCTACAGCGCCGCCCTGGGCGAGACCGTGGTACGGGAGGCATTCAAAAACCAGTTCCGCGAAATGACTTCCGGGGAACTGGCCTTCAATGATTCTTTCGGAAAGGTGCTGCCGCTGAGCATCTTCGTCCGCATCAAACGTTAAGCGGAAACGATCTCTTTTACAAACGAGCGGCGACGCTGATAGGGCCTCGTTTCAAAATCGGCCCAGAGGGACTGCACCTTGTAGTTTTCTTCCAGCTGGGGGTTCAGGAGCATTTCCTTGATTCCCAGGCGCTGGTAGTTCTCCAGGAGGTATTTGAAGATCAGCAGCGCGGTGCCCTGGGCCTGGTACTCCGGCAGAACGCCGATCAGGAGGGCCTCCGTAATCTTGTTGCGCTTGGGTGACAGGGCCGGCAGCAGGTGGATCCAGCCGAAGGGCAGAATCCGGCCCTTGGCCTTGCGGACGGCGGCACTGATGTGCGGCATCGTCACCGCAAAGCCTACCAGTTCGTCCTTATCGTTCACCACAAAGGCCACCAGATCCTTGTTCAGGACGGGGACATACTGCTTCACATAGCCGTCGATCTGGTCTTCGGACAGATGCGTGAACTCGTACAGGCCGGCAAAGGCGGCATTCAGCACGTAGAACATCTCCCGGCCGCGCTTGGCCATCTCCTTGAGCGTCTTGGCGCGAAGGATATGGACCCCGAAACGCTCTTCGATAATATTTGCAAATCTGAACTTCGCGGGCATCTTCTCCGGGATCACCATCACGCGCTGGATCCAGTCGGCGTCCTTGGTGAAGCCCATCCGCTCCAGATATTCACCGTAATAGGGATAATTGTAGATGACGGTGAAGGGACTCTCGTTTTCAAAGCCTTCCACCAGCAGGCCTTCGCGGTCCATATCGGTAAAGCCCAGGGGGCCTTTTACCTTCTGGGCACCCCGCTCGACGCCCCAGGCGATGACGGTGTCCACCAGCGCCTTGGCCACTTCGAAGTCCTCCACGAAGTCGATCCAGCCGAAGCGGACCGTGTTCTCGTTCCACTTCTTGTTGGCATTGAAGTTAATGATGGCAGCCACACGGCCCACCACTTTCCCATCCCGGAAAGCCAGGTACAATTCCCGCTCGCAGAACGCCAGGGACGGATTTGCCTCCCCGAGGGACTTGTATTCGTCGTCCTCGAAGGCAGGAACCCAATTCTCACAATTCTTGTATAAGTCCAGGGGGAACTGAATAAACTGGCGCAGCATGCGCTTTCCCCGGACAGGGACGATGGTTAGGTTTTCGGTAGGCATCACGTTCAATATTACTGGGCAAAGGTAATCATTTTTCGCCGATAAACATACGGCAAAGTCCCTGCGTCAGATGACGATGCCTCACTTGGGAGAAACCGGCATCGGCCATCATCGCACAGAAGGCCTCCGGAGCCGGGAAGGCGTGCACCGATGCGGGCAGATAGCGATAGGCCGATTCCTTTCCGGAAACCTTCCCGCCAATCCACGGCAGCACGTGCTGGAAATAAAGGTCATATCCCCAGCGGAGGATGCGGTTGCGGGGCACGGACAGTTCCAGAATCACCACTTTTCCGCCGGGAGCCAGTACGCGCAAAAACTCCGCCAGGCCCTTTTCCTTATGCTCGAAGTTACGGATGCCAAAAAAGCAGGTGACCCGCTGGAAGCTGCCATCGGCAAAGGGAAGGGCCTCGCCGTCGGCGAGTTGCAGAGCAATCCGCTCCGCCACCCCGGCTTTCCGGGCCTTGTCCATCACCAGGGCCATCATCCCTTCGGAAATATCCACTCCCGTGACCCGGGAGCCTTCGGCCGCGGCCTTGGCAATGGCGATGGTGGAATCGCCGGTCCCGCACGCCACGTCCAGGATTTGCTGCGGCGTTCCGTCCACAATCTCCCGCAGGGCACGCCGGCGCCAGGTCTTGTCCACATCCAGCGACATCACGTGGTTCAGGACATCGTAGGACGGGGCAATCTCGTCGAACATCGCTTGTATCTTCTCTTTTTGGGGCATAGGCTAGGGCACGGGATCATATCCGCTACCACCCCAGGGGTGGCAGCGGAGCAGGCGGCGCACCGTCAGGTACAGCCCCTTGAAAGGGCCATGCTTGCGGAACGCCTCCAGGGCGTATTGGGAACAGGTGGGCGTGAAGCGGCAGGACGGCGGCGTAAAGGGACTGATGCAGATCTGGTAGAACTTGATCAGCACAACGAAGGGAAAGATCAGGATCTTTTTGACCGCCGGACGGAACGTACTCATTGTTGACTGGACAGATGCTGCAGGGCCACGGTCATATCGGCAAAAATCTCGGCCGAAGGCAGTACCTCCCGCGGGGTGTAGAGAAACAGCACGTCCATCCCCGGGCCCAGGAGGGCCTTCTGGAGGCGGTAGCTCTCGCGGATGCGGCGTTTCAGCAGATTCCGCTTCACCGCCCGCTTGAAGCTGCGCTTGGGCACGGATACCATGATGCGGGAGGGAGCATCGTCCCCCCTGACCAGGTATTTGCAACGGAGACAGCCCGTACAATAAACCTTTCCATGCTCCATCAAGCCGCCTACGGCAATTTTGCCGCAGAGCCGCTCACTCTTGGAAAGGCTTGCATCCATTATTGGAGTTGCTGCAGGTACAGTTCGATGGCACGGGCCACGGAAGGGGCCTCGGGGGACGGGGCCTTGACGTCGATGCGCAGGCCGGCCTCCTCCATGGCCTTCACGATGGAACGGCCGTAGGACACCATTTTGATATCCCCCTGCCGGAAGTCCGGGAAGTTTTCCTGGAGGGACTTCACGTCGGCGGGGTTGTAGAATACGATCATGTCGTAATCCTGGAGGTTCACGTCCTTCAGGTCCCGGCTGACGGATTTCACGAAGACGCCCGTGGCATAGCTCAGGTTGGCCGCGTCGAACAGGCGGGTCAGGGACTCGGCCGAAGCGGACTCCGACATGGTGATCAGGAACTTCTCCCCCTTGTGCTTGGGCGTGATGAGCCCCACCACGCTTTCGGGCGTGCCGGTGCCGAAGAAGATTTTCCGCTTGCGGTAAACGATGTGCTTCTGCAGGTACATTGCCACGGCTTCCGTGGTGCAGAAGTACTTCATGGTCTCGGGAATCTTGGTACGCAACTCCTCGGCCAGCGAGAAGAAGGCATCGATGGCGTGACGGGAAGAAAAGACGATGGCCGTATAATCCAGCAGATTGATGCGTTGGGCGCGGAATTCACGTGAAGTAAGGGGCTCAATCTTGAAAAACGGGCAGAATTCGAATTCGGCCCCAAATTTTTCTGTAACGGTCTGATATTGCGTAAGAACGCGGGGAGCGTTCTGGGAAACCAAGATCTTCTTGATGCTCATTTCTGTTAAGGTCGCTAACACTACAAAACCAACGCTGATACCACCAAAAGGGTAGTCGGCAGTATTTCAAGGCCGCAAAGGTACAAAAAAGTTCGCAAAGGATTGCAAGATAATGATAAAATTTGTGCCTTGCGGATGAGAAAGAAGGTGTAGATGATAGCGGTTTCTATATATGCCAACCAACTGACAGTCAGGTCGGTAGCCTTAATCAGAGAAAGGACGCCAACGGTCACCAGCACCAGCAGCACCAGCAGGATGAAGAAGGTGAAGCCGGTGTCGCGGGCCAGGCGGTAATTGTCCGAGCGGCGGCGCGGTTTTAACAGATGATACAGCACCAGGCGCAGCAGGAAATGGCCGATAAACACGCCTGCAACGCCGGCCAGCCGAAGATTCGGCTCCATGATTTGCAGGAATGACGGTTGATAGAGCCGGTAGCGGAACACCACCAGGATGGCGGGGATGGCCAGCACCATTGCCATCAGAATGCGGTCCTGGCTGTAGCGGACGCTGTTTTCCAAAGTGGAACTGCCGCGCGCCCGGAACAGGCTGTCGGCCAGCAGGGGTATCAATTGCAGGAAGCGGTTCATCAGGGCCAGGGACAGGAAGAGGAAAACCCCCGCCAGGATCATCGCCGATACGGGCATCATGTCCGGCAGCGTTACCACTTGCTCCTGGGAAGGAGTTCCGTCCAACAGCAGACGGCCTGTCTTGAAGGCTTCCTCCAGCATACTCAATTCCCCCTTTTCGCCTGATAACCCAAAGATTGCAACAGCTCTACCACTTTGTCCCGGAAATCCCCCTGGATGGTAATCTCTCCGTCCTTGGCACTTCCCCCAACGCCCAGCCGGGTCTTGAGCACCCGGCCCAGCTCCTTCAGGTCATCGGCCTTTCCCACAAAACCGGAGACCAGGGTGACTTGTTTGCCACCCCGGTTCCGGCGGTCGATGCCCACGACGAGGCGCTGCCGCTGGGGCGGAAGGGTCTCCGCCTCCTGCGCCTGAGCAGTGGTGTATTGAAAGTCCGGATTGGTCGAGAAAACTACCCCCAGACGGTCTTTCCAGTCATTTGCCATCGCTTATTTGTTTCGGGCCGAAGCTTCGATGAGCGTGCGGATGTGATTGTTCAGATGGTCATTGGCGAGCAGGCTTTCCAGCGTGCAGTGCATCCGGTAACGCCAGTAGTGGCGGGAAATGGCCGGAATGTTGATGCGTTCGTCGGCCGGATTGCCGTTGTAGCGGACCTCACCGTCAGTGGCCAGCCAGTCCTGCAGCGGCAGGATAGCCAGCATGGACGGCGATTTCATATGCTGGGCCACAATCAGGTCGGCCACCCAAGGCTCGCAGAAGTAAGGAGCGTCGCCTTCGCAGCCCAGGACGCGATTGTAATAGCGCTGGGTCAGGCCGCGGTCCTCTTCCCACCAGGCGCGGATCGGGGACGTATCGTGCGTACCCGTGGCACAGACGGACCAGTAAGGATATCGGTCCGGATAGCCGAATTCGTCCTTGGGATCCTTGGGCATCCGCTGGATTTCCAGGCTCAGGATGTTGAGTTCGTCCATCACGGAGGCTACGCAATTGGGAATCATGCCCAGGTCTTCGCCGCAGGCCAGCATACCGGTGGAACGCAACAGGGCCGGAAGCTTTTGCATGGCGCTGTTTCGCCAGAAATCATCGTGCCTGCGCCAGAAGTATTCCTCTGAAAGCTGATTATAGCGATACTGCAGATCCGGGGAAAGGGCGGCGTACTGGGCCGTCAGGTTACCGGCGATACGCGGGTGCCACCAGCCGGGACGACGGGGATCCTCCACGAAGAGGACATCCGTCCCGATGCCATTGTGAGGGTCGAAGCCCTTCCAGCGCAGTTCGTCTTCCGAATACGGCAGAGCGGGGCTGAAATGGCCCAAAAGGCCGCTCTGGTGCGGAATGGGAATCTCCCAGATGCGGAAGAAGCCCAGGATATGGTCGATGCGGAAAGCGTCGAAGTACTCCGACATCTTGTTCATACGGGCCTTCCACCAGGCATAACCGTCTTTAGCCATCTCTTCCCAGTTATAGGTGGGGAAACCCCAGTTTTGGCCGTCTGCGGCGAAGGCATCCGGCGGTGCACCGGCCTGGCTGTCCAGGTGGAACAGGTTCGGGAACTGCCAGGCGTCGGCACTGGAACGGCTGACGCCGATAGGAAGGTCACCCTTGATGGCCACACCGTGCAGATGAGCATACTCTACGGCCTCCTTGAGCTGGGCATCCAGCAGGAACTGCACGTAGCAGTAGAAGTTTACTTCGGCCTGGTGTTCTTCGGCAAAGGCCTGTACTTTCTTGGGCTGGTAGGTGCTCAGTTGCTTCCACTCGCTGAAATTGGGTGTTCCATAAATATCCCGGAGCACACAGAAAACGGCATAAGGCCGCAGCCAGGAATTGGCCTGCACAAAGGCCTGGTACTCTTCGGATGCCAGGACAGCCTTGCCCTTGGCGCCCTCATACAGCTTGTGAAGCATTTCCAGCTTGGTGGCGTTCACGGCTTCGTAGTCTACGGCCGGAAGGGCTTCCAGCTGAGCCTTCATAGCCTTGTAGGCGGCATCCTGACGCACCCCGGCGGAGGGCAGATGAATGAACTGCGGATGCAGGGCGAAGGAGCTCACGGCATTGTAAGGGTAGGAATCCCGCCAGCTGCGGGTCATGGTGGTGTCGTTGATGGGCAGAAGCTGTATCACGTTCTGTCCGGTCTTCACCGCCCAGTCCACCAGGCGCTTGATGTCGTTGAATTCACCCACGCCGAAGCTGTCTTTCGTACGCAGGGAGAACACGGGAACGGCCACGCCGGCACCGCGCCAGGGCTCGAAGGGGAACTTCGGCTTCAGGTCGGCGATAATGAGCTGGGTGCTCTGCGGGGGCACTTCGGCGAAGAAGTGGTTGGGGCCCTCTTCCCACAGTTTGATCTGGCGGGTCTTGGTGTCCACGATCACGAACTTGTATTCCATGGGCTCGTGGATGTCCATCGTGATGAACCACCAGGGGAACTGGCTGTCGCTCATCAGGTGAATCTGCTTCCAGTTGCCCAGTTCCTTGCCGGAGCCGATGATAGCCACCGATTCGTTGCTGCGCACCTCGGGAACGGCAATCCGGAAGCATACGTTGCCCAGATCCGGTCCCTCTACGCGGGGATTGCGGAAGGAAACGCCGTCCGGACGACGGAAGATGACATCACTGAAGGCCGAAGAATAGAAGGCCGAATTGGACGGACGCTCGTGCCAACTGGAACGGACGATGATGTTTTTCTGGGCCGAAGGGGCCTTGAAATGGTGGCCGCGCCATTCGCGCTTCACCACCTTGCCGTCCCGCACCACTTCGAAGGTGAAGGAGTCTCCGTTGCGGATGTCCCGGCCGGAGAGCATAATTTGCCAAAGGCCGCCAAAGGAGTATTCCATGGGGATGCGGCGCTTGCCAATCCGCAGCTGGACGGATTCGCCCCACGCGGTCTGATACTGCAACTGGATGTTCGAGGTCATAGGCTGGTATTGGTTATCTTGTTCGTGTTATTTTTCCCTTGGGAAAGGTCATAAGCAAAATTACAAAGCCCTGGCGTTTTTTACAAAACAATCCCTTATCTTTGTAGAACTATTGGAACGAACAGAACAGATTTAGCGACGAATGAACGAAAGTGTAGCCACCGTGGTAAAAAATGCAGGCAGTCATTACCTGCTGTCCCCGCTCCCGGAATGGAAGGTTTTCCCGGCCGTCCTGCGCGGAAAAATCCGCCTGAAGGCCAGTGAAATCACCAACCCCATCGCCGTGGGAGACCGGGTTCGGTACACCCCGGCGACCGACGACATGGCCACCATTACGGAAATCCTTCCCCGCCGGAACTACGTCATCCGCCGCTCCACCAACCTGTCCCGCCAGGCCCATATCATCGCGGCCAACGTGGACCGGGCCTACCTGGTGGTTTCCCTCTACTTCCCGGAGGTGAAACTCCCCTTCCTGGACCGGATCCTGGTCACCTGCGAACTGTACGGCATCCCCGCTACCATCGTCCTGTCCAAAACGGATATGTATCAGGAACTTGCGGCCGATGAGATTGCGCACTTCCGTTCCATCTACGAGGGCGCCGGCTATCCGGTGATCGAGACTTCCGTCCGCACCGGACAGGGCATCGACGCCATCCGAAACGCCTGCCAGGGAAAGGTAAATTTGTTCTCCGGCGAATCCGGCGTGGGCAAGAGTTCCCTGATCAAGGCGCTGGATCCGGCGCTGGACCCCAAGATCGGGGCCATTTCCGCCGCCCACCTGCAGGGAAAGCACACCACCTCCCTGTACGAGATGTATCCCCTGGCCTCCGGCGGCTACGTGATTGACTCCCCCGGCATCCGGGGCTTCGGCCTAGTGGATGTGGAGAAGGAGGAGATTGCCCGCTACTTCCCAGAGATGCTCCGGGCGGCCGAACTCTGCCGCTTCACCCCCTGCACCCATACCCACGAGCCCGGCTGCGCCGTCAAGGAGGCCGTGGAAGAGGGCCGCATCGCCCCGGAACGGTACAATTCGTACCTGGGGATGCTGGAGGAAGATAAAAAGTTCCGATGAATCTGAACCGGGAAATACTGCGCCTGGCCGGGCCCAGCATCCTGGCCAATATCACCGTGCCCCTGGTAGGGATGGTGGATATTGCCGTGGTGGGGCACCTGGGACGGATCGGGGACTTTACAAGCGCCGCCCTGATCGGCGGCATATCCATCGGGACGATGCTTTTCGACCTGCTGTACTGGAACTTCGCGTTCCTGCGGGCCGGCACGGCCGGGCTTGCTGCGCAGGCCTACGGAAGGATGAGGGGAAGTTCTGGTGGAACCGGCTCGGAAGGGGAACTGGGCGATATCCTGCAGCGGGCGCTGCGAATTGCACTGCTGTCGGGCATCGTCCTCATCGCTCTTCAGTGGGTGACGGTGCAGGCGGCGTTCCTGGTGGTGCAGTGCTCCCCGGAGGTGCGCGAGCTGGCTACCCAGTACTTCTATATCCGCATCTGGGCCGCGCCGGCCACGCTTTCGCTCTTCGCCTTCAAGGGCTGGTTTATCGGGATGCAGGATACCGTGCGGCCGATGGTGGCGGACCTGCTGGTGAACCTGCTGAACATCGTCCTGTCCGCAGGCTTGGGCTTCGGCATCGTCTTCCCGGAGCTGGGCTACCGGGGCGTGGCCATCGGTACCGTCATCGCCCAATGGACCGGCTTCCTGTACTGCGTCCTGGCCATCTGGCGCCGTTACCCCTTTGCACTGAAGCGCGTGCATGCGGAACGCAAGCGCGACGGACAGGATGGCTTTTTCAGCATGAACCGGGACCTGGTGCTGCGCTCGCTGGGGATGATTGCCGTCTATATCGGGTTTACGGTGATATCGGCCCGATACGGAGACCTGATGCTGGCAGTGAGCACCATTCTGATGAAGC
The DNA here is from genome assembly GCA_902774345.1 of uncultured Bacteroidia bacterium. Lineage (GTDB taxonomy): Bacteria > Bacteroidota > Bacteroidia > Bacteroidales > UBA932 > Cryptobacteroides. The sequence goes on along the minus strand of CACYHZ010000033.1, from coordinate 67 downwards.
TGTTGATGGTTTTCAGCTATTTCACGGACGGGTTTGCCTATGCCGGGGAGGCGCTGACGGGACGCTT
>CACYHZ010000032.1 GCA_902774345.1 uncultured Bacteroidia bacterium | reverse complement strand
TTCATGAGTTCCTCATGGGCTTTGGCTCCCCGGTAAAGACTAATAATGTTTTAAAACCTTCCTGATGCTCCGCCTCCGCCAAAACTCCCGCCGCCGAAGTCATCTACTGTTCTGCTTCCCAACGTCTTTACACCAATAGCCCAACACAAGCAAAAAATGCTTATCTTTGCCGTATGCGAAAAATCCTTCTACTCAGCCTTTTCCTTTTGTGTGCCCTAGCCCTGCAGGGATGGGCGCAGCCGCTGGAAAGCAGCGTCATTCGCACGGACACCGTCCATAGCCTGATCCTGGGCGAAGACGTACCCGTAAACGTCTATCTCCCTGCCGGTTACGATCAAAACGCCGCCAAGAAGTACCCCGTAGTATACCTGCTGCACGGCCTCACGGACACCTACACGGCCTGGGCTGAGAGAGGGCATATGAAAGACGTGGTAGATGAGTTGATTATCTCCGGCGAAGCCGCCCGCATGGTCATCATCATGCCCAACGCCGGTCACCCGGACAGCCACAATGAGTGGAACGGCTATTTCAACATGCCCGGCCGCCGGTACGAGGATTTCTTCTTCGGCGAACTGATGCCCCAGCTGGAAGCCCGCTACCATGTCAAGTCCGATAAACAGCACCGCGCCATCATGGGCCTTTCGATGGGCGGTGGCGGCAGCACCGTTTACTGCCAGCGTCATCCGGACTATTTCTCCAGTTGCTACGCGATGAGCCCCTGGCTGGACAACCTGGAAAACTGGTCCGACACCCCGGGCGACAAGCTCTATATCGTTTGTGAATCGGTCCACGAGCACTCCGCCATCGACTTTGTGAAAAACGCCGACGAGAACGTACTGGAACGCCTCCGTACGGTGAAATGGTTCATCGACTGCGGCGACGACGACTTCCTGCTGGACCTTTCCCTGGAGCTGTACCAGGTGATGCGGGAGAGCGGCGTCAAGGCCGAGCTGCGCATCCGCGACGGTTGGCACTGCTGGGAATACTGGCACCAGGCCCTTCGCCTGGCCCTCCCCTTTGCTTCCCGGAATTTCGGGCCCCAAGAATCCTAAGCGCCTATGTTGGATAAGATCGTCTCCCAAATCAATGCCATCGTCTGGAACCCGGCACTGGTGGTGCTTCTGATAGCCGCAGGGCTGTATTTTTCGTTCCGAACCCGAATGGTTCAGGTGCGGAAGTTCTCCACGATGCTCAAATCCCTGTTCAGCAAGAAAAAGGGGGACGATGGTATCTCTTCCTTCCAGGCATTCTGTCTGGCCCTGTCGGGCCGCGTGGGCACCGGTAACATCGTGGGCGTGGCTACGGCCATTGCCTTCGGCGGCCCCGGCGCGGTGTTCTGGATGTGGGTAGTGGCCTTCTTCGGCGCCTCCACGGCCTTCGTGGAGTCCACCCTGGCGCAGATTTATAAGTTCCCGCACGCTTCCGGTTACCGCGGCGGGCCTTTCAGTTTCATTGAAAAAGGACTGGGCAAACGCTGGCTGGGCGTTGTCTTTGCTGTCATCACCCTCCTGGCCTGCGGCTTCTTCCTGACTACCGTCCAGGCCAATGGCGTTTCCAGCGCCATGAAGAATGCCTTCCCCATCTCGCCGCTTATCTCCGGCACCGCCTTGGCCGTCCTGCTGGGACTGGTAGTTTTCGGCGGGGTCCAGCGCATTGCCCAGGTCGCGACCGTCCTCACGCCTTTTATGGCCTTCGGCTATATCATTATGTCGGTGGTCGTCGTATGCTTCCACATCCATGACGTCCCTGCCGTCTTCGCCCTCATCTTCAAAAGTGCCTTCGGCATCGACCCCGTCTGCGGGGGTATCCTGGGTTCCACTATCGCGATGGGAGTCAAGCGTGGCATCTTCTCCAACGAAGCCGGACAGGGTACAGGTGCCATCGTATCGGCCGCGACGGATGTGGCCCATCCGGCCCAGCAGGGCCTTGCACAGGCGTTTTCCGTCTATGTCGATACCCTCCTGGTCTGTACCGCCACCGCCCTTATGATTCTGACCGCCGGCACTTACAACGTGCTGGACAGCAACGGCCAAATCCTGTACGCCGGCGCACCGGAGCTGGCCAACAACTACGTGCTGTACACCCAGCAAGCCATCGATTCCGTCTTCGTGGGCTTCGGTAGCCGCTTTGTTTCCATCGCCATGATCTTTTTCGCCTTCAGCACCCTCCTGGCGTATTATTTCTATGCCGAAACCAGCCTCATCTACCTGTTCCAGGGACGCGGCGGGAAAGGCGAAAAACTCACCATCCGCATTTTCCAGGCGCTGATGCTGGGGGCCGTCGTCTTCGGCGCCGTCAAAGAGGCCGACCTCATCTGGCAACTGGGCGATATAGGCGTCGGCCTCATGGCCTGGGTGACCGTCGTCGCCATCCTGATCCTCTGCCCCAAGGCCATCCAGGCGCTGAAGGAGTACGAAGGATCAAACGAATCTAAATAATTGAATTCCAGAAAACATAATGAACAAAGAACAAATCTTACAGGCTATTGAGCCGGCAGTAGCCGCACGAGGCTGCTTCCTGGTGGAGGTGAGCGTGAGCGCCGACAATGATATCGAAATCGTCATCGAGAAGGAAGCAGGCATCGTGGACTGGGATGACTGCGCCGCCATTGACAAGGTGATGCATGAAGCCTTTAACCAGGACGAAGAAGACTATGCCCTTACCGTTTCCTCTGCTGGACTGGACCGTCCGTTCAAGGTCCTCAAACAGTACATGAAAGCCCTGGGGAGCCTGGTGGATGTAAAGTTCAAGGGCGGGAAACGCCTCACTGCCACACTGACCGCCGCCACGGAGAACAGCGTAACGCTCAGCTACACGGCCCTGGAAGCAGTGGAAGGCCAGAAGAAGAAGCAGAAGGTACAGCACGAGGACACGTATTCCCTTTCGGACATCAATTCCGTAACGCCGTACATCGAATTCAAATAGGCGTGAGAAAATTCATCCGCATAGTTTTGCTGTTGGCGCTGGCCGTTTCCTGTGGAAGGAGAGGGCAGAAGGTCGATGTCGTTACGCTGGAGGATGAGGCCGTTCGTGATACCGTCTATCCGCTTGGTTTCTGCACCGACTCTTTCACCGTCCGGAGGGGCAAGGTGGCCAGCAGCCAGACTTTTTCCTCGCTGCTTTCTTCACTCGGTATGTCGTCGGCGCAGGGATATGCCATCCTGCAGGCATCTGACAGCGTTTTCGATGTCAGGAAGCTTCGGGCCGGGAACGAATGGGAGGCATACTATACCGACTCATCGGCCCTCAGTTATCTGGTGTACCAGGAAAGCCGCACCAGTTCGGTGGTGTTCCAATGCAGCGACAGCCTGGCGGCCTGGCGGTATCAAAAACCCATTGAGACGCAGAGGCATACGGCCGATGTGACCATCAACTCTTCCCTTTGGAACGATATGATTGCGGCCGTGGGTTCGCCCATGCTGGCACTGGAGCTGTCCGATGTCTATGCCTGGACGGTGGACTTTTTCGGACTGCAGAAAGACGACAGATTCCAGGTGATATACGAAGAAGAGCGCTGCGATGGAGAGCTGATCCGCATTTCGCGCATTCTGTTTGCCGTTTTCAGCCGCGACGGGAAAGAACTTCCGGCCATTTGGCTGGACCAGGGAGACGGAGGCAACTGCTTCTGGAACGAAAAAGGAGAAAGCATGCGGAAGGCCTTCCTCAAGGCGCCGCTGCAGTTCAAACGCATCTCTTCCGGCTATTCATACCATCGCGTCCATCCTGTGCACGGAACCGTCCGCGCCCATACCGGGGTCGATTATGCAGCACCTACCGGCACGCCCGTCATGTCCATCGGCGACGGCACGGTGCTGTCTGTCGGCTGGGGCAGCGGCGGGGCCGGCAATACCGTCAAGATTCGGCACAATGCCGTATATACAACCGCCTATCTGCACCTTTCGAAATTCGCTTCAGGCCTGAAAGCCGGCGACAGGGTGCGTCAGGGCCAGGTTATCGGCTACGTAGGCATGACCGGCACCGCCACCGGCCCGCACCTGGACTTCCGCGTCTGGAAAAACGGCACGCCCATCAATCCCCTGACCATGGAATCGCCCTCCGAAGAGCCCATCGACACCGCATTTCTCCCTGCCCTGGACTCCCTGTACCGCATGTACTGCACGGCCCTTGCCGAAAAACGGTAACTCCGTTTTCTTTGAAGCGTGTTTTTTCCCCGGCAGATTTGGCCGTTTCCGTTTTTTTCCCTACCTTTGCACCCGTGAACGAGATAGAGGACGGCGGTCCCCTATCTTTTTTTATGAGATACACGTGAGATACGCTCGGCCCTACGGGCCTCGGTATGACAAAACGCAAGACGATAAAAAACAAAACAATAATATAACCAATGGCAAAAGAAAAATAACCAATGGCAAAAGAAAAAGAGAAAGAAGTAACCTTGATTGACGCTTTCAAGGACTTCAAGGAAGAAAAGAGCATCGACCGTCCGGTGATGCTGGGGGTACTCAAAGACGTGTTCCTGACCCAACTGGCCAAGACCTACGGCAGCGCCGACAACTTCGACGTCATCATCAACGTGGACAAGGGAGACTGCGAAATCTACCAGAACTTCGAGGTGGTAGAGGAAGTGGAAGACCCCGTAACCCAGATTACCGTGGATGAGATTGCTGCCGAGACCGGTGACGACGACTATGAGATCGGCGACACCTTCGCCCGCAAACTCTCCCTTGCCTCCTTCGGCCGCCGCGGCATCCTGAATATCCGCCAGAACCTCCAGGGCCGTATCATGGACATCGAAAAAGCCAACGTGTTCAAGAAGTACTCCGAGCGCGTGGGTGAAATCTTCACCGGCGAGGTGTACCAGACCTGGAAGAACGAGGTCCTGATCCTGGACGAGGACGGAAACGAACTCCGCATGCCCAAGAGCGAGCAGATTCCCGGCGAGCGCTTCAAGAAGAGCGATTCCGTGCGCGCCATCATCAAGAGCGTGGAAATGAAGAACAACACTACGCCTTACATCGTGCTGTCCCGCACCACGGATTCCTTCCTGGAGAAACTCTTCGAGATGGAAGTTCCCGAAATCTACGACGGCCTGATCACCGTGAAGAAGGTGGTCCGCATCCCCGGCGAACGCGCCAAGGTGGCCGTGGAAAGCTACGACGACCGCATCGACCCCATCGGCGCCTGCATCGGCGTCAAGGGTTCCCGTATCATGGGTATCGTGCGTGAACTGCGCAACGAAAACATCGACGTGATCCAGTGGAGCGCCAATCCGCAGCTGATGATCCAGCGCGCCCTGAACCCGGCCCGCATCTCCCGCATCGACCTGGGCGAAAGCCCCGCAGACAAGATTAAGGTCTATATGCAGGCCGATGAGGTGAAGAAGGGTATCGGCAAGGGCGGCGTCAACATCAAGCTGGCCGGCATGCTGGTGGGCCGCGAGATCGAGGTCTGGCGTGAACTCCCGCAGAACGAGGAAGAAGAGGACGACGTGCTGCTGAAGGACTTCGACGACGTCATCGATCCTTGGGTGATCGAGCGCCTGCAGGCCATCGGCTGCGACACAGCCCGCAGCGTCATGGCCCTCTCCCCCGCCGACATCGCCTCCCGGGCCGATCTCGAAGACGAGACTGTGGAAGAGGTCCTGCGCATCCTCCACGCCGAATTTGAAGAATAATTTGCTAACAGAATAAGGGGTTATATATGGCAGAAATCAGACTATCGAAACTTATCAAACAATTCAACATCGGGCTTGATACCCTGGTGGACTTCCTCAATTCCAAAGGCGCCGGCATCGAAGACGCCAACCCGAACCTGAAAGTGTCGGACGAGTATCTCCCCGACCTGCACAAGAAGTTCGGCAAGGACCTGGAGCTGAAGGAAGCCGCTGAAAAGGTGGACGTAAAACTCACCGAAATCCTGGACAAAGCCTCCAAGAAACAGGACAGCGAGGAGGACGACTTCGAACCGGAGCGCGTCACCGTGATCAAGAGCAACAACCTGTCCCGTGCCCAGAAGCCCGTTGAACCGGAACCGGAACCCGAGCCGGAGCCCATCCCGGAACCGGAGCCCACTCCCGAGCCCGAGCCCGAACCCGAACCGGAGCCCGTTCCTGAGCCGACACCCGAGCCGACACCCGAGCCGGAACCGGAACCTACTCCTGAACCCGAACCGGAACCGGAGCCCGAAACCGTTGAAACTGAAGAGCCTGAGGCCGCCCCGAAGTCCGAGGAAACTTCCGCCCCGACCCCTGCGGAAGCCCCCGCTGCTGCCCCTGCCGCCGAAGCGCCCTTCAAGGTGGTCGGCAAGATCGACCTGTCCCAGTTCGACCCCAAGCGCGGCAAGAAACGCGAGCGCATCAAGGGCGGCGGGTCCCAGAAAGTGGACGTGACCAAGGTACAGGCCGAAAAAGCCCCCAAGAAGAACGACAACAACAAGAAAACAGCCGCGGCCGCCCAGCAGAGTGGCAAGGGCCGCAAGAAAGGCGAGCGTTTCAAACCGGCCATGACCGAGGCCGAGCAGGAAGAACTGCAGAAGGAAATCCAGAAGCAGGTGAAGGAAACCTACGCCAAGATGAACGAGAGCACGCGCAACAACTTCGGCGCCAAGCACCGCAAGGAGAAGCGCGAGATTGCCGCCCTCCGTTCGCAGGAAGAGATGGAGGCCGCAGCGGCGGAGAACAAGGTGCTGAAAGTCACCGAGTTCGTTACCGTGAACGACCTGGCCACCCTGATGAACAACACCCCCGTGGTGAAGGTCATCGGCGCCTGCATGTCCCTGGGTATGATGGTGTCCATCAATCAGCGTCTGGACGCCGAAACCCTGGTGCTGGTGGCCGAAGAATTCGGATATAAAGTGGAATTCGTCACCGCCGAACTGTCCGAGGAAATCGAGCAGCAGGAACCGGACCGCGAGGAAGACCTGGTGGAACGCCCGCCCGTGATCACCGTGATGGGTCACGTGGACCACGGTAAGACCTCCCTGCTGGACAACATCCGCAAGTCCAACGTGATTGCCGGTGAGGCCGGCGGCATTACCCAGCACATCGGTGCCTACAACGTCACCCTGCCCAGCGGACGCCACATCACCTTCCTGGATACCCCTGGCCATGAGGCGTTTACCGCCATGCGTGCCCGTGGTGCCCAGATGACGGACCTTGCCATCATCATCGTCGCTGCCGACGACGCCGTGATGCCCCAGACCAAGGAAGCCATCGCCCATGCACAGGCGGCCGGCGTCCCGATGGTCTTTGCCATCAACAAGATTGACAAGCCCGGTGCCAACCCCGACACCATCCGCCGCCAGCTGTCCGAAATGAACATCCTGGTGGAAGACTGGGGCGGCAAGTACCAGTGCCAGGAAATCAGCGCCAAGAAGGGCCTGAACGTGGACAAGCTCCTGGAAAAGGTCCTCTTCGAAACCGACCTCCTGGAACTGAAAGCCAACCCCAACAAGTTGGGAAGCGGCGCCGTCATCGAGAGCTCCCTGGACAAGGGCCGCGGCTATCTGGCCACCGTGCTGGTGCAGGACGGTACCGTGAATGTGGGTGATGTGATCATCTCCGGCAGCTACTACGGCCGCGTGAAAGCCATGTACAACGAGCGCGGACAGAAAGTCGAGAGCGCCGGCCCTTCCACGCCCGTTTCCCTCCTGGGCCTGAACGGAGCTCCCGCCGCCGGTGAGAAATTCAACATCATGGCCGATGAAAAAGAGGCCAAATCCATCGCCCAGCGCCGTGAGCAGCTGATCCGCATCCAGGGCATCAAGACGCAGAAGCACCTGACCCTGGAAGAAATCGGACGCCGCATCGCCATCGGCAACTTCAAGGAACTGAACGTGATTGTGAAGGGCGACGTGGACGGCTCCGTGGAAGCCCTGTCCGACTCCCTGATCAAGCTTTCCACCGAGGAGGTGCGCGTGAACGTGATCCACAAGGCTGTGGGTGCCATCTCCGAGAGCGATGTCCTGCTGGCCGAAGCCTCCGACGCCGTGATCATCGGTTTCCAGGTCCGTCCCAGCGCCGAAGCCCGCCGCAGCGCGGAGAAGGAAGGCATCGAGATCCGCCTGTACTCCGTGATTTACGACTGTATCAACGAAGTGAAGGAAGGTATCGAGGGTATGCTGGAGCCGGAGAAGAAGGAAGAAGTGACCGCCACTGCCGAGGTGAAGCAGACCTTCAAGATTTCCAAGGTGGGTACCATCGCAGGCTGCCTGGTGAAGGAAGGCAAGCTCACGAACAAGGCCGATGTGCGCCTGATCCGCGACGGCATCGTGGTCTATACCGGTTCCCTGTCCTCCCTGCAGCGGGGTAAGGACCAGGCCAAGGAAGTGCCCGCCGGCATGGAATGCGGCTGCGGCCTGGAGCGCTACAACGACATTCACCCTGGCGACATCATCGAAGCCTTCCAGATCACGGAGATCAAACGCAGTTTGTAAAGCAATATGCTCATTGTCCTTGAAGGTCTTGACGGGGCGGGCAAATCCACCCAGGTCAAACGGCTGAAAGAGTATCTGGTCCAGCGTACGGGAGAATTGGAGTACATCCATTTCCCCCGTTACGATGCGCCGGTGTACGGGGACCTGATCTCCCGCTTTCTGCGGGGGGATTTCGGTTCCAACGAAAGCGTCCATCCCCAGCTTGTGGCCCTGCTCTTCGCCGAAGACCGGCACGGAGCGGGCCCCGGCATCCGGGAAGCCCTGGAGCTGGGAAAGACGGTGCTGCTGGACCGCTACGTCTATTCCAACATCGCCTACCAGTGCGCCAAGCTCCCGGACGAAGCCGAGCGCAAACGCCTCAGGGACTGGATCTTCCATACGGAATACGATGTGTTCGACCTGCCGGAGCCGGACCTGAACCTGTTTCTGGACGTTCCCATCGGCTTTGTGGAGCAGAGCCTGAACAAGCATCGGGAAGGAGCCGACCGGAACTACCTGGGCGGCGCTTCGGACATCCACGAGGCGTCCATCGCCTTCCAGAAGACCGTCCGCAGCATCTATGTGGCCCAGACGGAGCAGGATCCCCGTTTCCTCCGCATCGACTGCGCCGCGTCCGACGGCAGTATGCTTTCCCCGGACGCCATCTTCGACAAGGTCCGCGCCATCGTCGATTCCCGCCTGATATGAGCAGCACCCACCAACGTCTGCGCCGCCTGGCGGCCGTTTTCGTCGGGATCGTCTTCCTGGTTTCCGGCCTGCTGAAGCTGATGGACCCGGTGGGGACCATGCTCATCGTCACGGAGTATGCCAAGTTCTTCCACCTGCATTTCCTGATTGGGGCCGCCAAGGTGCTGGGCATCCTCCTTTCTCTCCTTGAGGCATCGCTGGGCATCGCCCTCATAACGGGCGTCCTGCGCAAGTTCACGGCCATCTGCACCACGGTCATGATGGCCTTTTTCACCATCGTTACCCTGTTCCTGTGGTTTGCGAACCCCGCCATGGACTGTGGCTGCTTCGGGGAAGCCATCCATTTGACCCACCTGCAGAGCCTGGTGAAAAACATCATCCTGCTCGCGCTGTCCGTCTTTGCCCTAACGCCCTTCCGGGATTTCGGCGATCCGCCCGTACGGAAGCGGATTGCCGCCACACTGGCCTTCCTGTCGCTGCTGGCAGCTGTTCTGTATAGTCATCGTCACCTGCCGCTCATGGATTTCACGGCCTTCGACTGGGGCTGCGAACTCTTCGCCTCCCTGGACGAAGATGCTGAGATTACCCCTGCCGATATGAAGCGCTATCCCATCCTGAGTTTCCGCGACGCCGAAGGGACGTACCTGGACAGCCTGGCGGCCGAAGGAAAGGCGGTGGTCCTCTCGGTCTATGATCCGGAAAAAGCCCCCTGGGAGCGCCTCCACCAGCAGTATCAGGAAGTTTGGGGCACCGGCGCCCGTCCCCTGCTGCTGGTCGCCTCCTATCCCGAGGAGATGGACCGCTTCGGCATCCCCGCCGACATGGAAGTCCTGTATGCCGACTACAAAACCCTCATCACCCTGAACCGCTCCAACGGCGGCGGCAGTTTCTTCAACAACGGCGAGCTGGTGAACAAGTGGTCTTCCAGCGACTTCCCGCAGGACCTCGCGGCCGATGTCGCCGACGATCCCGTACGCCTGTCCACGCATTACATTGTGCGGCGCCGCATCAAGGTACAGGGCTTCGGAGTGTATATGGCCGCCTTGCTCATCCTGCTCTGATGGTCGGTTCCATCCATATCATGGGCATCCTGAACCTGACGCCGGACTCCTTCTACGCCGGCAGCCGGGTAGGGTCGGATGCTGCTCTGCAGCGCATCCAGGACCTGTTTTCCGAAGGGGCCGATGTGGTGGATCTGGGCGCCTGCTCCACTCGTCCCGGCTCGGCGCAGCCCTCCCTGGAAGAGGAGTGGGCCCGCCTGGAGCCCGCCCTTCATGCCATGATGAGATTCTCTCGGCCCTTCGGGCCTCGGAATGACAGCACTGTCATACCGAGCGAAACCTGCCCTGTCATACCGAGCGAAGCGAGTGTATCTCATGCTATTTCCATCGACACATATCGGGCGGAGATCGTCCGACGGGCATACGATGTCATCGGCCCGTTTATGGTGAACGATATCAGCGCCGGGCAGTTGGACCCGGAGATGCTCCCCACCGTGGGACGGCTGGGCCTCCCCTATGTGGCCATGCACATGCGCGGGACGCCGGAGACCATGCAGCAGTTCACGGATTACGACGATGTCGTAGCAGCGGTTACCGCTTATTTTCAGGAGTTTAGCATTAAAGCAGAAGCCGAAGGTATCCGGGAGTGGATCCTGGATCCGGGCTTTGGATTCTCCAAGACCCTGGCCCAGAATTACCAGTTGCTGGGGCGCCTGGAAGAGCTCGCCGTCCTGAACCGGCCCATCCTGGCCGGGCTCTCCCGCAAGAGCATGGTCCATAAAATTGCAGGCATCACTCCCGAAGAAGCGTTGCCAGCAACACAAGTGGTTCAGTTTGCGGCCCTGGTGCGGGGCGCCACCTGGCTCCGCGTACACGACGTAGCGGCTGCCGTAGCGACCGCCCGGTTTTATTCTACAATGTAAACATCGTCCCCGGGAGCCGCGAAATGATAGGTCTCCCGCGCAAAGGACTCCAGGGAATCGCGATTGTTCCGCAGGTTCCGGATTTCCGTATCCATCTGGTCGATTTCCTCCTGGAGGCGGGCCATTTCCTTCTGCTGGCTCCGCTCTTCCATGGAGGCCCGTACCCAGTTCAGCACGCTGTTGTGGGCGAAGAACAGCAGCCACAGGGCCACCAGCGTGGTGGTCACAATCACAAACGGCAGCAGGTAGTTATGGTCGCTGCGCTTCAGCCAGGCCCATTTATCCTTATTCTCCATAGCCTATTCTTCTACCGTAAGGGTCACCGTGTCGATATTCCCCCGCGGCTGCTCCAGCGGAATGCGGCGGAAGGCCCACAGGCAGGCTGCCAGCACGCACAGTGCCAGGATATAGACGATCGCATAGGTCCCCTTCCCCATCATCTCCAGCCAATAATCGTACTGGGCCATGGAAGGAATCTGGGCGCACACCACGGCGAAACCGTTGTTCACGAAATGCATGAGCATCGTGAGCATCAGGGAGCCGGTCTGGTAATAGACAATGCCCATCACCACGCCGATGATGAAGGCATTCAGGGCCTGCCAGGGATTCATGTGGATGAGCGCGAAGAAAAGGGCGCTGATCACGATGGCCCAGGCGGGTTTGATCCGGGTCAGGAGGCCGCGGAGCACCATGCCCCGGCAAAGCCATTCCTCAAAGACCGGGGCGAAGATGGCCGCCAGCAGGAACGAACTCCAGAAAGGACCGCCGGTGAGGTTCCCCAGCATTTCCATCATGATGTCGTAGAAATGCTTGAGAATGGGAATGCGGGTCGTGAGCGTGAAATTCAGGTAATTGGGCAAATCGGCCGACAGCATGGTGGCGAAGGTCAGCAGCACCGTAAGGAGGGCGATCTGCCAGCCCTTGAACGGGCCGAAATGGCTGTTATTCAGCTGATAACCCGTTTCGAACAGGCTGTTTCGCTGACTCTTCTGGGCGACATAGACCATCGCCGGCAGGAAGGACAGCGGATAGGCCACCAGGGTTCCGTAGGTCTCCACCACCGAAGGGGGAAGGAAGAAGGCGAAAACCGCCACCACCATACTGCCCAGCAGGGTACCTGCCAGGAACCAGGCCAGAAGGACAAACATACCTTTCACGCCTGGCACATACCAGGCGTGATTGGCGTACAGGTTATAATTGTTGACTTTTCTTGCGCGAAGTTTCATACTACTAGTACAGCGGGCTGGGATAGACGCCCTGTTCCACCAGCTGGGCAAACTTGGCCACTACGCCCGGACGGTCTTCCTTGTAAGTGACGCCGAACCAGTGGGAAGGGGTGGAAAGCACCTCGCAGGAACCTTCGCCGCCCTTCACGATCACATCCACGGCGTACGGAATGTAGAATTCCTTCTTGGGCTCGGTCCGATGCTCCTCCAGGAAGGTGACGAAGGACTTTTCGCTCTTGCCGAAATAGTCCGGGGTGAAGCCCCACATATTCATGGAGCACAGGGCCTTGGCAGCCAGCTGGACGTGCTGCTCACCGTTCACGGAGTTGTTGCCGTACACGTTGCCGTCGGCCTCCTTGGCGATGTCCAGATGCTCGGCGATGCCGGTCAGGATGTGCTGCTGGTCGTAGAAGCAGATACCGCGGGACACGCTGCCGTTCTCCGAGAGGGTATTCTCCAGTTCGAAACCGATGATGCAGTACTGGCCCTGGGTCTTTTCGTGAGCGCGGCACCAGTCGGCCAGAATCTTGAAGGATTCCTTGCCGTAGAAGTCGTCACCGTTGATGACGGCGAAAGGCTCGTGGATCACGTCCTTGGCCATCAGCACGGCGTGAGCGGTACCCCAGGGCTTCACGCGGTCTTCCGGCACGGTGAAAGGAGCGGGAATCTTGTTCAGCTCCTGGGTGACGAACACAAACTGAAGCGGCTCTCCGTCAATGGTTTTCACACCGGCGTATTTCTGCTTCACATGTTCTTCCATATCGTTCTTGAAGGACTCGCGGACGATATAGACGATTTTGCCGAAGCCGGCCTCCACGGCATCGTGGATGGAATAGTCGATGATGGTTTCACCGTGAGGGCCAAGGCCATCCATCTGTTTGAGTCCGCCATAACGGCTGCCCATACCGGCAGCAAGTACTAAGAGAGTGGGTTTCATAAGTGATAGTTCTAGTTGTCTGTTTTACAAATGTAGTCATTTCAGAGGAATAAAAAAAGATTAGCATATATTTTGTATCTTTGCACCCCTGAAATAGAACAAACTATGTGGCAACGCATCCAAACCCTTTATCTGCTGATTTCCGCTGGACTGCTGGCGGCCCTCTGCTTCTCCCCCGCATATAAACTGGCCACGCCGGACGGCCTCCTGGAAGTATCCTACTGGCAGTTGGAAAAGCCCTTCTTCGGCATCCTGCTGGGTATTCTCTGTTTTTTGGTGGTACTGGCGCTGGTCGTGTACAAGTCCCGCATCCTGCAGATGCGCCTGGCCGTGCTCAGCGGAATCATCGCCCTGGGCATGCAAGCCTGGCTGGGCTGGATGTATTTCAGCTTTGAAGGTCCCGTCTTCCGCTGGACGGTCATTTTCCCGCTGGTGGTGTGCATCTGCAATCTGCTGGCCGCCCGCGGCTGCTTTCAGGACCAGCTGATGGTGGAGAGTGCTTATCGCGTGCGCGAGCGGCGCAAACGCGGTGGTAAAAAATAATTTAGTATCTTTGCATTCAGTAGCTTACTCGTTGTGAGAACGCGCATCTGCAACATACTGGGCATCGAAAAGCCCATTTTTCAGGGAGGCATGGCCTGGATTGCCGATGCCCGCCTGGCAGCGGCCGTCTCCAACGCCGGCGGACTGGGCCTGATTTCGTCCGTCAATGCCGGAACGGAAGCCGTGCGCGCCGAAATCCGGAAGGCCCGGGAACTGACCCGTAAGCCCTTCGGAGTCAACATTATGCTGGCCGCCCCCAACGCCGCCGAAGTAGCAGCGCTGGTAGTGGAAGAGGGCGTGGACATCGTCACCACCGGTGCCGGCTCCCCCGCCCCGTATATGGAGGCCTGGAAAGCCGCGGGCATCCGCGTGATTCCGGTCATCGCCTCAGTAGCCTACGCACTGAAAGTGCAGGAGCTGGGGGCCACGGCCGTGATCGCGGAAGGCGCCGAATCCGGCGGACACATCGGCGACATCCATACGATGGCCCTGGTGCCCCAGGTAGTGGATGCGGTGGACATTCCGGTCATTGCGGCCGGCGGCATTTTCGACGGACGCAGCGCAGCGGCGGCGTTTCTGCTGGGCGCCTGCGGCGTGCAGGTCGGAACGCGTTTCCTGGTGGCCGATGAGTGCTGCGTGCACCCTACCTACAAGGAGCGCCTGATCAAAGCTACAGACATTGGGACGATGGTTACCGGCAAACGGCTGGGCGATGCCGTTCGCAGTTTAAAGACGCCGTTTGCCAAACAATTCGCCCGTATGGAGGCCGATTCCTCCATTTCCGACGACGAGATCCGGGCCTTCGGCACCGGGTCCCTGCGCAAGGCTGTTTTCGACGGAGACCTCTCCGGCGGCAGTTTCCTTGCCGGCGAAGTGGCCGGGCTCATCCGCAAGACGGAGCCCGCCGCCGCCATCGTCGATGATATTATTAGCGGTGCAGAACAATTGCTGTTGTCTGCTCCCAGGATTTTGACTGAAGTTATATAAGAATGGAACCGAAAAGAGTAGTGGTAACCGGGATGGGGGTCATCTCTTCCGTAGGACAGGATGTGGATACCTTCTGGAACAGCCTCATCAACGGCGTGTGCGGAATCGACTTTGTCGAAGAATTCAAGGATATGCCCGTCACCTTCGCCGGCAAGGTGAAGAATTTTGATGCCGAGCAGTTCGGGATGGACAAACCCTTCATCCGCAAACAGGACAACTTCACCCTCTTTGCCATGGCGGCCGCATGGCAGGCCATGCAGCAGGCAAACCTTCACAGCGAAGGCGAGGATGCCAACATCGACCCGTATCGCCTGGGCGTATATGTGGGTTCCGGCATCGGCGGTTTCGAGGTCCAGTACCGCGAAACGATGAAGATGATCGACGACCCCTCCGGCAAGTGGATTTCGCCGCTGTTCATCGCTACGATGATTTCCAACATCGCGGCCGGGCACATCGCCATCAAGCACCAGGCCAAGGGCCCCTGCCTGGATATCGTCACGGCTTGCGCCACCTCGTCCCACTGTATCGGCGAGGCTTTCCGCGCCATCCGTCACGGCTATGCCGACGCCATCATCGCCGGCGGTGCCGAACATGCCACCATTCCCATCGGCGTGGCCGGTTTCTTCAATGCCAAGGCCTTAACCCGCGCTACGGACCCCAAGTATTCCTCGCTGCCCTTCAACGCCAACCGGCAGGGCTTCGTGATGGGCGACGGCGCCGCCGTGCTGGTGCTGGAATCCCTGGACCACGCCCTGGAGCGCGGCGCCACCATCTACGGTGAAATCGTGGGCTACGGCAACACCTGCGACGCTTTCCACGCCACCGCCCCCCGTCCGGACGGCAGCACCCAGGCCCAGTCCATCAAGGACGCCCTGAATGAAGCCGGCTTCGACCCGGAAAAGGACAATCTGTACATCAACGCCCATGGAACGGGCACCCATCTGAACGATGTCGCCGAAACCCTGGCCTGCAAACTGGCCCTGGGCGACTATGCCTACAAGGCCCATATTTCCTCCACCAAGTCGATGACCGGCCATATGTTCGGCGCCGCCGGCGGGGCCGAGGCCATTGCCACCATCCTGGCCCTGAAACACGGCATCTGCCCGCCCACCATCAACCTGGACGCACCGGATCCCGAACTGGACCTGGATTACACGCCCAACGTGGCCGTGAAGGCGGACCTCACCATCGGCATTTCCAATTCCTTCGGTTTCGGCGGGCACGACGCCTGCGTCGCATTCAGACCCTACAAGGGATGAATCGGGAACAGATTCAGGGCTATCTCCCCCACCGGGACCCGATGCTGCTGATTGACAGCGTCCAGGTGGATGCCGACGGCATCTGCCACGGCCAGTACCGCATTCCGGAGAATCCCTTCTTCTGCCAAGGGCATTTTCCCGGCAATCCCATCGTCCCGGGGGTCATCCTCTGCGAAATCATGGCCCAGGCCTGCGGCGCCCTTTTTGTCGAAATCTTCAAGGACAATCTGGTAGTGTATCGCGGAATGGATCAGGTGAAGTTCCGCCGCGAAGTGCGTCCGGGTGACCTGTGCGAAATACGCGCCACTCTGCTGGAGCAGAGAGGCGCGTTGTTCGTGTGCGATACCGCCCTTTCCGTCGGCGGTCAGCGCTGTTGCCAGGCCCGTATTACCCTGGCTGCCGTTCCCAAGTAGTTTCTCCTATTCGTGATTGAACAGCCGCTTCTCGGCCAGCTGCTCCCACTTGGTCCCCGGACGGCCGTAATTGGCGAAGGGGTAGATGGAGATGCCACCGCGCGGGGTAAAGAAACCGGTGACTTCCAGGTACTTGGGATCCATCAGCTTCACCAGGTCCTTCATGATGGTGTTCACGCAGTCCTCGTGAAAATCCCCATTGTTGCGGAAGCTGAACAGGTACAGCTTCAGGCTTTTGGATTCCACCATCCGCTTGTCCGGTACGTAGGAAATACGGATTTCGGCAAAGTCCGGCTGGCCCGTGATGGGGCACAGGGTGGTGAATTCCGGGCAGTTGAAGCGCACCCAGTAGTCGTTGTCGGGGTGCTGGTTCTCAAAGGATTCCAGCACGTCGGGGTTGTACGTCTTGCTATAGACGGTCCTGCGGCCCAGGGCCTTTACTTCTTCTCTTTTGCGCGGCATATTAGCTTTCCTCCCCTGCTTCTTTAAGCCTTTCGGCGTTTTCGGCAATCTGTAACTGGTCGATGCACTCCTGGATGTCGCCGTCCATGAACACGGGCAGGTTGTACATGCTCCAGCCGATCCGGTGGTCCGTCACGCGGCCCTGCGGATAGTTGTAGGTGCGGATTTTGGCGCTGCGGTCACCGGTGGACACCATCGTCTTGCGCTTGGCGGCGATACCGTCCAGGTACTTCTGGTGCTCCATATTGTACAGACGGGTACGGAGCTCTTCCATGGCGCGGTCCAGGTTCTTCAACTGGGAGCGTTCCTCCTGGCACTGCACCACAATACCGGAAGGGATGTGGGTAAGGCGGACGGCGCTGTAGGTGGTATTCACCCCCTGGCCACCGGGGCCGGAGGCGCAGAACAGGTCCTTGCGGATATCGGCGGGATTCAGTTCGATGTCGAATTCGCCGGCTTCGGGGAACACGGCCACCGAAGCGGCGCTGGTCTGGATGCGGCCCTGGGTTTCGGTCTGGGGCACGCGCTGGACGCGGTGGACGCCCGATTCGTATTTCATCACGCCGTACACGCCGTCGGTGCTGCTGGAGAGCTTAAACACAATTTGCTTGAAACCGCCGGCAGTACCGGGAGCCTGGTCGGAGACCTCCAGCTTCCAGCCCCTGCGCTCGGCGAAGTGCTGATACATGCGGAAGAGGTCGCCGGCAAAGATGGCCGCTTCGTCGCCGCCGGTGCCGCCGCGGATTTCCACCATGGCATTCTTGCTGTCGTCGGGATCGGCGGGAATCAGGAGCAGCTTGATGTTCTGTTCCATCTCCGGGAGCTTCGGCTCAATCTCGGCCACCTCTTCCCGGGCCATCTCCTTCAGGTCGTCGTCCTTCTCGTTCATCAGGATGTCCTTGGCCTGCGAGAGTTCATCCACCAGACGCTTGTATTCCAGTCCGGCGGCAATGATGGGCTGCAGCTCCTTGTAATCCTTGTTCAGCTGGACGAACTTCTTCATGTCTGCAATCACTGCAGGATCGGCCAGTTGCTCTTCCAGCTTCTTGTATTTATCCTGAAGGCTCAGGACTTTCTCCAGCAAAGTATTTTCTGCCATAGCAATTGTGTTTTAGCCTGCAAAGATAGTAAAAATCTGCGACTTATTTGCAAGAACACAGCCCCGGCACCTAAGCGGAGCTATGCTACAGCCCCTGGGCTTTGGCTTCGTCCCAGACGGCGTCCATCTGGGCCAGGCTCAGGTCTTTGAAGGAGAGGCCTTTGCGAAGGGTGTGCTCCTCCAGGTAGGTGAAGCGGCGGCGGAACTTCTCGCAGCTGCGGTTCAAGGCGGCTTCGGGGTCCGTGCCGTACAGGCGGGCGGCGTTGATGACGGCGAACAGCAGGTCTCCGAATTCCATCTCCAACTGTTCCGGAGAGGCTCCGGCGGCGGCTTCCGTCACTTCGCCCACTTCTTCCTGGACCTTATCCCAAACGTCTTCTTTCTTTTCCCAGTCGAAGCCGCAGCCGCGGGCTTTTTCCTGCATGGCGATGGCTTTCACCAGGGCGGGCATCGCCTTGGGGATGCCGGACATCACGCGTTTGTTGCCACCTTTCTCCTTGGCTTTCACCAGTTCCCAGGTATCGGCAATCTCTTTGGCGGTAGTGGCCTTCCCGGCTTCGGGCCCGAAGACGTGTGGATGGCGGAATACCATCTTGTCGCAGATCTTGTTCAGGCTGTCGGCAATGTCGAAGGAGCCTTCTTCCTCAGCGATTTTGGCGTAAAACACCATGTGGTACAGCAGGTCGCCGATTTCCTTGGCGGTTTCCGGACGATCGCCGTCCATGATGGCATCACTCAGTTCGTACACTTCTTCTTCCGTGAGCCGGCGGATGGATGCAAAGGTTTGGGCCGCGTTCCAGGGGCATTTTTCCCGCAGGGCGTCCATGATGTCCAGCAAGCGGCCGAAGGCAGCCAGTTTCTCTTCGCGTGTGTGCATAGAATTCAGTTTGGGAGCACAAATATACAACAAATAATGCTATCTTTGCTTTCCGATGAAAAACCAGCTTTTCCTTTCGGCCGATGAAGCCGTCCGCGCCGTCCGCAGCGGGGATCATATCCACCTGAGCAGCATCGCCAGCGTGCCGCACATCCTGATCGAGGCCCTGTGCCGTCGCGCCGGGGAGCTGCAGGACGTGCACTTCCACCATTTCCATACGGAAGGGCCGGCTCCTTATGGGGAAGGCGGGCCTTTCCTGGACCAGGGCTTTTTCGTGGGGCCGAATCTCCGTCCCGCCGTACAGGCCGGTCTGGCCGATTATATTCCGGTGAACCTGTTCGAGACCCAGGCCATGTACCGCCACGGTGCCCTGCCCTGCGACGTGGCCATGGTGCAGGTTTCCGA